>DFKI01000018.1 GCA_002373325.1 Treponema sp. UBA3649
CCCTTCACACAGCCCGATAATGACACTTTTTGTCCCCTTCACACAGCCCGATAATGACATTTCCAGTGCCAATTCTAAATTATCCGGTAGTCGGGGCCCTCGTCGGTGCAGAAAATCTTCACGCTGGTACTTTCCATGGGGACGGAATCCGCAAAACGGCCAATGTCGTCCGAATCCGGGGAAAGGAGGTCGTCGGGATTGTAGGAAAGCTCAAGGATTGTCTCCTCCCCCTCTGCGGCTGCCCTGCTGAACGCACCGTTTAATCTCACCACGTCGGAAACCATGGGAAAAAGCATGGGCTTGTGCTTTTCGGAAAATTTCTGCTTCAGGAAATTAAGCTGCATCTTCTCAATCTCCACGTGGGAAGCAGATGCGGGACGGAAATCGGAGTCCAGGGAACAGTTGTTGCACCTCTGCCACTCGGAAAAATCAGAGAAAAATGCGGATGGAAAAATCTTCAGCTCGCGGATTACGGAATTGAACCAAGGCACGGCACGACCCTCGGAGTAAAAAGTCTGGCAGGCAAAGGCCATCTCTCGCGAATATTCCAAATCCTTTGACGAATAGGTCCCGGTGGATTTAGGAAGCTCCATCTTTCCCTCAAGCTGCGCAAAATCAATGTGATTGGGATAAAGTCTCATGGCAAAATCAAGACGGTCGCGGAAAGATTTGAAACTGTCCCCGCTCTGGATTCCGTATTCCATGTCAAAGCCGAAAACAAGGGACTGTCGGTTGAGCAAATCCGCCTTTGAGGAATAGAGTTTTTTGTCAAAAAGCAGTGCCCCGCCCTTCTCGGTACCGCGCAAGGGAATCTCAAGCGAACAGCATACGGACTGGAAGATTTCAACAAGCGGACGGTCAATAATCTGCGGCTCAACAGAAATCACAAGGAAAAGCTCCGGCATCTGTTTTTGCACCGCACGGCAAATGTCCGAAACAGCTTTTTTGTCAGAGGCGATTTTTTTGTCGTGAACTGAAAGCTCGGTAATCCCACGCTCACGAAAAGTCGGCAACTCGCGAAGGATTGAATCCGTGCTGAAATCATACTCCATCCGGGACATAGGCTAAAGGATTGCGACTCCCTTTTTGCGGCACTCATCAATCATGGAATCAGGCCATGTGCTCACCTGCACCTCACCGATGTGACACTTTCTGAGGAAGTACATGCAAAGGCGCGACTGACCGATTCCTCCGCCCAAAGTCTGCTTAAGCTCACCCGAAAGCAATTTTTTGTGGAAAGGAAGATTCGCCCTCTCAGGACATCCCCTCTCGGCAAGCTGGGCCTTGAGAGATTCAGGAGAAACACGAACGCCCATTGAAGAAAGCTCCATCGCGATTCCAAGCACGCTGTTCCAAACCATGAGGTCGCCGTTAAGTCCCCTGTGGCTTCCGTCCATCGTAATCCAGTCATCATAGTCAGGAGCACGTCCGTCGTGGATGCTTCCGTCGTCCAGTTTACCACCGATTCCAATGATGAAAACCGCACCGTATTTTTTGCACGCCTCAGTCTCACGTTCTTTCGGTGACAAATCCGGGAACTCACGCTGAAGGTCATCGGCATAGACAAAAGTGATTTCCTCCGGGAGCTCAGGCTTAATCTGCTCGTAGCGGTCGTAAATGTAAAACTCGGTTCTCTTCAAAGTGCGGTAGATTTTCTGCACCACCGATTTCAAATATGCGACGCTCCTGTTTTTAGGATCAATGGCCATCTCCCAGTCCCACTGGTCAACATAAAGCGAATGAAGATTGTCAAGTTCCTCATCGGCACGGATTGCGTTCATGTCAGTGTAGATTCCGAATCCCGGATTCAAGTCCATCTCCGTCACCTTGAGTCTCTTCCATTTGGCAAGGGAATGCACAATCTCAAGCTGGCACTCGTTCATGTCTTTCACAGGGAAGCGAACCGGACGCTCGACTCCGTTCAAATCATCATTGATTCCAGTCCCGGATTTTACAAAAAGGGGCGCGGTGACACGTGTAAGATTCAGCTCGGTGGAAAGTGAAAGCTGGAAAAATTTCTTTACCAGCACGATGGCAGCCTCGGTTTCTTTTACACTGAGAAGAGGCTTGTAATTTTCAGGTATGTAAAGCTCTGACATATTTTTCTCCCGTCAATTTTCTTCTATATATATCAATCAAATTTCAGCAGAAGGTTCTCACAAAACGCATGAAGGCATCTTTTCCCTCAGGAGTCCTTTTGTAAACACCGGCATCCTCGAGTACCCGCGAAAAGACCAAAGCAACCTCGTCTTTCAAAATCCGGTCCACATTGGAGGAATCAATCCTGTCGTATTTTTTTGAAAACTCCCTCACCCACTTGGCATGTTTGGAAAGAGTCTCGTCCTGTTCAATATTCTTGCGCTGGATCAGGGCATTTCCCAAATCTGAGAGTTCTCTTTTAAGACGTGCGGGAAGAACTGCAAGTCCCATCACTTCAATCAGACCGATGTTTTCCTTCTTGATGTGATGCAAATCGGCATGTGGATGGAACAGTCCCAGGGGATGCTCGTTCGTCGTGATATTGTTCCTGAGCACAAGGTCCATCTCAAACTTTCCGTTCCTCATTCTGGCAATCGGAGTGATTGTGTTGTGGCTCTCACCATTTGTCTGAGAATAGATGAACGATTTTTCATCAGTGTATATCCTCCAGTTGCGGAGAATTTTGTCGGCAAGATTCACAAGGCTTCCTGGAGTTGACGCGGAGATTCTGATTACGCTCATCGGCCATTTCACTATTCCAGCAGTCACATCCTCAAATCCACCGATGGAAATTCTCGTCTCGATGGGAGCTCTTGCCATGGGAAATTCATAGTTTCCGCCCTGATAATGATTGTGCGAAAGAATCGAGCCGCCGACGATGGGCAAATCAGCGTTGCTTCCGATTGTGTAATGGGGAAAAAGCCTGAGAAAATCAAAAAGCGATGAAAATGTGTTGCGGTTAATTCTCATCGGTTCGTGAGTATTGCTGAAAACAATGCAGTGCTCGTTGTAATAGACATAGGGAGAATACTGGAATCCCCACTCACCGCCCGAAAGACGAAGAGGAATGATTCTGTGGTTCTGTCTTGCCGCATGATTCAGACGCCCTGCATACCCTACGTTTTCCTTGCACAAAAGACACTTCGGATATTCTGACTGAGGTGCGTTTCTTGCAGCCGCTATGTCCCTTGGATCCTTTTCCGGTTTTGAAAGATTGATTGTGATGTCCAGAGTTCCGTAATCAGTCTTTGCCTGCCACTTCACGTCCCTGGAGATTCTGTAACGCCTGATGTAGTTCGTGTCCTGGCTGAATTTATAGAACCATTTCGTAGCATCAATCGGAGATTTTTTGTACAGCTCCATGAATTTTTTCTGGACGACGGACGGAGGCGGAACCAAACATCCCATGATTTTTGTATCGAAAAGATCCCTGCTCACAATGCCGGTATCCTCGAAGAATCCCTTTTCAGAACCATAGGAAATGAGTCCTGCAAGAATCGTCTCAAGCTCCTCTGTTTTTACGGACGGCACATTCTCTGCCTGAGCCTGATTCTCAAATCCACTGAGATTAAAAAGCTCCAGCAGACGGTTTTTCGTGTAGATGATGTCGTCCTCTTCAATAAGTCCAGTTCCCAAGGCATATCCGACAAGTGCGTTGATGTTTTCGTATACGGTCATGGGTGTATTATAGAACAAAAGTAAATTTTAGGCAAGGGAGAGTTGAGAGTTGAGAGTTGAGAGGATTGTGAGTTAAATTTACTTAAAAATATTTTTTTGTGGACAAAATTACTTTTCATTTATATTATAAGATTCAGGTTTTACATAAGCCAGTCATCGCTATGCAAGATTTCATGTCATTGCCGTACTTGACTTTGTGTCATTGCCGTACTTGATACGGCAATCTCTAACGTTGATTGAGATTATCGGGTCAAGCCCGATAATGACACAAGCACCCAGATGATGACGTGGGGCGTGTCCGATGATGACGTGGGGCGTGTCCGATGATGACATGGGGTGTGTCCGATGATGACGTGGGGTGTGTCCGATGATGACGTGGGGCGTGTCCGATGATGACATGGGCTTTTTGGAAAACTTAACTTTTGGCCTACAAAATGATTTTTAAAATCAGGATAAAAATCCCGAGAGGAGTTGATTTTATGATGATGAACAATTTTGACGACAGACTTGCAATGCTGAAATCCGAGCATGAGGCGCTGATTAGAAAACCGAATGAGCCAATCTATCCGGGGAACGGAATCTACCTGCGCTACAAAAATCCTGTGATTACGGCGGCGCACACACCCTTGGAATGGCGGTACGATTTGGACAGAAAAACCAACCCCTATCTCATGGAGCGGATGGGAATCAACGCTGCGTTCAACTCGGGAGCAATCAAACTCAACGGAAAATATTGCCTTGTGGTGCGCGTTGAGGGTGCGGACAGAAAATCATTTTTTGCGGTTGCGGAAAGCGAGAACGGAACGGACGGATTTGAATTCAAGGGACTTCCCATTTTGCTTCCACAGACGGAAAATCCCGACGTGAATGTTTACGACATGAGACTCACTCAGCATGAGGACGGATGGATTTACGGAATCTTCTGCTCGGAAAGAAAAGACCCGACTGTTCCAAAAAGCGACACATCATCTGCGACGGCGGCGGCTGGAATCGTGAGGACGAAAAATCTTGTTGACTGGGAGCGGCTTCCAGATTTGAAAACAAAAAGCAGCCAGCAGAGAAACGTGGTTCTGCATCCTGAAAAAGTGAACGGCAAATATCTTTTTTACACGAGACCCCAGGACGGATTCATTGAGACCGGAAGCGGCGGAGGAATCTGCGCGGGATTCTGTGACAGCATGGAAAATCCTGTGGTGGATGAGGAAATCATGCTCGATGAAAAAATCTACCACACGATAAAGGAAGTGAAAAACGGAGCGGGTGCGGTTCCAATCAAGACGGAAAAGGGATGGCTTCACATCGCGCATGGAGTTAGAAACACGGCGGCTGGACTTCGCTACGTAATCTACGCTTTTATGACCGACTTGAAAAATCCGCTCAAAGTGATTGCACGTCCCTCGGGATATCTGATTGCTCCGGAAGGTGATGAGCGCGTGGGAGATGTGAGCAACGTGGTTTTCACGAACGGAGCGATTTGTGATGATGACGGACGGCTTTTGATTTACTACGCATCAAGTGACACAAGAATGCATGTGGCCGAAAGCACGGTGGAGCGCATGGTGGACTACTGCATGAACACGCCGGAAGATTCCCTCACCTCACGCGGACAAGTGGAAAAGAGAATCAAGCTGATTGAAAAAAATCTTGCACTGGGATTTTAATCGCACGTTCATCAAAGCTCGCTGTAATCAGCATCAAGGCCAATGACAATCTTATATCCGGGAAAAAGTTTTTCAACCGACTCCCGGATTTCCTCACACACTTTAATGCGGCTCGGTGCGTCAAAACTGATTACCGCATCAAAGCGGATTGTGGAAGTCTTCTCGTCAAAATAAAATCCGTGCATCTGGACCGCATGTTCATGTGACAAAACAGCTTCCGAAACTTTTTTCTTTAGTTCCGAAATCTTGTCATTCTTCGTGTTGACCGAATAAACTCCGATGGCCGTGAGATAGACGTGATGGCTCATGTAAACTTTTTCCACAATGCGTCTTTCAAGCTCGTCAAGTTTTTCCGCAGAAAGATTGTCGTCAACCTCAATATGAATCGATCCGTTGAAAAAATCCGGACCGTAATTGTTCAGAACCAAATCGTATGCGCCGTGAACAGCATCGAACGAACTCACCGTCTTTTTGATTTCTCTCACAAGTGAAGATTCCGCCCTCTCACCAAGGACTTTTGAAATTGTCTCCCGAAGCATCTCAAGTCCTGCCTTTACAATCAGAAGCGAAATGACAACGCCAAGATAAGCCTCAAGCGAAAGATGGAAAATCAGAAAAATGATTGCGGCAATCAGCGTGGAAAAAGAAATCACAGAGTCAAGGATGGCGTCGGTTCCTGAGTTCACGAGAGAGTCGGAGCGAAGTTTTTTTCCTTTTGATTTTACGTAAGAGCCAAGGATGATTTTTACGATGACCGCGGCAAAAACGATTATGAGAGACGGAAGAGAATATTCCGGAGTAATCGGACGGATGATTTTTTTGATTGATTCCACGAGCGACGTGACACCGGCATAGAGCACAAGAATGGAAATGACCATTGCGCTCAGATACTCAATGCGACCGTAACCAAAAGGATGTTTTTTGTCTGGCTCCTTCGCCGCAAGTTTCGTTCCCACGATTGTAACAATGGAGGAAGCCGCGTCCGAAAGATTGTTCACGGCATCAAGGATGATTGCGACGGACCTGGAGAAAATGCCCACCACTGCCTTGAACACAACGAGCAAAAGATTCGTCACTATGCCAACAACGCTCGTCCTGATTACTTCCCTGTCCCGGCTCACGTCCGACGTTCCAATCATGCCTTCCATAAAATTCCTCCAACTTTTTCAAGTCCAATTATATGGAAGATTTTTACAAGCGTCAATATCCATGGAAGCGCATAGATGAACATTCCGCATATTGTTAAAAAATCAATTTTCCGTTACACTGATTTTATGACACAAGATATTTCAATCACACTTTCACCGGAAAAAGAAAAGGACGAAAACTTCATCAGAACTCTTTTGTTCTCAGAGCTGGACAAAAAAGGAATCAAAGCACAGAAAGAAGAGACGAGTTTTGTATTTGTAAAAAAATCGGTGGACGCACGGCACGGAAGAGTAAAACTTGTTTTGCGCTACAAAGCATACATCGGAGAAAGGCCTGAAAGCGACGGAACATTCACGCCAAAGTGGAAAAGGGCTGACGGAAAAAAAAGCGTTCTCATAATTGGCTCTGGACCTGCGGGACTTTTCGGTTCGCTGAAACTTCTTGAGTACGGAATCAAACCGATTGTAATTGAGCGGGGATCGGACGCGGGCGAAAGAAAAAAAGTGATTGCCTCAATCAGCACAAAAGGCATTGTAGACTCCGACACGAACTACTGTTTTGGTGAAGGCGGAGCCGGTACATTCAGCGACGGAAAACTTTACACACGAAGCAACAAACGCGGAAACATTTCTGAGATTTTTGCGCTCTTCCACTACTTCGGAGCCGATGAAAAAATTCTAACCGACGCACATCCGCACATTGGAACCGACCGTCTTCCAAAAATCATCATGGCGATGCGTGAAAAAATAATCGAGCTTGGCGGAGAGATTCATTTCAACACAAGATGCGTCTCACTGATTACAAAAATTGAGGATGAAAAAAAATGCGTAAAGGGAATCCGTGCGGAAAACACATTGAGCGGAAAGACCGAGGATTTTTTTGCAGATGCAATTTTACTTTCCACAGGACATTCAGCGAGCGACATATACAAAATGATTGCCACAGAATCTCCCGAGTCTCTTGAAGCAAAAACATTCGCTGTCGGAGTCAGGGTCGAACATCCGCGTGAGGTGATTGACACAATCCAGTATCACGGAAAAGACGGAGCGAAAAAACTTGGAGCCGCGGAGTACAGATTCACGACTCAGCAGGAAGGTCGCGGGGTATACAGTTTCTGCATGTGTCCCGGTGGATTTGTAGTTCCAAGTGCATCGGGTCCTGATGAGATTGTAGTAAACGGAATGTCGGCAGCTGGAAGAAACAGTGCATGGAGCAACGCGGCTGTTGTAGTTGAGACTCGCCCTGAGGACATCCCCATGGATTTCAGGACTCTTGCTTTAGGAAAAGGATGCGAGGCAATGGCAGGACTTTTATGGAGGGACGCGCTTGAAAAAATCACGGCACAAAACGGAGAGGGACAAAAAGCACCTGCCCAGCGACTGGTAGATTTTCTTGATGACAAAAAAAGCGGCACACTTCCACGATCAAGCTATGCGCCTGGACTTGTGAGTTCGGATTTGAATTCATTTCTTCCAAAACAGATTTCATCCAGATTAAAATCCGCATTCAGGGAAGTGAACAAATCAATGAAGGGATACATTTGTGACGACGCACTTTTGATTGCAAGCGAGACAAGAACAAGCACTCCGGTCAGAATCGTCCGTGACAAAGAGAGCGGAGAGTGCATCGGTCTTAAAAATCTTTATCCCGCGGGAGAAGGCTCAGGATATTCAGGAGGAATCGTAAGCTCCGCAATGGACGGGATAAATCAATGTGTGAAAATAGTGGAGTTAGGAATGAGAAGTTAGGAATGCGACCTCTCAACTCTCAACTCTCAACTCTCAACTCTCAACTTACTTAGTGTGGAACTCAAATCCTCCGTCCCAATTCTCCGGGGGATTTTTTATGAACTCCTCGCAGCGTCCTAGCATAAGATTTACGGCCTTGTCATCGGGAGCCTCATTTTTTGCCTTTTCAAAATACTCCTTAGCAAGATTCCAGATTCCTTCCTTATAGAGTTCCAAACCTTTTGCATAACACTCCCTGTACTCAGAACTGAAATCTTCCAGGGACGCATCAATCGCATAAATGGGAACTGCCTTTGCCTTGCCCTTCACTTTCACGTCATCAAGATAACGGAAAACGAATTCGTTATCATTGCAATCATTCTTCACGGACTCGCTCACCAAAATCATTGAGCCGTAAACTTTGGTCAGTCCCTCAAGTCGAGAGGCAAGGTTCACGCTGTCTCCGATAACAGTGTAATCAGTTTTGTCATTAGAACCGATTGATCCCACGGTAACATCCCCGTAATGGATTCCGATTCCTATGTTGAACTTCATTCCTTCCGGCATAACCAAATCACCGAGTTCCACCGACGAAAGAGCCTGTCTCATCTCATAAGCGGCAGCGGCTGCACGACGGGCATTATCCTCATAACTCACAGGAGCACCGAACAAAGCCATAATCGCATCCCCGATGAATTTGTCAATTGTGCCACCATGCTTTTTGATGATGTTCACCATGATTGTAAAATATCTGTTCAAGAATGCAACGATGGTCTCAGGCTTATTTCTCTCACTGATGCTCGTAAACGACCTGATATCGCTGAACAAAATTGCAACCTCACGTTTCTCACCTACCGACACATTCTGCTCTGCATCCGATGAAGCGACAATCTCATCAATAATCTGCTCGGGAACAAATCTGCCGAATGCCTTGCGAATTCTCTTTTCAAAAAAAATCTTCTTTTTGACAAGGACCGCAATCTCCATGACAACGGAAACTGTTGACGCGCAGAAGTTTAGCATGTCAAGCTGATTTGCAGTAAAGGTTCCTTCCTTAACCACGCTGACAGCCGCAAAATAATTTCCCGATGAATCCTTCATAGGAACAAACTGATACGAAGAAAGAGGAACATCCTTTGTCCTGTACTTGTCCAGGGAATTCTCTGAAGCAAGTCTTACGGGAACCACTTTTCCCATATTCAAGTCATGGCGTATTTTTTCAAAATCCGTCACACTCACCTTATGAAAATCACTTCTCTCGACATCCGTAAAATTGTCGGAAACAATGTAATAAACTCCGGGACCGTCATTCTGCACAAGACAAAACATCACAGCCGGCACACGAGCAAACTCCGCGACAATATTCAAAAATCCAGCGACGACATCCTCAATGGACTCAAGCTCAGTCACAAGTTTCAGAATCTTCTGGCAAACGGCGGATTTCATCTCCACATTCGCAACCGGAAGCGCAAGTTTTTTTTCACCGCTCATTCCAAGCACACCAAGGATATTCTGCGGCACATTTTTTTCATCAAAATGCAGGAAAGCATCCGCGCCGCAATTTTTCATGTAGAATTCCTCAAACGCAAAATCGCCGGTTGTATAAAGAGCAATCGGAATGCCTCTGAGTTTCTCCATTGATTTTATGAATCGCACGATCTCACCGCTCGGAGGATTGCAGAACTTTGCGTTGATAAAAACAGCATCAGGCACCGCGCTGAAAAGTGACCAGAGAAATTTTATGCATCCCGTCTCACCATGCAGCTCCACATCGCTCTTCTTTAATTTTTCCTCAAACAGACCCTGCACAGCGGCAGACGGTTCCAGTACAAGAATCTTTTTACTCATGCAACAATCCCCTTATCTTCTGTATCAAATCTCCACGTTTGAAATCCGCCTTGCTTACAAACCCGTTTCCTCCGTCAATAGGCTTGGCGGCCATTACCAGCACCGGCACCTCAGCATAATTTTCCATGTGGCGCAGGTTGTCCAAAAAAATCTCACCGTTCATTCTCGGCATGGCATCGTCAGTAAGAATCAAATCGTACTGCTGATTTTTTACCATCTCCATCGCATTGATTCCGTCAACAGCTTCGTCAACCATAAATCCGTTGCTCAGCAAAATACTGGACTCAATCTGCCTTGTTGTCTCAGAATCATCCACGACAAGAATTCTGTATGTGTGAGGTCTCGTCTTCGCCTCAAATTTTTTTACGTCATATCCACGAAGCGATCGGAACCTTTTCAAAATCTCCGGGATGTAGAGAACGGGAATCATGTCATATTTTTCATCAAA
>DFKI01000091.1 GCA_002373325.1 Treponema sp. UBA3649
CCCCTTCCTTTATGTACTGACGGTATTCTGATTTTTCCTCCTCATTTGCCGCCCTCAAGTCAGAGATTTTTCCAAGGTAGATTCCGGTTCCTCCCGCCTGCTTTGGATTCAGGATTTTCTCACCTGCGGCAGGAATTCCATCTTTCGGGGTGTCATATCCGTACCAGTAGTCGGTTTTGCTCCTTGCGAAATCAGTGCTCAGGATTCTCTTTCCCTCGGCAATGGCACCCTTTCTGTCACTTTCCCAGTGGTCCATCACATAGCGGTAGGCAGCGGTGACGGCTCCCACGTACTCCGCGGATTTCATTCTCCCTTCTATTTTAAAGCTGTCCACACCGATTTTCATCAGCTCGGGAACATGCTCAATCAACTGAAGGTCGCATGGTGAAAAATAATATCCGGGGACATCACTTCCCGAAAGCTCCGCATTGTAGATTCTCCGGCATGCCTGTGTACACATTCCCCTGTTCGCGGATTTTCCACCAAGATAGCTTGAAAAAAGGCAGAGTCCGCTCTCACTCACACAAAGGGCACCGTGGACAAAAATCTCAAGTTGTGCGTTGGTCGCGCTCTTTACCGCACGGATTTCCTCAAGTCCAAGCTCCCGGGCCAAAACCACACGTTTCAGTCCATGAGCGCTAAGTTCATTTGCGGCGGCGGCAGACTCCACGTTCATCTGTGTGGAAGCATGGAGCTCAAGGTCCGGAAAAAATTCCTGGCACATACGGATAACCCCGAAGTCCTGCACGATAAGTCCGTCGGGTCCGATTTTATTGAGATAAGACAAAAAGCGGTAAAGTCTCTCGGTCTCGGATTCCTCACAGACCGTATTTACCGTGACATAAATCTTTTTTCCAAGGCGATGCACGCTTTGTACGGCAGCCTCGAATTCTCTCCACGCGAAATTTGATGATCGGAGCCTGGCGTTGAAGCTCTTCAATCCCAAATAAACAGCATCGGCACCTTCACCGATTGCAGCGTCCAAGGCCTCCACATTTCCGGCCGGGGCAAGTAACTCTGTCATATTTTAAGTGTAGCACAGATTGGAAAAAGATTCTACAGGAAATTTTTTAAGTGGAAGGATGAGAGTGGAAAGTGGAAAGCTGTGCGAGTTGAAAACGGAAAGTTGAAAGTGGAAAGTTGGACGACATCGCATTTCGCACGGATAATCCTCGGCGGGAAAAGTACGTCGCTTTTGGAACCCGTTTTCCGCCACTACGCTTTCGCTTCGGCCCGCCTAAAGTCGGGCTGCCCAGCGTCAGGGCCGCGGCATGGCTCCAACCGGGCGTAAGTTGGGAGAACCCCTTGTGCGAGTGGAAAGTGGAAAACGGAAAGCGAAATTACACATTTTTTGGGGATTGACGCGACACTTTTTTTGTATAGTACCCTTTAGAAATACAATACAAAGGAAAATGCGTAGGCAGATTCCGAAATCTCAAGGAGGATTTTATGAAAAAAATCACAGGATTTGTCGCTGTTCTTGCGGCATTGTTAATGACGGCATTTTTTGTAGGATGCAACAACGCCCCCTCTGACCCACTCTCAGGTAACAGCTACAAACCGACAAGAATGGAGTCGGAAGGAACGGTTGTCACCAGCAATGGCTCGACGATTTCCATAACAACAAGCGGAAGCACAGTTACAATCACAAGGAGCGGCTCCACATATACCGCAACATGCGAGGGAGTGGACGTGACAAGTACGCTTGGTCAAACTTATTTGGAAACAATGTACGACGAAATGTCACCCATGTTTGCAATGTCAATCTCGTTCAACAACGGAGTCATTTCAGCCACCATACCGGGCGAGGGAACTCAGACAGGAACTTACACCGTAAACGGAAATGCCGCCATAGTAACGACAGATGGAGAGTCTGGCACAATCACAACCAGCGACAACTGGCAGACTTTTGTGATGACTGAGGATGGAATGACAATGACATTCACACGTCAGTAATTACAGCGACACTGGCAAACGGACATTCCGGAATTTTCTGGGATGTCCTTTTTTTTATATACTCCACAGGAGGACTCTTCCATCCCGTGAATTACCTTGTAAAATCAATCGGTTCTTTCTTGGACGGAAACCGCATGGAAAAGACGAGACCATCCTTATCACTTGTTAAAGCAATATCACCTTGCGAAAGTATATCCATTCCAATTATGGCATCAAAATTTTCACTTCCAGCAACTTCCGTTACGAGTATATTGGAGAAACTTGTTCCCGTCGGAAGTTTCAAATCAGCTTTATAAACAGGAACCACACTTTCACCTTGGGCCGAAATGATTTTCATTATGGAAACAGGCTCAAGATGACAGGCCAAAGCAAGTCTGTGACTTATGCAAGTACCATTCGCACCTGTGTCAATCAAGGCTTTCAACTTTATCGATGCATACTTGGGATTCTCCCTCGGTGGAATTCCGATTGTTATTTCAGTATCAATTATGACAGCACTTTTGTGCGAATTCGGAATACGGCAGGTAAACGCCTCATGCATAAAACACACCTCGATTTACGCTGTAAAACATATTTCTTTCCTGCTCGCGGGGAATGCAAAGCTGTGCCAAAAAAGTACCCATTTTAAATCCATGACTCTGTGCGTAGGACACTGCCTCCGACTGGCTTTTGAAATAGCCAAAAGATTCATTTCCTGACACTAACACCCATTCGCCCTCATGATCTTTTATCAGATCATCACGCCTTATGTCAAACCAATTATAAAGAGAAATAAGCTCCTCGTTCATACTTACCTCCTCTTTCATTATATCACACGTCTCTGTATTTTTCCACAACGGAAGTAGATCACCTTGTAAAATCAATCGGTTCTTTCTTGGACGGAAACCGCGCGGATGTCATCATTTAAATCTATGCCGCCATTCTTGAGGACCTCATCACAATTTTTATAGTATTTATAAAAGAGCCATCTTTTCAGGCCCTTCAAGTTCTCATCGAAATACGGAAATTGTATGGAAGAATCACCGGCGGTTTTCTGAATGTTATATGAGCCATTGACCCTCCATCCGTTCAGGAGACCGATGCTGATTGCACATGTGGGGCAGTTGAAGGAGCAGCAGACACAGAGCGAGCAATTCGTACCGAACTTAAATTTTTTTCCGTCATAAGAAATGTTCTGCAAAGGACAGCCTTTTACACACTTCATGCACCTGACGCACTTACTCATGTCAACTTTCATAAAGGGACCTTGTGCCTGCGCATAAATCCACTCGATGCGAAAGACAGGAACGAACCATGCTTTCAGTGGATTTGTATGGACATTTTCTTCCATGCCGGATGAAATCTGCCTGCAATTCAGGCGGACTAAGGCACGGGCATAAATGTACTCGCTCTTCACCATTTCAGGGCTGTGTCTGAAAATCATATTGTAGGGCATTACGTAATGTCGTTCGCTCACAAAATAATATCCCTTTTTCTCAAGGATTTTTATCATCTTCTGGGAAGAATAATTGTTGAAGCTCAGTCCTTCTCCGCTGGTCTTGAAAACAAAACACCTTTTTACCCTTTCGCCTTTTTTCCCGACACTGGGCATGCTCCTGCAAAAATCAACCATAACTTTCGGAGCGTTGAAACCATGTATCGGATAGGCAAAGCCAATAAGGTCAGCATCGGAAGAGGACGGCACTTCTCCAAATCCAAGACGGTGTATGACGGTTTCGTAAGAGGAGAGAAACTGTTTGTAAAGTTGAGCCACAAGCATGGTGTTCCCAGTACCGGAAAAAACATAAATGACAGCTTTCATTCTGGTAAACTCTTAAGGACTAATTTTTTTAGAAAATGCCTGCTCATAATTTTTTCGAGCTCATAATCAAATCGTCATCCTCATGCTCGTCATAGGGATAAACATTTTTTTCCTCCGCCTTGGAATGAGTGTCATACCAAATCTGGGCATAGAAAGGAATTTTTGCGCTCGCACCATCAAAGGCCCAGGGAGTCGCCTCGCAGCAGACAGGACACCAGAACCCGGCCTTTAAAACCGCATAGGGAGTTGAGCTGAACTCATGGTCATTATGGCACTTCCATTTGACGGGAGAATGAAGCTTTCCTTTTTCCATTTGAGAGGAAACCACCTCGCCTCCGCGGAATCTGGCCGCTGATTTCAAATCCTCCAAAGACAGCTCTTCGTCCGGCTTGCTTTCATCGTATCCATGGTCCAGCTTAAAACGGTCCGCCTTTGACTCATCCTTCAAATCCTCGTAATCAATATCACCATCAGGAGTTTTTCCCTCGGCAAGAAGCGGATATTCACTCCAGTTTCGTGGAATCGCGTTAAAAGCATCCATGCCGCCGAAGAACGCATCTATCCTGCCCTTTTTTCCAAGACGCACCCAATTCATCGGAGCATTGGAATTTTTAAGCAGACGCTCAATGGCAAATTTTCTAATCAGCTTGGAAGGAACAATTTTTCCGAGCCTATAGTACCAGAGCTGTTTTTTCATCCTCGCCCAAAAGTCACTGGAACTCTCCCTTCTGTAATCCAGCCAATTGTCCAGCTCGACGGAATCCGTATACCAGACTCCATGAAAATTTCTCGGGATATTCCACTCGGGATTAAAGAATTTTTTCGCACTGGCCCCCATAAGACCAAAGCCCTCGTTAAAAGTCTCATACCCGGTTTCGCGACAGGATTTTCCACCGCCAATATTATAGCACTTCTGCCAAAATCCGTTCAGCTTGCCTTCCAAATCCCGCTCAACAAGACGCTGAATCATAAAACCGCTGTCCCTGTCCGTAATCCACTCAAACGGAGCATTCCAACAAGTATGGAACATGAGCCCGTCATTCATATTATTCGAAAGAAAATATTTGTGATAAACAGCAGTCTGTCTTAAAACGACCCAATTGGGCAAAGCACTCTCAACCACAAATCTCTCGCCCTTTATTTTCGAGGCCGAGTAATAGTCATAGGCACTTGACATGACCGGATCACCCATTCTGCACCAAGGATGATGATAATCACGGTTTCCGTAGACTGCGACAGTCGAGATATGGACGAGCTTTATTTTATCCGACCTGGAAGAATTTTTTATGGCGGTCACAATATTCTGAGTGCCCGTGTAATTGGTAAACCAAGTGTTATCGGGATTGTGATCCGCCTTAGGAGGAATTACCGCCCCACAATGCACGACATAATCCGAATCTTTTACCAAAGAGGCAACAGCGTCATAAGAATGCAAGCTGCCCTGCACAATGACAATGCGTTTTCCGCCGCGCTTTAAAAGCTTCCTAAAAAAAGACCTTCCTTTAGAAGGATTCCTCACAAGAATTTTTATCTGTCCTACGCTTCCGCTGTCCAAAAGATGAGAGACAACTTCTCCGCCCATCGCACCTGTTGCCCCGGTAACAGCAACCGTAACTTTGTCAAAATGTGTGTTTTCCATACTTACATTATAGGGAATATAATTGGATTGTCAACATGCAAAAAAACATGGGGCGCATTCCAAAACTTCAATTTTCAGAGATTGGCTTAATTTTTTTATTTAATCTTGACACCGTTAAGATTAAGATGTATATTGAGACTAGAAGTTAACACCATTAAGATTAAACACTATATTTTCAAGGAGAAATGCAAATGAAAAGACAGGGTTTGAAAAAAATATGCGCCGGACTTATTCTTCTGGGAACAATTTTTGCAGGCGGATCATTTTCCACTCTCACGGCACAGGACACCAAGGACTTTGAGTTCAACGTAATACCGACTCTCAAATTCGAGATGCTTCAGCTTGGGAAGGGAAACTATCTTTTCAGTCCGTCAGGCAGCCTGCAGCTCATGTGGACGAAAAATGAGGAAAGCGCCTCCACCGCTCCCGACAAGATTACCGGCAAAGTGTATTACTCGCAGGACATTTTTCCCAAAGGAATCGAAGGATATGACGAAAAACAATTTCACGGACTGGGGCTTTTCGGCAAGGTCGTATGCGGAAAGAATTCCTTCCTTCTGAAAATTGACGGACGTGGCGCAAATCCATTTGAGTCCTACAAAAACTTTGAGGGACTTTTGATGTACGGCCACCAGCTTGTAAAAACGGACACGCTCACCCTCACGCTCGGAGGAGGACTTGCGGCGACGGACACAGGAATCAAAATCAAGGGAGTGAATCTTTTTGTGGTTCCAATGCCAATGGTATACTTCAATTATTCGGGCGAAATCATCGCGACGGCAATCTCTATCCGGGCAGGCTACGCATTCGGCGGAAAACAGATTCTGAGTGCGGACGGAGAAAAATCAAAGAGGGATTATAAAGGCGGCTTCTATGCTGCAATCTAGGGCATGTATAAATTCTAATCAGACGGAGGAAACGGAGATGACGATGAGCGTGAAAAATGCTAAAATTAATATTGGACTAATGATTGCTTTGGGAGCTGGATTTATGACGGGTTGCACAAGCGTTGCCACAGTCGGAAGCGAGCCGGCGAAGGGACTTGAGAACACTGAAAAAATTTTCATTGACGTAAACGGAAACATAAACGGAATGTTCATAACTATGACTGACGAAAACAATCCCGTGCTTCTGTTCATCTCTGGCGGCCCCGGTGTTCCTGAGGTCTGGCTGAATGAGGCTTACGCAAAAAGATATCAAAACAAAATAGCCGAGCATTTTACCGTCTGCTGGTGGGATTATCTTGGGGAGGGACTTTCATACAACCCGGGGATTACGAGCGAGGAAATCACGATTGAAAGGCTTGCGTCCGATGCACATACGGTTGCGGAATATTTGAGGAGCACATACAAAAAGGACAAAATCTATCTGATGGCACACTCCAGCGGAACCAACCTTGGGCTTTATCTCGCTCAGACAAATTCAGAGGACTTCCACTGCTACTTCGGCATGGGGCAGGATTTCGTAAAATCTGACAGAAGATATGAGGAAGGCTATCACTTCATGAAAGAGGAGTTCGAAAAACGCGGAGACAAAAAGGCCCTTAAAGAAATGAACAAGCTCGCATCATTCTCAGAAGACGGTGAGTTCAAAATCAAAAAGCCGGAGAGCATCAGAAAGAACTGGGAGAAGATTTTGCTCATGGCGGGCTGCGGAACGACAAGGGAAATGCGCTCGGACGTGAAGGATATTTTTTTCAAGCAGATGTCATGCAAGTGCTACACGTCATCGGAAAGAATAAACTACTGGAAGGGAAAGTCCCTGCTCGGAAAAAGCGAGTACCGGAAATATTCAGTCGAGCCGGACAAACCAGCTTTGATTCCGGTCTATTTTTCCAGCGGACATTATGACTACACCACTCCGGTCACGCTGTCCAATGAACTGTACGAAAGACTTGAAGCACCCGAGAAAAAATTCTATACTTTTTACAATTCAGCCCACTCACCGTTGTGGGAGGAAAATGAATTGGTAATAGAGGCGATGCTGGAACATGTCAGATAAATATCACCACGGGGATTTACGGAACGCGCTCATTGAAGAGGGAATAAAAATGATTAACTCAGGCGGCGAGGGATCTCTTTCCATGAGGAAACTCGCAGAGAAATGCGGCGTGAGCATGGCGGCCCCATACGCGCATTTCAAGAGCAAAGAAGATTTAATCACTGCCATAAAAAATCATGTCACGGACAATTTCACGGAGCGTCTGGAAAAATCCGTAAACAAGATCCGGGACGGCGGCATTGAGAAAAAAATCATCGCGCTTGGAAACGCATACGTCCTCTTTTTCATGGAGCACCCGGAATACTTCACCTTCCTGTTCTCGCGGGGCTACATCCATGTGAACCTTGATTTCAGCAAGTCCGACGAAAACAATTTCAAGCCCTTCCTGATTCTAAAGGATTTGTGCGCGCAATATTTCACGGAAAAAAAGCCGGAGCTCTCAGACTACGAGAAGGAGCTTGAGATAATCAGGATATGGGCATCGGTACAGGGGCTCACGTCAATCATCTTCATGAACAACGTAAAATGGAGCCGGAACTGGAAAAAGGAAATCAGCAACCTGCTCAGGTAGAAGGAAAAAAAATAAAGGCTGATTCCGTAGATGGAGGCTAAAGTACGGAACCAGCCACATTAATAAGCGATTTTATTTAACGTAAGTCTCAGGATTTCCTTGACCGACCAAAGATACCCTTAGTTCTTTCCTCCCTTCTTTTTCTTCGAAGCAACATCCATGATGACGGCGAGCAGAAGAACAAGTCCCTTTACCGCGCGCTGCCAGTTCATGTCAACACCGAGGATTGACATACCGTTGTTCAAGACACCCATGAAGATAGCACCGACGATCGCGCCTGAAACGGTACCTGTTCCACCGTAAGCGGAAGCACCACCGATGAAGCAGGATGCGATTGCGTCCATCTCATAGTTCTGACCGGCCGTTGGCTGAGCAGAGTTAAGACGAGCGATTGTCACCAGAGCCGCGACCGCAGAAATGAATCCCATGTTGGTGTATGCGAAGAACATCACGTTGTTCGTGTTCACGCCGGAAAGTCGGGCCGCCTTCTCATTTCCACCGATTGCGTAGAGATAGCGTCCGGGAACCGTGTGCTGAGTGAAGTATGAGTAGATTGCGACAATCACCGCAAGAAGGATGAACACAACCGGAATACCGCGGTCCAGTGCAAGGAAAAGACCCACGACAATGATTACCGCAGAAAGGATAACCAGCTTCGTAATGAACGCGAGCTTGGAAGGAACGTCGTAGCCCTTCTTGATTTTCGTGAGCCGTCCCTTGACCTCAAGAGCGATGAACACGAGACAGCAGACTGCGACCACAATCATCGTAACCATGTCAAGAGCGGAGTTGCCCTTACCGTGGATGAAGCTCTCGAACAGGCTCAGATACTTAGGCGGGAAAGGAGCGATCGGCTTACCGTCAAGAACGATTGTCGCGACACCACGCCACAAAAGCATACCTGCGAGCGTCGTAATGAACGGCGGGATATGAATGAACGCGATGAAAAATCCGTGGAAGGCACCGATCAGAGTACCAATCAAAAGACAGAGGACAATCGAAAGCCATATCGGCAGATGCCACGTAACGATGAACACACCGGCAAGCGCGCCGACGAGAGCTACTACGGAACCGATGGACAAATCGATGTTGCCGCCGGTAAGAATACAGAGCAGCATACCAGTCGCAAGGATAGCGACATAAGTGTTCTGCCTGATGAGGTTCGTGATGTTCGCCGGAGCAAAGAGGTGAGAATTCCAGCCTGATTTAGCGCCAATCAGCACCTCGAAAAGAATCATAACGCCGACGAGCACAAACATCATCGTGTTATTTTTCAGTGTACGCTTAACGTCCAACTTTGTTTCAGCCATATTGTTCTCCTATAATTATTTTCCTGAGTTGATGATGCACGTCATGATTTTTTCCTGAGTCGCATCCTTACCGTTCATCTCCGCAATCATCCTGCCCTCGTTCATAACGTAGATGCGGTCGCACATACCAAGAATCTCAGGCATCTCGGATGAAATCATAATCACGGATTTTCCCTCCGCGACCATCTTGTTGATGATGCAGTAAATCTCATATTTCGCTCCTACGTCAATTCCACGCGTGGGCTCGTCCAAAATCAGGATGTCGGGCTCGGCAAAAAGCCATTTTCCGAGAAGAACCTTCTGCATGTTTCCGCCCGAAAGATTTCCGACGTTCTCATCAACGGAAGCGCATTTCGTGTGCATCTCCTTCGCCATCTGCTGCGAGTAGAGCCTCTCCTTGTCAAAGTCAATCACATAGTTCTTGGAGATTTTTCCGGGATTGGCGGAAGTCGTGTTCTTGCTGATTGACTCCGTAAGAATAAGTCCGTTGCCTTTCCTGTCCTCGGTGACATAAGCGATCTTGTTCTTGATTGCGGACTTAACATTCGGGAAAGACACTTCCTTTCCGTTAAGGAAAATCTGTCCGCGTATGTTCGCACCGTAAGAGCGGCCGAAGATGCTCATCGCAAGCTCAGTACGTCCCGCACCCATAAGACCTGAGATGCCCAGGACCTCACCGCGGCGGAGATTGAAGTTCACGTTGTCGCAAACTTTGATTCCGTCATAAATGGGATGATCCACGCACCAGTTCTTGACCTCAAAGCACACCTCGCCAATTTTCGGCTCACGCTTCGGGAATCTGTCCGTAAGGCTGCGTCCGACCATTGCCGCAATGATTGTGTCCTCGCTGAAGTCGTCCTTCTTTTTATCTAAAGTCATGATAGAGCTACCGTCACGGATTACGGTAATCTTATCTGCGACGTATGAAATCTCGTTCAGTTTGTGGGAGATGATAATGCAAGTCATTCCCTGCTGCTTAAACTTGAGCATAAGGTCAAGCAGATGCTTTGATTCTGTCTCATTCAAAGAGGCAGTCGGTTCGTCAAGAATCAAGAGACGCACTTTTTTGCCGAGAGCCTTCGCAATCTCAACAAGCTGCTGTTTACCGACACCAATATCTTTTACCAAAGTTTTTGATGAGTCCTTCAATCCGACCATGCCGAGAAGCTCATCAGCCTTCGCAAAAGTTTCCGACCAGTCGATTCTGGCCGCCGAGCCACGCTCATTACCAAGGAACATATTCTCGCCGATTGTAAGGAGAGGAACAAGAGCCAGTTCCTGATGAATTATGACGATGCCCTTCGCCTCACTGTCCTTGATTTTCTGGAACTTACAAATCTCGCCGTCATAAACGATGTCGCCTGAGTAAGAGCCATAAGGATAAATACCGCTGAGCACGTTCATCAGAGTTGATTTTCCGGCACCGTTCTCACCGCAGATTGCGTGGATCTCGCCTTCCTCAACCGTCAGATTTACGTTGTCCAGAGCCTTTACGCCCGGGAACTCTTTCACGATATTTTTCATTTCCAACAATATCTTTGCCATTGGAACCTCGCTTGCCTGCTGTTTAAAAAAGGGGCTGCCCACGTTAAAGAAAGACAGCCCTTATCAGTCGTTATGATTATCTACTACTTCAACTCTGCTTCTGTGTAATATCCAGAGTCAATCAGAAGTGTCTTGTAATTGTCCTTGGTTCCGAATACCGGCTCGCAAAGGAATGAAGGAATCACACCAGTTCCGTTGTTGTATGTCTTGGTGTCGTTTACAGGCGGGTTGCTTCCCTTCATGATAGCGTCAACCATCTCGACAACCTTTGATGCGAGTGTGCGTGTATCCTTGAAGATTGACATGGCCTGAGTTCCGGCAAGCATGTTCTTAACGGCAACCTTGTCGCAGTCCTGACCTGTGATGACCGGGAAGTTCTCGGCTGTGTATCCGGCTCCGAGAAGAGCTGTTGTTACACCGTTTGCGGTTGAGTCGTTTGAGCAGTAAACAGCGTCAAGCTTTGTTCCGTTGGGTGCATATCCGTTTGCAGTGATGAGGTTCTCCATTCTCTTCTGAGCCTCTTCTGTTGACCAGTTGAGAGTAGCGGCCTGTGCCTTTGCAGTCTGTCCTGAGCGGCATACGATTACACCGGAGTTGAGGTAAGGAGTAAGAACGTCCATTGCTCCGCCGAAGAAGAAGTTGATGTTGTTGTCACCCGGATCTCCAGTGAAGAACTCCATGTAGACGGGATCATCAGCTGAGCGGCTCTTGAGCTTCAACTGATCAACGAGATAGTCTCCCTGCATTGTTCCGACCTTGTAGTTGTCGAATGTGGCATAGTAGGAAACAGCGTCTGAGTTCATGATGAGACGGTCATAGGCGATAACCTGGATTCCCTTTTTCTTTGCGGAATCAAGAACGTTTGAAAGTGCAGAGCCGTCGATTGATGCGATGACCAAAACCTTGCATCCGCCTGTCACCATGTTCTCAATCTGTGAGATCTGGGTCGGGATGTCGTTTGCAGCATACTGAAGGTCTACTGCATAACCTGCCTTCTCAAGCTGTGCCTTCATGTTTGCACCGTCCTGATTCCAGCGCTGAAGGTCCTTTGTTGGCATTGAGACACCAATCTTTGAGGCCTTTGAGCTGGATCCACCCTTATTACATCCGATGAACGGAATCATCATTGCCGCGGCGATAAGCGCCAATACAATCTTTTTCATACGATCCTCCTGTAAGTTCGTATCATTTTTTATTTTCTGGATTCAGTATATCAGATTGTGCGGCCCCTGTGTCACCGATGTTCTTGAATTTCTTGCTAATTTATGTTTTATGGGCTTTTTTTCACGCGTAAAAAAACTGCGCCCGTCTAGAATTTCTTGCAGTCAAAATTTTCCTGTATGCAAAAAATTGCAGATTCTCAAACTATCTGCCATGACCTGATTTCTCCGCATGTTTATTTACCTACCTGTAGACCTCGCTTTTGGTATGGAATCCCGTGCCGATGATTACCTCGTCCATGTTGTGCGCGTCAACCACCTCGGGCTCAAGCTTTATTGCGGGTACGTCGGTGTAGCCGTTGTCTATGCTTCCGGTGATTTCGGAAATCTCAGAGGGTCTCGTTCCCTTGGCAATTCTCACGGCAGTCTCCGCGGTAAGACGGGCAAGATGACCGATGGGCTTGTAGACGGTAAAATCCTGCTTTCCTCGCACGATGTTCTGGCAGGCGGCAATGTCGGCATCCTGTCCGCAGATGTGGATCCGTCGGTCCGGGTAAAAATCCGTGAGCGCATTGATAACGCTGTCCGCTATGGCATCGTTTCCGCACACAATCACATCGGGAACAATTCCGTCCGACATGAGGTCCACCATCTTCTGCCTTGACTTGTCGTAGTTCCATCCCTCGGTGTAAAAAATCTCCTCTATCTTAATGCCCTTCTCATTGATTACAGGCTCGAACCCGGAAAGAATCATCTCCATGTTGTAGTCCTCCTGGGGTCCAAGGATGCAGTACCAGGATTTCGCCGAAGTGCGTCCGAGCATTTCCCTCGCCATGAGTTCTCCCACCCGCTCGCTGTCTATCGTCATGTAAAGGCTCACCGGTGCCTGGAGGATAAGACGGTCATAGGAGATTACTGGGATGCCTCGCTGCTGTACTTTCTCAAGACATTCCGTAAGCGAAAGGGAGTCCTTCGGAAGAACGACAAGAACATCAACGTCACGCTCCGAAAGATAAGCAATCTGCTTCGCCTGCTCCTCCGAACTGTTTCCCGCGTTCTGAACAATTACGTCGGCACCAAGCTCCTTCGCACGTGCCATGAAAACATCAAGGTCCCTCTGCCACCTCTCAATGGCAAGCGTGTCTATGGAAAATCCGATGAGCGGTCCTGATTTTTTCTCCGGGACATTTTTTCTTGCAGTCTGCTCTGAAGTCTTGTTTCCCGCCCTGCATGAGGAGATTGAAAGTCCCACAAGCAAAATGACCGAAGCCGCTAACAAAACGCGAAATCCTTTGATTCCCATATTTTTCTCATGCCTCCTTTGTGCCAGCCGCCCGGAATTCCGTGGGAGAGAGCCCGAACTTTCCCTTGAAGAGCTTGCTGAAATAATTCTGGTCATTGTATCCGACCTGCGCGCTGATTTCCTTGACCGAAAAATCCGTTCCGCTTAGAAGGGACTTCGCTTTTTCCAATCTTCTGTCGCTTATGTAGTTCACGAAAGTCTCCCCGCACTCCTCCTTGAACAGCTTGCTCAGATAGAACGAGCTGACCCCGGCAACCTTCGCGGCTGAGTCAAGAGAGATGTCCTCGGAAAGATTTTCTTCTATATAATCAAGTGCTTTTTTCACGGCCGGATTCTCATGCCTGACCCTCGCGTCCGACGTGACCGCCACACACTCAAAAAGACGCCTCTGCACGAAATCCTCAAGCTGATTTTTGTCCTCCGCCTTTGAGAGTGATGCGAAAGAGTTTGAGAAAGCGTCGTTAGTGTAGGAAGGACATACTTTCTTTGCCGCCATCTGTGCCCTGACCAAAAGCTCGAAAAGCGCGTTCCTGATTTTGTCCATGTCCATCTTGCATGCAAAAAGGGCCGTGCAGTATTCCCCGGTCAAAAATCTCACGCCGGCAGCATCACCCAAAGAAAGACGTGCGAGTATGCTGTTCACGAGAGTCTCCGTTTTTACCGACGAGCCTTCCGATGTCTCTCCGTCACCGAAAAATGCAATTCCACCGTCAAGAGGAGTTTCCTCAAGCGCGAAAAGCGACTCTTTGTAAAGGGATGCCATTCCGTCAGTGTCAGTGCTTACCGAGCTCACTCCCACACGCATCGACCGGCTCACGTTCATCGCAAGCTGAGTGTACAGCCTCTTCAAATCCTCGTGGACCAAAATGTTCGCGCCGCCTGAAGGAAGCAGGACCACAATCCGGTTGGACATGAACGAGCCCACGATGCATCTCACGCGGGAAGAAAGCAGCTCCCTTATCCGCGAGTAAATCTCGTACTGATTCGTCGCGTTTACCCCGGGAACCTCAAGGCACATGAAGCACCAGTTGCAGTCCTGAAGATTAAAGTATTCCATGTAGGTGGAAATGTCCGTGTTCTTTTCGTTTCCAAAAATGCACGAGTAGATGAAGTCGCTCTCAATGATCGGAGAGATGCCGTCAAGTTTTTTGTGCAGCTCAGTGTCATCGGAAAGTTTTCCAGTCCTCGCGTCAATCTGGTTCATCGCTGCCCGGACTGTCTGAATCACCACGTTGCGGTTCACGGGCTTCGTGATATACTTGAACGCACCAAGGTTCATGGCCTCCTGCGCGTACTGGAATTTGTCAAAGGCGGAAAGCATTATGATTACCGTGTCAGGCTTAAGTCGGAGGATGCAGCTCACGGTCTCAAGTCCGTTCATTCCCGGCATGTGAATGTCCATGAAAACAATGTCGATTTTTTCCTTGTTCACAATCTCCAGTGCACCCGTACCAGATGTCGCGGAAAAGACCTGCACCTCGCCAAGGAAATTTTTGTCCATGATGAATCTGAGCGAGTCTATCACAATCTGCTCGTCGTCTGTAATCAGTATGTTATACATTCTTCGGAATCCTGATTATAAATTGTGTACCAGAACCGGCACTCGTGTCAATATCAAAGATGTCGTCGCGGTGGAAGTAAAGCTTGAGCCGCATGAACACGTTGATGAGTCCTGTTCCCGCGTGCTGGACATGCTCCGTTGGATCCGTGCTTTTGTCCGACGCTGATGACGCACCCTCAGGCAAGGAAAGCTCATGCAGACTTCCCACGTCCTCGTTTCTCACGACATCAAGAACCCTCTCCCGGATTGAAGGGTCGAATCCCTCGCCGTTGTCGCTCACGGAAATCACCACGAAATCTTCCTCGCGTCTTATCGTAAGCTCCACCCTGCCCGTCTCGTTTCTCAGCCCGTGCTTTATGCAGTTTTCCACGAGTGGCTGCAATGTCATTGAGGGAAGCTGCTCGTAGCAAGGTCCGTCGGGAGTATTTTTCTTGAACTCAAGTCTCTGCCCGAAACGCACTTTCATTATGTAAACGAAACTGTCCACAAGGGAAAGCTCATCCTCTATGGTCGCAACCTGCTTCTGCTGCTGTATGTTGTAGCGGAAAAAATCCGAGACCTGCTCAAGGAAAAAACAAGTCCTGTCGGCGCTCTCCATCATCGCAAGCTGCACCCCTGTATTCAGAGTGTTGAAAAGAAAATGCGGATTGATCTGACTCTGCAAGGCACGGAGCTGGGCATCGGAATAAAGGGCCCGCATCTCCATCTCGCTCTCACGCAGCTTGTTCTCAGTCCTCGCCTTCTCCCAGATTGTGTCAACGTACTCGCGTATGCTGATTATCATCCGGTCAAAAGCACGGCAGATGTTTCCAATCTCATCCTGGGTGTCGCACTTAAAAAGAGGCACGTCAAAATCATGGCGGGCAACACGTGTGGCAACCTCGGATATGGACTCAAGCGGCTCGGTCATTTTCGTAATCAGAAGATAGGCAATCATCAGGATTACAAAAAAGAGGGCTATAAGGAACACGAAGCTCATGCGGGTCACTCCGGTAACGTTCGCCCTGTCCTTCTCGTAGACATGCGCGTTGTGCGTGAGAAAAAGCATGTTGAGCTCAGAGACCTGCCTCACAAGAAAATTGTAGCACTCGGCGCTTCTTGCGTAATAGGCTGCGGCATCATCAGAATCGTTCGCGCGTCTTGCGGTTACGGCTTTCCGGCTCAGATAAAGAAAAGAAAGAGCGAGCTGATTCACGACATATTCCTTCTGGCTTATCTCGTCCGTGGAGGGATTCTGCTGCATGGTCTGCCGGAAGTTCTCGACCCTCGCGCTGCAATTGTAATAAGCGTCTATGCTTTCGAATGTGCGGTAGTTCACGTAGGTCTCCATCGCACTCTCGGTAAGGCTCACGTCCTGCACGAAGGAGTTGAGCTCGGCGTTTGAGTTGTATGAGTCACTGAGCAGGAACAAGGCATGGCGGTTCAGGTTCATCGCCACAAGGACGCTCAATCCCATCGCAACAATGAGGGACGAAAGCAGGAGGAGGATTTTTGTGCGGAATGTCGCGTTTCTAATTTTTCCCAGCATGTGCGCTCCTTACCTTCACGTCGGCGGCAATGTATGAGTTTGCGTGACCAGTGTTGCGGTACTCAAAAAGCTCGTCCATCGCAATCTCACCGATTTTCCCGGGATCCACATAAACAAGCTCGTCAATGAGTCCCTTCTCGAAATACACGTCTATGGTGCTGTTTGTTCCGAACCCAAGGATGTGCGCCCGGTTGTCCTTGTTGTCGTAAAGAGCGTCCTGCACGGTGCTTATGGTATCCTCCTCGGTGAGGCACACGTAAAGGATGTCCCCCGTTGTCTCCGAAAGATTACGGGCCACATTGACGCGTCCTGAATCCACGCTGGCATAGTTGAGGTTCTGTCTGAGGGAAAGTGAGTCGTGAATTC
This sequence comes from Treponema sp. UBA3649, assembly GCA_002373325.1. Lineage (GTDB taxonomy): Bacteria > Spirochaetota > Spirochaetia > Treponematales > Treponemataceae > Treponema_D. The sequence continues at coordinate 16,742 of DFKI01000091.1, forward strand.
CGTTCATAAGAGTACTGTAATTCCGGTTCATGGCTCCCGACGGCGTGACTATGTAAATCGTAGTGGACGGATTTGAAAGGGAGAGTATGCGGGAAGCGATTTTTTTTCCGAGCTCAGAATAATTCGTCCCGATGAAACATGCCTGGGGAACATTCTGAGAATAGAAGCCGACCGAAATCAGTGGAATCGGGGTTCCGTCGCTTCTTATGGGGGTTCCGAGCTCCTCCACGTCAGGATCAATGAAAGCGATGATTCCGTCCACGTTCACGCACGAGGCATAATTCAGCATCTTCTCAAGGGAGATATCCTCAGCCTCAAGACCCGGAACATAGCACTCCACCACGGCCCGGTATTTTTCCGACGCACCGCTTGCCCCCTCATAAACCTGTTTTATAAACGCCGCGTTCTCCGCACGTCCCAAAACAAGCACATGGTAATTCCGGTCCTCCCCCTTCGCGCTGTGAGTCACGCTGTAATCGGAAGTGCCGACCGAAGAGTTACGCATCATGTCTATCGTGAAAAAAACAAGGGACACGCCCAGAGCAAGACAAAGCGAAACGAAGACCGTCTCAAGGATTCTTTTTCTTTTAGCCACGCCGAATTTCTCCTTCCTTAAACCTTACATTCAAAAAGATTCCGTCAATCACATCAATGCAGAAAATAAAAGAAAGCATTCCGTGCAGGATTGCAAACTTCGCGCTGATTTCCTTGCCCCTTAATTTCGCTCCCATGAAAAGACTCACCAGAAGCCCCGTGAAAAAAATGCTACAGCAGTCAGCAATAAAACAAATTATCGTGATGATAAATCCGAGCGGCAGAGTAAAAAGCAGAAATCCCACGATGAAAATGTATATGTATGCGGGAATCTGAATAAGCTTCACGTTGATGATGCGTCGGAGAAGATAAGAGTTGTCCTTTTCCGAAAAAAGTTTTTTCCCCGTCCAGATAATGCAGTTCACAAGAAAAAGAAATTCCACCGCGTTCAGTGTGATAAAAAGGATGACCAAAGCCATGCCGGCAGATTTCGGCAGTTTCGACAGATATCCTGATTCAAAGATTGCGCTGATGTCAAACGCCTCAAGATAGGGAAACAGAATCAGGGGAATAAATTTTCTCATAATCAATACTCCGGGAAGATGGTTTCGGCAACCTCGAAAAACTATTAATTAAGGTTCCCTTCCATAAGATTCGTTTATATGATATAATATTTCGCAAATAATGGGAACTATGAAAATGGGAAAATATGGGAGACAAAGACCATGAAATTTGTAAGCACGAGAGACAATAAAAATATAGTCACATTCAAGGAAGCCATCCTCAACTGTATGCCGAGCGACGGAGGACTTTACGTTCCATGCGACGGTGAGGATTTGCGCAACTGGATTTTATATGCCGATGAGAACACTTCATTCGCGAACCTTGCGGGTACCCTGACTTCAGGACTCATCAACCGTGAGTTCAGTCCGCTGATTTGTGAGGCCATCGCGACAAGGGCATTCACCTTCGAGCCCAAGGTAAAAAAGCTGGACGAGAATCTTTTTCTTCTGGAGCTCTACCACGGACCGACCGGCACATTCAAGGATTTCGGAACGTCCTATCTTGCCTCTGCACTGGAGACAATCCTTCAGTACACGGAGGAAAAATCCATACTTCTTGACGCGACGACGGGAGAACTCGGTGCTTGTATGGCGGCTGCACTCCGCGGAAAGACAAGGGTAAAATCTGTCCTGCTCTATCCCAAGGGAAAAATCAGGGGGATTGAGGAAAGTGATTTGGTCTGGAACGGCGGAAACATCTATCCCATCGAGGTGGACGGAACCGAAGCTGACTGTCACAACATGGTGCGGAAATTTTTCCAGGACAGGGAGCTCGTAAAAAAATATCACCTTACGCTCGGAAACACAGCGAACATTGGTCGTCTTCTGCCCCAGGCTTTTTTCTACACCTTCGCCTTCACGCGCATCAAAAACCAGGTGTCCGGCGGAATCTACTACACGATGAGCACAGGAAACTACGGCAACCTGATTTCGGGTCTCTACGGATGGCAGCTCGCCCTTCCCGTAAACGGATTCATCATGCCCACGACCAACAATCTGAAACTGGACGCAAGAGGAAACGTGCAGGTTTTGGACAGCTTCGTACCTCTTGAAAAAAGGACTCCTGCTGACCCCGCCGATCCATCAAATCTTGAGCGCCTGGAGCATATCTTCAAGGAAAACTCGCTCATGCTCGGAAGCTTCGTCTACCCAGCGGATGTAACGGCCAAGGACACGGAGGATGCCTGCAAGGAACTCTTTGTGAAATACGGAGTCTATGCAGATGAGGAGACCAGTGCGGCTTATGCTGCTGCGAAAATCAGAAAGGACATAAGCGATGATGAGGACAACGCCATCGTGATAATCGCACGAGAGGCCCCGGAACTTGACGAGATGTTCTTAAGGCACAACCTCGGGGAATCACCTGCAAAATCAGAGACCGTCACCCGGAGCATGAAGTCCGTCAAAATCGACAGACCGGCAATCTCCCCGGATGACACATCTCACATCACTTCCGTTCTGAACTCCCTAAACCTCCGAAGGATGTTTTAACCTCCGAAGGATTTTTTAGGATCCGTCTTTTTTGCAGAAGTCTTCGCGGATGATTTTTTCTTCTCGCCCAAAATCACATTGCCCTTGCTTGAAGTCTTTTTCTCAGGCCTGAGCACTGCGATGAATTTCTCGCACTGATATTCGGAAACATCCTTTGCGGCGGAAAGGGTCCTGTACAGTCTGTGAATCTGCTCGCGTAGAATCCTCGGGCTGTACATGGTCACTCCGGCAAGAGCGAACCACATGGTTGACTCAATCTTCTCCTTGTTGAACCACTTGATTCCGTTGAACTCATTCACACCGGCAAGGAAGACGGAGTTCGGTCCCTCAAGAAGCAACCGCGCGGTATCATAAGATGATTTTGCAAAACTTGAAGAGCCGAAATTCATGTCGCGGATTCTCATCGTAATGAAGAGCTTCCTGAACGTCTCGCGAAGATTCTCATCCTGGACACCGGAGTTGACAAGGAACTCGCTCAGCTTTCTGTCGTATCCCCATTTCAGGCAGTTTTCCCTTCCCGCACTTGAGACCATGGCAAAGGCACAAAGCACGTCCGTCGCATATTTGTAGCAGAAGAATCCCTCGTAGATGATGTTGTCCGCGGATGCCTTGAAAGAAGAGCTCGTAATCTTGTAGCGGGAACCAACGGAAAGCTCCTTGGAAATGTCAAGTCCCTGAGAGTTCGCCATGACCGACGCAAGATACTCAATCTCCTTGCAGAAAGACTTGAATCTCTGGGAAGGAGTCGCGCTCACGTTTTTACGGCTCACCCTGCCTTCTTTCTGGGTTTCCTTCGCCTTTACCTTTGGCTTTGTTTTTGAGTCATCCTTCGTCTCTCCAGAGTCAGCCTCACCTTTCAGAAGTTCCATCTCGTCGCTTGCAAATTTCGCCTCCATCTTGTAGTACTCAAGGGCACTCTCCTCAACGGACGCAAAAATGTCGGCAAGTTTCGGAACCTCAATCTTTTCTGCCTTAAGGACAGCAAGCGGTGTCAGAAGATTTTTCAAAGTCTTGAAAAGCTCGGGAGTCGCAAATTTCTCAAGCGCGGCATAAAGCTCCTTGTAGCGGTACTCCTGCCATGCCACATCCAGATCGCTCACACCGGAACCGTTCAAAAGCTCGTTCAGTTTCGCGTACTTTCCCTCAGCAGTGTCCACCACCTGCCGCACGTCCATGTATACCTGATACTCGAATCCGTTGAGGGCGACGAACATTCCGCTGTTGATTATGTCATCGCTCCGTCTCACATACCAGAGTCCCGTCCTGTGCTCGCGGAAAATCATGAAATGGTCGCTTCCGGGAGTGAGTCCAAGTCCCTCGGCGAGAGAGCGCGTGACCATCTGCTTGTCGTCCTCTCCGCTTCCCGTCTTGATTGCGAACTCACACGACTGCTTTATCCATCCGGCGGCCCTGTCATACTTGTTGTTATAGAAGACAATCGTCCTCTCGCTTCCCGCGCCGTTTGAATACGCGAAGACATTCTCGTTCACAACGCCGTCGTTCCACACGTCATAGAAAAGGAAGTTCTCCACGCCCGAGAAAAGATAGCGTTTGTGGGCAAGCGGGAAAATGTCATGGTTGTGGCGGTTCACAAGTTCCTCGTCAGGAGTCTCGTCGCGGTATGCCCTCGTGTACTCCATTCCGTACTTTTCCTCGAATCCCTCTATCTGGCCGTGACCGAACATGGGAAGACCGGGCATGGTAATCATCAGCGTGCAGACACCGAAATATTTGTCCCCCTTTCCGAACTGAGCTACGGCGGTCTCCTCGTCGGGATTGTTCATGAAGTTCACGAATCGCTTCAAAACCTGCGGGTCAAACTTGATTGTGTTCTTAACTGTGTCGCGGTACTTCTGGTTCTCTTCCTTCTTGAGCATGTTCATAAATGCGGAGTTGTAGACGCGGTGCATTCCGAGAGTGCGGGTAAAATATCCCTCCATCATCCAGAAAGCCTCGGCAAGCAAAAGTGTGTCGGGCATCTCCTGGGCACAACGGTCCACCACTTCCCTCCAGAACTCATTGGGCAATGCGGCCTCAAACTGCTCGGTGGTAAGGGCGTACTGGCTTCTTGTTGCAATGTCTCCACCATGACCCGGCTCCGGGTACCACAGTCTCCGGATGTGTTTTTTCGCAAGGACCATCGCTGCGTCAAAACGGATGATCGGGAAATTCGCGGCCACCTTCATAATCTGTCCGATAACGGCCTCCCTCGCCGTGGGATTCAGAAAGTCAATCTGCGCGGTGTCGTTCCAGGGCATTCCCGTTCCGTCGTTTCCGTGGTAGATATAGGTCACGTCCCCGGTCTGATTGTCCACACGCTTGAAGCAGACCGCACAGTCGCTCTTCGAGTAATAGTGGTCCTCAAGATAAAGGGATACGCGTCCGTCCTGACTCAGGTTCTCACCGTTGAAGCTGTACTGCGGGAAAGGACAGTCCTTCGTGGAGATAAAATAATCGGGATGCTCCACCACCCACCTTCCGTCCATTCCGGTGTGATTCGGAACCATGTCGGACGCAAGACGGATTCCGCGGGCCCAGCACCTTCTCCTCAAATTATCCAGCGAGCCCCATCCGCCGAGGTTTCCCGCAATCTCGTAGTCCAAGAGCGAATATGCCGAAGCCGCCGCCTCAGGATTTCCGTTAATCTGCTTGATTCTCCTTGACGCATAGCTTCTTTCCCAAAGACCGATGAGCCAGAGCCCCGTAAATCCCTGGTCACGCAAAAGGTCAAGTTCCTCGTCAGGAATCTGGTCAAGCCGGGTGATTTCCCTGTTGTATTTTTTTGAGAGCTGGAAGAGCCAGACAAGAACCGTCTTCGCCATGAGGACCACCTTTGGCATCCACTCGCGGTCGGGACTGAATCTCTCGTACTCGTTCATCAGGTTCTCGTAGGAGTAAGCGTCCATGCTCACTTCCCCCCCATTTGTCGGGTGCCACGCGGCCTTTTCCTCCTCGCTGATTGTGTCGATTCCCTCAAGAAGCCTCTTAAGCCACTCGCCGAGCAAATCTGCCCAGTAGGTGCGGATGTAGTCAAGCTGACCTTTAAGCGACGTGGGAGAGACCTCCACGGGTTCCTTGAGCATGTCAATCAAATTGTTGTTTTTCGGACCGAACACCGGCTGCGTCATAAAGAATGCCTTTATCTGGTTCCACGTCTTGATGTAGACCGGATTCTGCAAAAGCTTGGAGTCGTCAAAAAGAATCTGGAAGGGATGGAACGCGGGATTCTCGTTCGCAAGGTGAAGCATGATGAGCTCCTCAAGAACCTGCTCGCGGTTTGACCTCTGCTTTCCGGTTCCAGCGTCAAGGCAGGACTGAATCAGATAATCCTCGTTGGAAAGCTTTTTCTGATACACCGCCGTCGGAGGAAACTCGTCCATGAACTGAAGCAAAAGAGCGTCCACCGTGTCCTTCGTAAAATATGTGTCCAAATCCGCAAGAAGATTTTTAAACGCGTCGGGAGCCTTGTCACGCCGGTAGAGCATACAGACATAATGGAAGATTTCGTCAATCAGTCCCATCGCATTGAGCGAGCCCGCCGAGACCTGCTTCTCATCCTGCCCTCGGTCCACAAAGAGCTGGTTCAGTTTTGTCTGGAACGTCCTTACCGCCTTCAAATCCGCAAAAATCACGTTGCCGCTTGAGCTGTATAGCGACTGGTCGAACTTGCACAGGTCCCTCACCGTCCTGCTGATGTGAAATTCATTGTACGAAACTGTCATCTATTCCTCCATTAATTCCCGGATTGCACTCCGCAGGAATCGTGTGTTATTACAATCTTTTTTATCTTGTCCGTCAGAGCCTCATTTGAAATCAGGCTGTCCAAATCCACGGGCATACGCAGCGTCCAGTTTTTATCGCTCACGGTTCCCGGCACGTTGATTCTCTCATCCTCCGCGTTCTCCGCCCAGCATTTTTCTTCCATATATAAGTAATCCTGCAGGGGATTCACGTACCAGGCCGAGGAGCAAAGGGCACAGTTCTCAAGGACAAATCGGGCCACGTCGGGACTGAACGGTGAGTTTCCGTCAATGGCATTTTCCCCATCCACGCTGATTTGTCTCTTATCCCGGATTTTTTTCGCCGCATCCAAAAATGCCCACACGGAGGATTTCTCATCCTGCCACCACTGCCTGATTGTGGAGCTGTCATGCACCGACGTTGTGCACACGCTCAAAGGCGGATAAGTGTCCAGCATTTCGTAAGGAGCTCCCTCCTCCTTCCAAAAACGGGTCCAGCGCACGACACGAAGGGACGCGACGTTGAGCTCAGGAAGAACCTCCTTCACGGCGGGCAGATCGGCTCCAAGGTCCTCGGCACAGGGCTGCATGTCGGTCGCCTCCACGATGGGTCCGAGCACCTCGTTCGCGTGGGATTTCCAAAGCTCGTTCTTCTGATCGAAAAGCTCAGCGAACTCTTTTTCAAGAAGGGACTTCTCCTCTCCGCTCAGGGATTTCCATGCGCTAGTCACTGTGTAGGACCAGACGGGAACGAAGCAGTCCTTCTCAATCTCAATCAGAGTGCGGTCAAGCCATTTTTTTGCAAGGGCATCCCTTATCCTGCGGTTCAAGTCAGCGTTGTCGGAAAAATCAGTCCTGAAAATATCACCGTCGGATTTTACAGAATCCTTGAATGTCCAGAGTTCCTCGTCCTCAATCCTGTCCGCTATTTTCTCAAGGACCTCATGCGCGCTTTCAACGCTGCCCGTCAAATCCGAGACAATTGACGTGGGAATGTGGGGCCGGGAGAGCCACTTGATTCTTTCCGCGCTGAACCCCATCTTCTCAAGCACGCGACGCTCGGTATAGGCATAGGGTGACTCGTGACCCAAAAACGCCGTGGTCTCCGAGTTATTGTAGGTCCACAGACGGAAAAATCCAAGCACGTGGTCAAGCCGGAAAGCGGAATAAAATCTGGAGGCTGTGAGAAGCCTTCTCTTCCACCATGCGAAATCATCCTCGGCAATGCGGTCCCAGTCGTAAACCGGAAAGCCCCATCTCTGCCCGGTGGGATTGTCAAAATCAGGAGGAGAGCCAGCCCGCAGATTCTGGTCGAAAAAATCAGGCCATGCCCAGCACTCCACGCTGTCCTCGCTCATCAAAATGGGAATGTCGCCCTTGAGGATTATGCCCTTTTCCCTCACGTAATCAGCCGCGTCCTTGAACTGCTGGAAAGCCCTCATCTGGCACCAAACGTAAAAGTTCAGGCTCCCACGCAAGGCACGGTTGCTCCACCGAAGCTCAATCTGCCGTCTTGTCATGTGCCTCTGCATCTCGTCCCATTCTTTCCATGAGGCCTGTGAGTAAACGTCCTTGAAATCCTTGAAAACCGCGTAGGGAACCACCCAGGGATTCTCGGAGACGAACTCGCTCATCTCAAAATCAAAGTGCTTCAAGTACGCAAGCCCGGGAGGAAGTTCCTGTGGATTCGCCCCGCCCTTTTTCGCCTTCGCAAGGAGCCTTTTTTCAATGTGGGCATAGAGCAGATGCAGGAGGTTGATTTTTCCCTCGCACACTTTTTTGTAATCAAATCTTCTATTATATACGCATTCTTTTTTGAAAGCCTTGTATGCCGCGGAGAATGCACGGTTGGATGATTTCGCGTCGGCAAATTCGGGAAGGGACTCAATGCGTATGTACATGGGATGCAACGCGTTCGCCGAAAGACATGAATACGGGGAGGACTGTGTTCCGGTGTCGTTTACAGGCAAAAGCTGAATGACAGACAGACCGCACTTCCCGCAAAAGTCAGCGAATGATTTGAGAGCGACAAAATCTCCTGATGCCGGACAGTCTTTCGTATAGATGGCTGAAAGCGGCACGACCACACCGGTTTTTCTTTCCATTATCTAAATTATACCATAGATTTTTCCAAATGGAAGAGTTTTTTTACAAAAAAATCAGTTTTTTTGAATATTTAAGGAGATTTTAACAATTCTTATCCACCAAGAGATTGCCGTATCAAGTACGGCAATGACATTTTACCGAATGATATGATTGTCACGTACCCCGCATTGAACAAGGTGATTGTAAAAAAGCTCGTTCAACAGATAAGACTTCCCGGAGCGTCTCATTCCTGTAATGATTTTGACAAGTCCATTTTTCTTTTTACGAATCAAATCTGCCAAATACGAGCTTCGTTTTATCGACATTTCCATAACTCAGATTATACCGAAAAAAATGCGTATTTACGCAAGTATTCGGCGTGGGATTTTTCCGCATTTTCCACTTTCATCTTACCACTGATTCCATGAGATGCAGGAACGCATATTTGTCGGCAACGGACACCTGCCTGAGCAGCTCAAGGATTTTTATATCCTCGGCGGACGGTACCGGGGTTTTACTTCCATAAACCATGTCCTCAACGCTAGTGTTCAGGGCGGACGCAATCTTACAGGCATAATCGGCAGGAGGCATGGAGGCCCGTGCACTCAGATAATTTTCAATCGACCGTTTTGAGATTCCAGTCTTAAACGCGAGTTCCTTTACCGTCATGTCCTCATAGTCCAAAAGTTCCTTCAGATTTTCCTTGAATGTACTGCCCATAATTACAGAATACGTCAAAGTGGGGTATTTATATTTGACAAACACGCATTTTACGTGTTATAATACTAAAGTACACTTCGATTGAAGGAAACTGCGAATTTTAAGGAGTCTTGAAAATCTATGGGATGGAGCGACGCAGCAAAAGAAAATACTAGACAATATTTGGGAAGCGGTGGTCCTGTAAAAAATTATGACGGCAGAACAGGAATCGCTGATGTTTGGGATGGAGAAAACGGCAGAGTGGAAATTTATGAACATGCAAATGGGGATCCTGCCATGGACAACGGAGTTCTCATAGACACCTATTCTGATATTGAAGAAATGATGGATGACGGCTGGGTGATTGATTGAGCCTCAGGTATCGTATTGCATTGGAAAGGATAGTTTGAGACGATGGAACAAATAACGATAACAGGCATACAGACAAATAATCTGAAAAATATTGATGTCACTATAAAAAAGAACGCTCTCAATCTGATTATTGGTCCCTCTGGGAGCGGAAAATCGTCTCTGGCTTACGGTACGATTGCAAAAATCGGCTTGCAGGAATATTTGTCAATGTTCTTTGACGAGATGAGCGATCCTTCCTACAAGGTCAGCGAATATCACAATATGTCGGCGACGGTTCCGATAAAGCAGGCGAATTTTAACAGCAACGTAAAGTCAACCATAGGAACCTATTTTAGCTTGAGCAACAAAATAATTGCTCTGTATGCCCTTTCACTCGATATGGACGAGCATTTCTTTGTCTTGAATCGGGAAGAAAATGTCTGCCCGGTATGTCATGGATTAGGAACCGTAAAGCAGATGGACGTGAGCAAGATTCTTGACTTCAAGAAAACTATTGCGGAAAACCCCTTCAAGTGTTGGCAGAGAAGGAATGATTTCTTCTCAAAAATCCTCGTGAAATTCTGTGAGGAAAAAGGCATTGACATCAACACAAAAGTTGAAGATTTATCAGAATCAGATTTGAACCAACTTTTGAATGGTGAGAGCAAAGAAAAATTTAAAATAAACTACACCCATGGAAAATTCAAGGCTGTACGAACAACAAAATATTTTGGGCTTTTCACGCAAACATCAATGATTAAAAAGGAATTCAGCCTACCTGATTCTTATTACAGCGATTTGAAATGCAGCTCATGCAACGGTCTCAAATATTCGGAAAAGCACCTTGAATTCAAACTGAATGGTTTGAGCATAGGAGAATTCATGAACACACCGTTCTGTGACCTGCTCTTGTTCTTTGACAAGATGAAGAAAAAGAAATTGAAGCCAGGTGCTGAACGACTCATAAACTCAATCTGCGTGTTCATCAACAAGGCAATTGAACTGAACCTTGGGTATCTGTCCTTTTCGAGAACCATTCCGTCTTTGTCGGGAGGAGAGTTGCAGCGACTCCGCTTGATTCAGGTTCTATGCACACAACTTACTGATTTGATCCTCATCTTTGACGAACCGCTCGCCGGTCTTTCCGGGAATGAGAAGGAAGCCGTCTTCAAAAACATAACGGGGCTTTCCAAAAAAACATACACTGATTGTAGTTGACCATAGCCGTAAATTCATATCCTCCGCAGACAACATAATTGCACTGGGAGAAAAAAGCGGAGAACTTGGCGGCTACCTGATCAATGCACAAAAATATATTGAATCGCAGTTTTTTCCGAACGAAGCGAAGACAATCTCGCCAAAGAATTTTGTCAATGTAAAAATAAAGCAGGGGATTTATTCCTATGCCGGAGCTGATGTAAAAATCGCACGGAACGCATTAAATCTTGTGACGGGCTATTCCGGTGTTGGAAAATCAACTCTGCTCAGGGAATATTTTCCACGGTTCTTCAACGAGTATCTGTATATAAACCAAAAGCCAGTCGCGGGAAACGTAAACTCCAACGTAGGCACTTTACTGGATATTTCAGGACGCATTTTCAATCTGTTCTCAAAGAAATTTGAAATGCCGAAGAAATTTTTCTCAAATCAAAGCGGGAACGATGGATGCTGCCCGGTTTGCTCAGGCAGTGGCTACAACATATATGCGAATGAAAAATTCATGTGCAGGGAATGTGACGGAACTGGCTTCAACCAGTCACTGAAAAAATTCAAGATTGAAGGCAAGAATCTTTTTGACATCTGGAACATGACCGTATCTGACGCAATGAATTTTTTTGACTCCCTTGACAAAAAGATAATGAGCCACATTTCGGTTGCAAACGAGCTTTCCCTTGGGCATCTGAGAATCGGACAGGCGACAAGCTCGCTTTCCGGCGGAGAGAATGTCAGAATCAAACTCCTGAAGCTGGAGGATTCACAGGCTGAGGTCATCGGTGTTGACGAGCCTTTCAAAGGTCTGAACATAACGGAAATATGTCAAATTCTTAGCTTCCTCATTCGGAAGCGTGATGAGGGAAAAACAATCGTGGTCGTTGATCATACGGAGAATGTGGAGAAATTCTTTGACTACCACATCGACCTTGAGATAAAAAACAAAATGATAACTGGGAAGGTTCTATAATATGGTGCTGATTTTTACTGACAGATTCGACGTTCACGCGGATGTTGTGATAGAAAAACTAAAGGCTGAGAATGTTCCGTATTACCGTTTCAATCTGGATGTGCAGTCGCTTAAAGACACTTTTGTTTCATTCAGAAATGGTGAGTGGATTATAAAAAGCAAATCCGGGGAGATTTCTACGAAGCAAGTTTCTTGCGTGTGGTTCAGGAAAGCCTTTGCGGAGCTTACCCTTGAAGAACGCGAGATTACAGATTCGAGTTTCAAGATTTGGAGAAAGGAATGGAACAGCACTCTGCTTGGAATACAGAACTCAGTAAAAAAACTTCCTTGCCTGAATCCGTTGCGAAAGGCGTTCAAAGGCGAAAACAAATTTTATCAAATGGATGTTGCCAAAGAAGTTGGTTTTGAGATGCCTGAAACGCTAGTTTCAAATTCAAAGACAGATATCTTGGATTTTGTCAGAAGACATGAAAAGTCTGTTTTCAAGATGATGAACCAAGACCTTTACAATGTTGACGGAGAATACAAGGGGTTGTTTGCGAATGTAGTCTCAGTTTCGGACATCGAGAAATTCAGAGACTGCGAAGAAAATCCGCTTGTGTTTCAAGAATATGTGGAGAAGCAATTTGAAGTCCGCTATACGGTGGTCGGAAATGAGCATTTTGTCTGCAAAATTGACTCGCAGGCATCCAAAAAGGCGAATGAGGACTGGAGACGGTATGATATTTCGCACACACCACATTCAATAATAGAACCACCGGCGGATGTAAAAGAAAAAGTAATCAAAATGATGGAAATTCTTGGGCTTGAGTATGGGGCCTTGGATTTTATCGTGACTCCCCAGAACAAGTGGATTTTTCTTGAAATCAACTGCACTGGGCAATATTTATGGATTGAGGAGTTGACTGGCTTGCAAATCTCAAGAGCAATCGTCAGTTGGCTCAGAAATCATACAAAAGCATAACTTTTTTGGAGGTTAATATGAAGGTTTTTGCAACAAATTGGTTTGAGACCATGACTGATGACATTGATGGAGGTAATGACTGGAGTTGGAATCCTATTTACAATTCTCCTAATCGACAGACTGGCCCAGGGCATCCTACAAGGTCTCATACAGATACAAGACATGGCACTGACTCAAACGAGGATTCTGACCAGCCGCTTGAAAATCTCGGTATGTTGGTAGCATAAGATGAAACTGTAGTCTTGCGGAACTCCCAAGTGACCTTGCTTGTTGCAGGGCATTTGGGCTAAAATCATTTTATATGAGGTAATCCATTATGACAAATGCAGAAAAAGAAGAGCTAATTTTGAAAAGCATTAAAACTTGCTCATCTAAGTGTTATCTTAAATATTTACTAATCTCGTCACCGGCAGTTGAACGGGACTTTTTGGGAAACTTCATGCAAATAGAATTGGCAACACATTCTAACGGATAAACGCATATTGGTATAAAAGATGTTTTTAATATGCTTGGGGATGAAAAAGAGTATTTATGCAGATGCAATAACAAACTTTTGAGATCAATACTGAGTATTATAGATAAATTGATAACTAATGGCCAAGTTGTATTTACTAGTTGTAGCTTCCAAGAGCAGAAAACTCTAACTCCCACATACACTGATGTGGGGGTATTAGATGATGACGTACAAAAACTGTACAGTAAATATATCATGGGAGTGCTTAAATAATATGGGGAGTTTTATATGAAGATTTTTCCAATAGATTATTTGGAAGCATATTCTGGCGATATTGATTGTGGCAATGATTGGAACTGGAATCCCATTTACAGTTTTCCAAATCAACAGACTGGTTCAGAATATCCTACAGGACATCGTACAAAAACTCTCACAATGACATTTCATCATGACGAAAACACAGATCAAGATTTAACTAAGGAAAATCTTGGTATGCTGGTAGCATAGAAAATACTGGAGAAAACATGGACGAGTTTTTATCAGTCGTAGAAGAAAATGGAATTAACGCACTAGATTTCGCTATAGACAAAATTACAGAATCAAAGTATTTTGCAGGTTTCCCGATTGTTTCTCAGATATTAGATGTTTTAAAAGCTGGCAAAATAATTTCGAATTTTTTATATACAAAAAAAATTTGCGCATTTCTTGATGGACTTAAATCTGGCAAAATGGATTGTGATGCTTTTTCAGATGCAATGCGAAAGCTAAATAAGGATTCTGAACGATTTGAAGAAGAACTCTTGTTTCTAATTGAGAAAGCAGAAAATACTGAAAAAGCGAAACTGCTAGGTCATTTTACAAGGTATCTTGCATTAGGAGAGATTTCTTATGATGATTTCCGCTTATTTACAAATGCAGTAAATAACATACAGATTTCATTTTTGAAAACCCTGTCAAAAAAATATGAGAATAAAGATGAACTCTCTAGAACTGTGCTCTTCGGTATTTTGCAAGCACAAGGATTCGTAATTAAATTTGATGAGATAAAAACTGAAGATGATTCAAATGCTTATGGTAGCGAAACTCGATATTCTGAAAAATTAAATATTTTTGGCAAATACTTAAATTCTTTTTTTGATTTATCATAATTTTCCCCAGCAGATTTCTGCCTTACAAAAAAATGGAAAAAGAAATAAATATTTCAATATAAAGGAGGCTAACCATGTTAATCCTACGTAAATCCCAAATGAATTCTCTGATACAATTAAGGCCAAGAGTTGCAATCAGTGAACCGAAAAAAATTACAATCCCGCATGAAATGGCTTGCACAAGTTGTACAGCACAGTGTAGCAAATCGTGCGTTGGAGGATGTAGTTATTATTGCCAAGGAAGTTGTGGAACTAGTTGCACAGGAGAATGTGTCAATACTTGCAAAGACAGTTGTCAACATAGTTGTACAGGAAGGTGTACGTATGGTTGCGGAAATAATTGTGGCGACGCTTGCTCACACAATTGTGCACATCAATGCTTCCATGGTTGCACTGGCGAAGCAAGTTATGGAACAGCATTCGAATGTGGATTTTATCAAATCGTTAATTGAATGAACTATGCAAACAAGAAAAAGAATCGACGAAAAACCCCGCTTCGCCCCAACTCTGTGTCTCACCCACTCATGCAACCTAAATTGCATCTACTGCTACCAGAAGCACGACCCGCAAAAACGAATGTCCTTTGAGACGGCGAAAAAGTGCATCGACTGGATTTTCAGCAACATCCCGGAGGAATACGAGGGCGTTGAGCTTGACTTCATCGGCGGTGAGCCATTGCTTGAGTTTGAGCTCATAAAGCAGATTTTCACCTATGTCAAAAGCACGTACCCGAATGAAAAATGCATTTTCTATGCCACGACAAACGGAACCGTGCTGACAGACGAAATGAAGGAATGGTACACGCAAAGAAAAAACTGCTGTGTCCTGGGACTCTCACTCGACGGAAAAAAAGAAACGCAGGATTACAACCGGAGCAACTCTTTTGACAAAATCGACCTGGACTTCTTCCTCAAAAACTGGCCGTGGCAGGGCGTGAAAATGACGCTCTCGGAATTCTCCCTTGACCATCTCGCGGAAAACATAATCTTTTGCCATGAGCTTGGATTCAGCGAGGTCGGAGGAGTGAATCTCTTTGAGGGAACCTTCGACTGGAGCGACGAGAAATGGATTCAAAAACTCATCCCCCAGCTACAGACGCTAGTTGAATATTACGTTGAGCATGACGAAATTCAGGTGAACCAAATGCTGAACCGTCATCTTGAGGTCTGCGAATATTCTGACCGCAAGGAAAAGCGAAGGTGGTGCGGCATAGGGGGAGGAGCAGTATTTTTTGACGTTGACGGACGGAAGCTCCCGTGCACATTCTGCACTCCCATGACCTTTGACGAAAAGACGCTCACTGAAATATGCAACCACGACTTCTCAAAGGTGGATGATTTCATCGATGACGAATGTTACGGAAACTGCTACATTTATCCCACCTGCCCCCACTGTGCCGGAGCGAATTATCTCACGCAAAGGACATTCAAAACCCGCGACAAATCAAAGTGCAGGATTCAAAAGCTCATATCCCTTTTCGCCGCTGATTTGCTCACAAAACGTATTTTAAAAAATCCGGAGAAATTCGAGGAAGCAAGGCGCGGCATGATGATAGACGCAATCCAGAAAATCCGCGAGCTGTATCTCCCGGAATTCAAAGCCTATTTTGAGGATGAATGAAAAAATTTTCAAAAAAATTTCCAACTCTCTCACCAAGTGATAGAGTGAGTTGATATAATTAAGACAAAATATGAAACATTAAGGAGTTGCTTATGAAAAATTTGCTGAAATCAGGCTCAGTCCTAGCGTCACTGATCCTTGCCCTGTCCATTGACCTTTTCTCCTGCAATGCAGATGTGAAAGAATCAACACCGGAGCCGGAGCCCGAACCCATTTATTACACAGTGACCTACACATCCGAGCATGGAACGGTTCCCGATGCAATCAGAGTGGAGGAGAACACCGTGCTTTCCATAGACCAGCTTCCGGTCCTTTCCGAAGGGAAACTTGTTTTCAAAGGATGGTTTGACGGAGAAGAAAAAGCCGAGCCGGACGAATTCAAAGTGACAAAGAGCGTGACCCTCGAAGCTCATTGGGCAGAGACCGCCACTGTTTCCTACAAAAGCACATTTGGCACGGTTCCAGAAAGCTTCGACTCGGAGCTTAATGAGCCTTTTATCAGCGGCAATCTCGCACCCATCCATTGCAGTCCCTACACATTCCTTGGCTGGTACTATGAAAAGGATGAGAACAACAACGGAACCGGCGAACAGGCAAAAAACGGAGATCCTATAGCCGCTGACACCGTGCTTTACGCAAAGTGGAAGACCGCCACTGTTTCCTTCATCACGGAACATGGCGATACCCCTGCGTCCATCACAAAATATGCGGGAGAAAAAATCACCGATGAAGAAATCTCCAGTTTGAACGAGACAGGCTACACATTCGGCGGATGGTTCAATAATTCCACGAAACTCACCTCCGCTTATACGGTGGCGGACACGGTGACATTCACGGCAAAATGGACTGCAAACAAATACAGCATAACATACAAGGCCAACGGCGGAAACGGGGATGACTACAAACAAAGCGTCACATTCGGAAGTTCTGTAAAACTCTCCGCAGAAAACATCAAATGCCCCGGATATGTCGCACAGTGGAATACAAAGGCAGACGGAAGCGGAATATCCTATGAGGACAAAAGTGATTTTTCAGTCACTGAAGCAAAAAACATTACCCTCTACGCCCAGTGGGATCCCATTGCCGATGAAACGACCATTGTGGATATGATTAAAAACATGACGGAATCCGGAACCATAGCCGCCAAGGGAACCTTCAGCGACTCCTTATTCAAGCAGATAAGAGGAGCCTTTGACAAACTTCCAGAAACAGTTCTTGTCGCCATCGATTTGTCCCACGTGGAAGGACTAACAAGCATTCCATATGAAGCTTTCAAACAATGCAACAATCTGACCAGCGTGATTCTACCGGACAGCGTGACGAAAATCGGATCGGATGCATTCTATGGCTGCAGTCTCACAAGCATAACCATACCAGACGGCGTAACGGAAATCGGTGAGCAGGCATTCCAGTACAACGATCTAGAAAGCGTGACTATACCGGACGGCGTGACGGAAATCAGTTGGGGATGTTTCGAATCCTGCAAAAAGCTGACTAGCGTAACAATACCGGCCAGCGTAACGAAAATCTGCAACGAAGCGTTCAGAGAGTGCAGACGGCTCGAAAGCGTGACTATACCTAACGGCGTGACGGAAATCGGTCAGCTGGCATTCTATTACAGCGGGCTCAAAAGCGTGACTATACCGGCCAGCGTAACGAAAATCAGGGGCAATGCGTTCGTAGACTGCTATTTCTTACAACTTACCTTTGAGGATACTCAGAAAACTTGGTATCGAAAAGACATTGGGGGACCATTAGAGGAAATAGGACCTATGTCTGCTGATCCGGAGGAAAATGGGAGTTTATTCAGCAGTCAATCGAAAGGAGGAGCTGAATATACGACAAATCCGTAAACTTCATTGGGCAAAACTTACATCCATCCCCACCGCATACCGGGGATAAATTCCATATCAAATAAAATAATCCCCGTTCCCCTCCTGCCTCTTCGCGCTGGAGACCAAATCATCAAGGGTCTTTCCGTCAAGGTAGTCGCAGATTACTTTGTGGAGGCCCGTCCATAAATCTAGCGTGGCGCACTCCTCTTTTTTCGGGCACGTGTTCTCCGGGGTCGCAAGGCAGGCAACCGGCGCCAAATCTCCCTCGGTGATTCTGAGAATCTCACCCACTGTGTATTCGGAAGGTGAGCGGGAAAGGCGGTATCCACCCTGGGGTCCCCTCACGCTCTGCAAGAGACCGAATTTTGAAAGCAGCGACGTAATCTGCTCAAGATACTTCACGCTGATTCCCTGCCGCTCCGAGATATCCCTTAGAGCCGTAAATTCCGAGCTGTCGTGCTGAGCCAAATCTATCATAAACCTGAGTGCGTAACGTCCGCGGGTAGAAATCTTCATGTCCAGTCCTCAAATCAATTTTCTATTTTCCTACTCGTTAAGTATACTATTTATCGCGTCCTTTGTCCAGTTGATTTTAAGACAGATTTTTTTCCGGCAGATTTTCCGCTGATTTTCCCCCGGATCCATCACAGAGAAAGCGAAGTTGAAAGTGCGAACTCAAACGGAATTTTCGCGCCGCTCCTCGGATAATATTTCACGTCGAGCCCCAAAACCTGCACGAACTGAGGACTTGCGAAAGAACCCGTGTTCAAAGCCCCCTCCAATCCCACCGAAAGGGTCACGGTGTCGCTGAAAGACATGGATGAAAAATCCTTGAATTTAGAAAGGCAGTTGAAAATGCTCACGCTGTCCGACCTGTCATAGAACCCGAAATCGTAAGAGGCAAGCACGGTGAAGCGGTTGAAGTAGAGCGGAAAAAAAGTAAGTCCCTTCTGTATGTCCAATGAAAAAAGCACAGTCCTCACGTTTGCCGCGCACAGACAGTTTGAGTCGGGTGCAAGAAAAGCGCTCACGGAAAAAGGCAGATTGTATGTCATCCCGTAAGGACATTTCACCGGAATCAGTTTCGGAGCACGCACACAGACCGCAGGATAAAGCGACTGAAAGAATCCCTCAGCCGAAGCATTCTCAAGGTCATCCCCGAATCTCCTGGAAAAAGAAAGGCTGTAGACAATCTGGGCCATAAATCCGCCGTACTCAAAATACCCCGATCCCGTATGCCGTAGCGCCGAGTAAACAGCATAGGCCACATTATTCACGCGGAAATAATTGTTCCCGTCATCAGCAATGCTCGTAAGTTTCGGAAAAAAAGATTCCTCCGTGCTGAGCTTCACCCTGTGCTGCCTACCGAAAAGGATAAAATTATCGTCCGAAAAAATCAGCGAGTGATTTCCTACCGGCAGCTCAAAACGTAGCGACGAGGAAAGACTTGCCTGCATGAATCCATTCGCGTCAAAAATCAGAGCCGGGGAAAGACTGTACCTGAAAAGAGTCGTGGTGGAGCCCCCTGAAAAAGTCGCGGAGAGCCCAGCCTCAAAACGGTCATCCTGAACCGAGCGGAAAAAATTTCCCGGATTCACTCCCAGAGAAAAAACCGCCGTGGTTCCGTCCCATGGATTCGCCGTAAGAAAAGAGACTCCCGGAAACATGATTTTGGAGCTGACATCCCCGTAAGCGTCGTAAAGCGAGATGTCGGAAAAAGGAAGGAAAACTCCCTTGGGGTAAAAAGGATGAAGCCATTTTTTGGAGTCCGAAAGCAGATCCAGACTCACGTTTCCCGAATCAAGCGCGGCATACTCAATCGAAGGAGGAAGCTCCACCAGGGAAGTTCTCATCGTCACTGAATCCAAATCCAGAAAACTCACTCGGCTCTCGTCCACAAAATCGGAAATGAAGGGAATCATCCTTGACGACGAAAGCAGAACAAGAGGAGCATAGACCCCGCCCGAAACATCCTCCTCCATAAAAGAAAATTCCGCCGCATCATTCCTTAGCGAAAGAAGCCCCAGTCTCGGAAATGTTTTTTCACCAGCCCATGAAAAAGAAAACCTGAGTGTGCCGTCAGAAGAATCCCCGAGAGCCGAAAGATTCCGAATCCTGATTTTCTCATCCGGAAGAGGAATGTCATAAAAAGTCATCGGAAGATTAGCATCTAAAAGATGAGCATCTAAAGAATGAGCATCAAATAGATGTTCAATCACCCGCACCTTCTGAACCAAGGAATCCTGCACGATACAAGCGACTCTCCCATTTCCTCCGTCGCATGGAGAAAAAATCATCTCGCCGCGTGGGAAATCAATATCCCTCAGTCTCTCAAGCCTCACGCTTCCCTTGTCACCCGAAACGATTTTGTAGGCAATCAGTTTTTCCCTCTGACCGCTCACTTGCACCGCGCACAAAAAAGCATCGTCACCAAGCCTTGCCACAAAGGGATTCCTGAGCGATTTTTCCTCCACCCTGATTTTTTTTCTTGAATCAAGCGAATAAAGGGAAACCGAAGTCTTCAAGTTCACGGCAAAATCATCGTACTCGCACACAGGAAGAAACCTAGGATCCGAGGAGGGACCCAAAGAAGCAACGGAAGGAACGCAAAGGATTTTCTCAGGCGGCAAAAGATTTCCGTCCTCCGAAACAGAGCTCCTGTAGACATTTCCGCTGTTTCTCTCAAACCACACGGCGGAATCACCGGAAAGACAAAGGGATGAAAAAACGGCTCCCGGCTTACAATGCAGATTTTTAACCTGGACATTCTCCGAAATCTCAGGGACATAAACTGAAGAAGCGAATTCCTCCCAGGCATTTTTGAGGGAGAGTCCGTAAGTCCTTTTGAACGCCAGCGCATAGGTTAGCGACTCAAGGTTGATTCCCGCGTACCAGAACTCGGCGTATTTTTCCATTCCGTAGCGTTTCTGAAGCCACTCGGTAAAAGGACCTCCGAATCCATAGGACATATTTCCCGAGGGATAAACATCGCGCGCCCCCGCCACATCGGCATAAGAAGGAAATTTTCCCATCAGCTTGGACTGACGCAGCATGTGAAGATAATACGGATCCGAGAGCCTTCCCTCCCCCGAGAGACTTTCCGAGGCAACCGAAGCTCCCTCCTTCACCATGGTCGGCATGGTCATAAAAGCACCTGGATTCAGTGTGTCGCCGAAAATAAAATCCATGACAAACCAAAAGGGATTTCTCATGTTGATTGTCACCGCATGTGTCAGCTCATGGCGGAAAGTACCCGTGAGAGTTTCCCTGAAAACAGCCATGTCCTCATCCGGCAAAGTATCGAAAAGCACTATGTGATTATAATATCCGTTTGAAAAATAGGCGTTGAAAACATCCGTCTGCGATGTGATTGTGACAGGCATCCTGAAAGAGGGCTGAATCCCAAGCGATGCACAGATTTCCCCATAGATTCTGTCGGCGCATCCTGCAATCTCCGCGGCACTCTCCTCAGATCCCTCCGCATAGATTATGTCAAACCACTTTGTCCTGACATAGCGGACGTTTTTTCCTCCCGTCATATATCCGTCAAAGGCAAAAACAGTGAAAACGGAAAGGAATCCCAAGGCAAAAAGGACGAGCAACTTTTTTTTCATAACCGGTCTCCAGATTTTTAATGCAAATTTTACTGAAAAAAAAAAGAGATGCCACATCCGACATCTCTTATGGAAGGCGTCTGGCGGAATCGAACCGCCGCATAGAGGTTTTGCAGACCTGTCCCTTACCACTTGGGTAAGACGCCAAAAAATCATGCTGTAAGCATATCATTTTTCAGATTTTATGTCAAGTGCCTCACAAAAAAATGTAGAAGGCAAGTGCAAATC
>DFKI01000042.1 GCA_002373325.1 Treponema sp. UBA3649
AAAAGTTTAGTATACAAAACCGAAATTCCAAATCCTGCGAAAGTGGTGATAATCCTGTCCAAAACCGTAATCGGAATGCGTCCCAGAATGCTGGATGCGAGAACACCAAGCTGATCCCCTGTAAAAGCGAAGATGATTTTTTCCACGTCAAGGCTTCTCGCGTTCATGTTGTAGGCGAAGAAATTGATAAGTCCAGAGACCACGCAGCTGCAAAGTGCGGCACAGACACTCGCCGTAAGGATGTAGAGGAAAGTCAGGTTCACGCTCTCTTTAAGCTTCTCCTTTTTGCGAACGAAGAGCCATGTCACAAAAATGATTGCGAATGCGGAAAGTGAATAGAGGTAGACAAAATCCATGGAGCCGTAGACAATCTTCATCTTTATGCAGACAATCGTGACGTTCACGACATAGACGAACATGGACGCGACAGGACCGTAGACAAAAAGGACGGCCATTGCAAAAGTCATGTCAAAGAAAAATGGCACGTGAAGGACATCCTGAAAAAGCGTCTCCGTAAAAAAATCAAGGACGCCCGCGACAATCACCACGAGGCAGATTTTCAAAAGATTCTTTGTTTTTTCGCTCATAGATTTATCTCCATTGTTTTGTTTATTCTAACACATTCCAACACAAAAAAACAATCCAATAGTTCAGGCAATTTAGGACTTCTGCATAAAAAACTAAAATCCGCCTGAAAAGCACACTGCACTCCAGACGGATATGCATCGTTAAATTATAAACTCTGGAGGAATTTAGAATTTATAACTTGTTCCAAGCGTAAGGACGAAATCCTCCATTGCATAAATCTTTTCTTCCTCAGGGAATCCTGGAAGCAGACCGAGCTCAATTTTGAACAGGAATCCTTTGTCCGTCTTTCTGAAATTCGGCTGCCATCCAATCCTGAAATCAGCAATGTCAATAAAGAATCCGTCTGAGCCGTTTACTGAAAAACCAAATCCGTAAGAAACATAGAAATCCCAGAACCAGAATGAGGCAAAGGGTGTTACCTGGAATGCGGCGCTATGTTTGCCAGCAGCAGCTCCCAGAAAGCTTTGCATGTCCAAAGCAAGGCCAAGTCCTGCATCCCACGCAAGAATGTCACTGATTGGAAATCTGTATGCAGCGCGGGCATCAATTCTAAAGGTCATAAGACCAAGTCCAGCATCCGCCTCAACGCGAAGATTGTCAATCCAAGAATCCCCACCAGAAGATTCATCCTGAGCAAATGCGGCACCAGACATCACGACCAATGCGGCAATCACGGCAATAAGTTTTTTCATAATGCAACTCCTTTTGTATCTATTTGTCAGAAAAAAACACCACGCAGAAATGTGCTGCGTGGCGAATGTAATTTGTCAAAACACCTTATTTTTTAACATATTTATAATCGGACGAATTATTTGCCATAACCTCTGCGGGGGAATCCCAAATGTGTATATAAAACATGCCATTTGTGATTGTTACCGAAACTGTTTCCCAGCCTTTTTTATCACCGTTATGGTCTACTACGGTAAAATCCATCGTTCCATTGGTAAAATCCCCGCTGGTAATTGAATATGTACCATTGTAATCGTTGTCTTTGTAGCCATATGTGTTTTCATAGCATTTCCAAGTGTTGTTGGAATAAAAGTAAATTGTTTCACTGCAGTTGGAGTCCTCTGTATAAACAAATGTTGCTAAAGCAGTTTTTCCGCTGCTGCCACCGTTGCCACTGTTTCCGCCATTTTCACTGCTTCCACTGCTGCCACTATCAGACCCAACGTCGTTGTTGCATGATACGAAGCAAAGTCCAAGAGCCATGAGTATTGCAAATACTTTAGCCATCTTTTTCATAATAATCTCCTATGGAACAGGTTCAAGCCCGTCCCTTTTGTTTTGTTACATCCCCATGCGGGAATGTTGAGTTCATTATATGGGTGGGCGGAAGTAAATTCCAGTGAGTTTTACCCACTGAAATTCGGTGAGTTTTCTCACTGTTTTTCGGTGAGTTTTCTCACTGATTTTTTGGGGAAAATCCAGACTTTCCCTAAAACAAGGGCTTTCTTTGAAAAACAAGCGAAGGAAGAGGGGCAAAAACACTCCGTTTGACCTCTAAATTCAGTGAGTTTTCTCACCTTTTTCAATGAGTTTTCTCACTGATTTTGAAAAAAAAATTTGGAAAAAAGCACAAATTTATATTATATTATCAGTTCAGTATGGAAGAAAACAAAACCGAAAAAAGAAGGAAAATGCTTCTTGCAAAGATAGAGAAGTTCAGGCTCCTTGACGATGATTTCATGTCGAAGGTCTTTGAGGATGACATTGAGGCGACGGAATTCCTTTTAAGAATCATTCTGCAGCGGGATGATCTTGAGGTGCTGGAGTCAAAAGGCCAGGTTTCCATAAAGAATCTTCTGGGCAGGTCTGTCAGGCTGGACATAAAGGCGAGGGACAAATCAGGGAAACTGTACAACATTGAGGTTCAGAGGGCGGATGAAGGCGCAGGAGAAAAACGCGCGAGATACTACAGCTCCATTTTGGACGCAAACACGCTTTTGCCCGGTCAGGATTTCAAGGAGCTGCCGGAGACCTATGTGATTTTCATCACCGAGCATGACGTGTTGAAAAACGGAATGCCCTTGTATCACATAAACCGAAAAATTGAGGAAAACGGCATGACATTTTGCGACGAATCGCATATAATATATGTGAACGGAGAATATCGTGCTGAGAACGACATTGGAAGGCTGATGCATGATTTTTCATGTCAGAACCCAGACGAGATGCAGCTGGAGCTTCTTGCCGAAAAGACAAGATATTTTAAGAGCGACGAAAAGGGAGTGAGGCGTATGTGTAAAATAATGGAAGATTTTGCTGCGGAAGAAAGAGCGGCACAAGCAGAGGAATTTGCAATAGGTATGCTCAAAATTGGAAAGATGTCATACGCAGAAATTGCCGAAGTCTCAAAGCTTTCCGAGGACAAAGTGAGGGAGCTCGCCGTAAAGATAAAAAACGCGGGCTAAATTTATTCACGATGATTTTTATGGGAACCTCGAAAATGCGACGTTTAAAAGCCTGCAATTTCAGACTTTTAAACTCGACGGGAATTCGAAAAAATCATTGTAAATGAGCTTTTCGAGATGCCCTTATCACATTTGATCTAGACAAAATCCACGACCCTTGCTGCAAGATACAGTGGCAGATTTACCAGCGTATAGGGCATTTTCTGCATTGGAGTTACTGCGTGCTCCACCGAATACTCTCCGTCATAAAGCCGCACCGCAAGACTCGCACCGGAGTTTTCTATATAAGAATGGAGGGACCGCAAGGTTCCTGTCTTTCCACTTTTTACTTCAATCGGCAGCACGTCGGTATTTTTTACGACAAGGAAATCAATTTCCGCATTTGACTGTTTTTTTTCCCTCACCCAGAACAAGGGCTTTTCAAGTTTACGGCTCGTCCGGGAAAGCAACTCCTGACCGACAATCTGCTCGGCAAGTTTTCCACTGTAAACATCGCCCAACGAATCTTCCTTAAAATAAAATCCCGTAATTCCAAGGGCGTGATTCAAAAGACCTGAGTCCAAAAACTGGAGTCTGGGCTTCAATTTCAAATCCGGCATAAAAGGCAGCGAAAACTCTGTTACAGGATAACGCAGGTACAAAATCATAGCACGCTCCAATGTACGAAGGGCATTTCCTACCTCCTTGGATTTGTAGCCGGAATTCCCGAATTTTTCAAAAGTAATGCGGTTGCCTGTCTCCGCCGGAGAAGTTTCTATCACATGGCGGATGATGTTCGTCTCGCCCGTGTTCTTAGCATATTTTGTTACGTCATCCTTGAAAGCCGAAAAAAGATTTTCATAGACCGCCGCAACTTCCAAAAAATCCCTGGTCTCCTTGTAGCGTGAAAGAGCTTCCGGCATTCCACCGACAAAACTGTAGAGTCGAAAAAGCCCGGAAAGTTTTTTGTGTGCAAATGCTGGCGGAGGTGTCTGGCGGTAATATTCAAGAGCCTGATTTTCTTCCATTGCATCAAGGAATTCCTCGAAGCTAAGGGGAAACATGTAGCGGTACTCAACGCGACCGACCGGAAAACTGATTTTGTGCATGTCCATCATTATTTCCAAAAGTGAACCCGCGCTGATTACAAAAAGCTCCGGCATCTCCTCAAAAAAATATCGCATCTGAGACACCGCATTCGCTGAGTTCTGAATCTCGTCGATGAAAAGAAGCGTCTCCCCTTTGGGCGAAATGTTTTTTTCGAAGCAGATCATCTGAAAAAGCTCCTTTACGCCCAAATCATTTTCAAAAAGCTGCCTGTCCCCCGCCACATCCATGTTCAAGTAGATGAAAGTCTCAAACTCCGAGGCGAATCTTTTTACGGCAGTAGTTTTTCCCACCTGACGCGCCCCACGCAGGACAAGCGGTTTTCTATTCGCGGATGATTTCCATTTTTTAAGCTCGCCGTCAATCTTCCTGTTAAATCCTAAAGTAAGGGCATTTTCACTCATTTTTCACCTCAAAGTCAGGGCAATTTTATATCAATTTCACCCTAAAGTCAATGCAACTTTTACTTTAAGTCCAGTTTCCCCAAAAAAATGACTGCAACAGACAAAAATCCAGTGAATTTTCTCACTGATTTTGAAAAAAAATTTGGAAAAAAATTGGGAAAAATGTAGACTCTGTGGCTCTATATCACGCGGAACATCTGGATAAGCTCTTTATTGGTTTTCGAATAGACAATATTGTCAAGCAGCCTGAATCCGCAACTTTCATAAAAATGCACAAGTTTTTCGCTGGGTTCACATTCCAAAAACGCAATTTTTCCACTCGTTAGTGAAACAGCTCTTTCGATTCGTTCCATAGCAATCTTCATTAAATCCAAACCTTTTATGGACGTGGAGTTTTCTGAAAAATTCCTGCCAAATTGAGCAAGCAGAACAGCAGGTAATCTGAAAGTGTTTGTGTCGGAATCAAGGCTTACAAACCTTTTTATTATCTTTGTCTGGGAAGAATTCAGGCTTTCTGGTCTGATTGTAAGCATTTTTGTAGCAAGAGTAAAATACCCCAACAAGTCCGTCTGCTCTGAAATATTATAGACTAGATAAGTTGCTGAAGTGTAAAGTTTTGAGGACTGGCAAGACTTTTCCTTCAAAAAGGCTTCAACATCCTTGTTTTTTGAAATGAAAGAATCTGACAACAAGGCAAAAAGCAACTCACCGTCTGTAGACTTTAAAATGTTACTTAGCAAGTTTGTCTGCATATTGTTTTCTCAATGCCTCAATCAATTTTTTCGTATCATCATCTGTTGCCATTTCCACGCCGGAGGGCTCTATCTTCTGAGGATTTCGAAGAGACTCTTCAAACATCTGCATAAATGCATTTGTCTCTTTTTTTGTCTTAAGAGAAAATGTCTTGTATAAACTTGAAGTCGCCATACCTAGCCTCCTTTAAAATAGAATCACTAATTCCGATTATAACATATTCTGAAAGACTTTACAACATGCGGAAAACGCATGACATTTTTTTCGCCCAGTACCTCCCCCTTGCCACAGACATGAATACATGGCATAATATATAGAAGAAAATTGATGCCCCAAAAACAAAACGAGCGGGCACATAAGGAAATCATTATGATAGTTAAAATTTCACTTCTCGTCATTTTTTTCGCAGTGTTCATCGCTGTGGGAATCATCTGCAGAAAACAGAGCCGCGACGTAAACGGATTCGTCCTCGGCGGAAGAACCGTCGGTCCCTGGCTTACCGCATTCGCTTACGGAACATCGTATTTTTCAGCCGTCATCTTCGTGGGTTACGCGGGTCAGTTCGGATGGCAGTTCGGAATGGCATCCACATGGATTGGACTCGGAAACGCATTCATCGGATCCCTTCTTCCCTGGGTGATTTTAGGCCGACGCACCCGCATTATGACGCAGCATCTTGAGTCAAAGACCATGCCGGACTTTTTCGGAAACAGATACGGATCAAAGGGACTTAAAATCGCGGCATCGGCAATCACGTTTCTTTTTCTCATTCCATACACGGCGTCTCTTTTCAACGGACTCTCCCGCCTTTTCCGCATGGCATTCAACGTGGACTACTCGGTGTGCGTAATCGCAATGGCACTCCTTACCGCAATCTACGTGATTGTCGGAGGCTACATGGCAACCGCAGTGAACGACTTCATTCAGGGAATCATCATGTTGATTGGAATCGTCGCGGTGATTTTGGCAGTCCTTTCTCAGAACGGAGGACTCATGCCGTCCATCATAAAGATGTCGCAGGTTGACGCGGGAAACGGACTCCAGGGTGGATTCGTCTCATTCTTAGGACCCCAGCCCTTCTATCTTCTGATTGTAGTCCTGCTCACATCCCTCGGCACATGGGGACTTCCTCAGATGGTCGGAAAATTCTATGCGATTAAAAATGAGGAGTCAATCAAAATCGGAACCATGATTTCCACATTCTTCGCAATCATCGTGGCGGGAGGCTGCTACTTCCTCGGCGGATTCGGTCGTCTCTTTACAACCCAGGATGTCGTGAGCAAGGAGGGATTCGACTCAATCATCCCCACCCTTCTTTCTCCGCTCGGTGACGTTCTCATCGCCATCGTCCTGATTTTGGTTCTCTCGGCTTCCATGTCCACGCTTTCTTCTTTGGTGCTCACATCAAGCTCCACTCTCACGCTGGACTTCATCGGTGCGCTCAAAAAGAAAAAATCAAGTGAAAAATCCAACATGCTGATTTTGCGTCTTTTCGTCGCCGTCTTCATAATAATCTCCGCGGTCATCGCAATCGTGCAGGCAAAATCAAAAGTGACTTTCATCGCTCAGCTCATGGGAATCTCCTGGGGTGCTCTCTCGGGCGCATTCCTAGCTCCATTCCTCTACGGGCTCTACTGGAAAAAAACATCCAGAGTCGCGGTGGGAACAAGCTTCGTCTTCGGCGTGGGCATGATGATTTTCCAACTCTGCGTCTCACTCAAATGGATTACGCTTACGTCACCTTTCCTTTCATTCGTATTCAAGAACTCGCTCTACTCGGGTGTCTTCACAATGCTCGCCTCGTTGATTATAGTCCCGGTGGTCAGCCTCATCTCAAAAAAATCAGTTCCGGAAAACACCGACGGAATGTTCAGCTGCTACACACGCAAGGTCTATGTGCAGGCAAGCGACGTGCTCACTGAAAACAACTCGGTCTCAGAGGGCAAGGAGTAAAAAAAATGGAATCAGGAAAAACGAAAAAAAAGATTTACTCTCTCCATGTTGAGCTCTGCGACTATGAGCCGAAGATGTGGCGCACTTTTCTGATTCCCGCTGATTTCTCCATGGCAAAACTCGCCTGTACAATCCTTACGATTTTCAGGGCAAGCGGAGAGCACCTGTATGCTTTCAATGTTCCGGCGAAGGACATGGAGATTGCGGCATACATTCCAAAATCATCTCCGCTATCAAATCTTCTTGATTTATTTCACAAAATCCCCGAGCTTTCAGGACGTGCGAAACCAAAATTACGTGCGGCAAAAAGGGTCAAAATTGAAAAAATAATCGATGAAGAAAATCCGCAAATTTTTTTGACATACGATTTCGACGACAAGTGGGAATTCAAAATCGAGCTTGAAAATGCCGACGCAAAGTCCACGTTTTCCTGCAAGGAGCTTCCCAGGGTTCTTTCCGGCAAGGGATACGGAATCATCGATGACTGCGGAGGAACAAGTGGCCTTGAAAAAATCAGAAAAGCGTTCATGGAAAAGTCGGGAGAAGAATATGAGGATTTCAAGGAATGGATTGGAGTTGACAATCTTGACCTTGATTCATTCAAAATAATCGGAATGAATGCCATGATGGAAAGGTACATGGAGACCTTGGAATGGACTTACCGCGAGTTTGAGCAGATTGAGAAACATCAGCAGAATTCGTCTATAAAAAAACAGGAGGAGATTTTATGAAGACCGTCGCATATTATAACGGCACAATCACCGAGATTGATTCCATGAACATTCCAATGAATGACCGCTCCGTTTTTTTCGGGGACGCTGTTTATGACGCAAGCATGGCTGCAAACCACAAAATCTTCGAGTCCGATTATCACATCGACAGATTTTTTTCCTCGCTCGAAAAAGTCAGGATGAAAGTTGATTTTACAAAAGACGAGCTGCTTGAGAAACTGAATCAATGCATAAATCTCGCGGACTCAAGCGGCACCCTTTTTGTTTACTGGCAGGCAAGCCGGGGAACGTCGCGAAGATGCTTCACATTTCCGAATCAAAGCGCGAACCTGATGATTTACATCTATGAGGCCCCTCTCACGGATTTGAGAAAACCATGGAAGGTAATCACAAAGGAAGACACAAGATTTTTTCACTGCGACATAAAGACCACCGACCTTCTTCCCGCCGTAATCGCAAGTGAGGAGGCAAAGGAAGCCGGATGCGACGAAGTGATTTTCCACCGCGGACCGAGAGTCACCGAATGTGCCCACAACAACGTGCATATTTTGAAGGACGGAAAGTTCATCACACCGCCGCTCGACAATCTGATTCTTCCGGGAACATGCCGCCGACATTTTCTTGAAATCTGCAAGCGGAAGGGAATCCCCTTTGAGGAAAGACCTTTCACCGTGGACGAGCTTTTTTCCGCCGATGAAGTTTTAATCACATGCAGCGCGACTTATGGCGTGAGGGTAAGCCACATTGACGGAAAGGAAGTCGGTGGAAAGGACGGAAATCTTCTGCTTGAGCTCCAAAAAGAATGTGTCGCAGATTTTGAGGCGGAGACAGGATTCAAGACGGACATCCTTCCCGTGTGACAATCTGCGGCAAGAGTTTCAGTGCTCATCTCACGTTTGCTTTCTCGTTGACTTATATATCCGTTGTTGCGATTTCGGATTTTAAGAGCTGGACTGCCTGCTCAACCGTGATTATCTTCGCGTACCGTCTTCCCCACATAAATTCGTTGTAGTACTTGTAGGCGGTCTCTTTGTCAAAGTAGGGATTGTCATAGGTTGAGTTTGTGTATGCCGGAACCAACATGTTGAATCCTTTTTCAAATCCGCTTTTGATTGTCGCGTCCATGCAATAGTCCGTTGACACTCCGATCGTAATGATGTCTTTTTCACCCTTGGACTTGAGGTATTCTGTCAGTCCCGTCATGGGATGAAACGCACTGTTCACATTTTTCTCAAAGCGTCTCTCATTCTTTTTCGGAGCGAAGTCCCCGTAGATTTCATAGGAATCCGTAGATTTATCAAGATCCGTTCCCGAACCGTCATCATGCTGGACATACACGACCTCCACATCATTTTCCCGGGCCACAGAAATCAGCTGCTTTATATTTTTCCTTACTGTCTCAAACGCATACAGGTCTTCGTTGAAACAACCCTTCTGAGTATCCACAACCAAAAGTATCATTCACGCCTCCTTAATGGCTAAAGTTCTTATTTATTTTTCCCACACGCTGATATCCGCCGAGTCCTTTATGAAAACCGGAATCATGTCCAAAGGTGTGTCCACAATCACCGTGGTTCCTCCGTCGTAAACTTTTCCGCTTTTCGCATCCTTCCACTGATGATAGTGCGGCAGATAGACCGAGCGACCTTTCATGCCCTCCTCCATCACGGGAGCCACAAGCAAATCGGGACCGAACATGTACTGGTCAACCATCACGGCGCATTTCTCATCATCCGGGAAATCGTAGTACATGGGACGCGCGACCGGAGCTCCAGTTTCCGACGCTTCCTTCATGCACTTTCTGATATAGGGACGCAATCTCTCGCGCATCAAAATGAAGGATTTCATAATCTCGTAGTTCTCATCACCGAAGCACCAGATTTCATTCGGCTGCGCGCTTCCCCACTGAGGCACACCGTCAATCACTTCCTTTCCTTTTTCCAAAGGGATGTAGGGAGGACGCTCACCGTGCATACGCATCACCGGACAGAAAACGCTCCACGCGAACCACCGCACAAGAAGCTCCCTGAATTTCTCATCCCTCGGATCTCCTCCGACAAATCCGCCCGTGTCAGTAGTCCACCACGGGATTCCCGCCATGCTCATGTTCAATCCCGCCTGCAGGTTTTCACGGAACGCACGGAAATCTGAATGGATGTCGCCGCTCCATGTAAGCACGCCGTATTTTTGACTTCCAGCCCAAGCAGAACGCACCAAGCTCATGCACTCAGTCTCGCCGGAAGATTTCAGTCCCTCGGCAAATCCCTGTGCGTAAGTTTTCGGATAGATGTTCGCACACTGCTGCACGGGTCCCGCGTAGTATCTGAACAAATCCCAGTCGTAGGGTCCGTACTCAGGTTCCGCCTCATCAAGCCAGAAAAGACGGATTCCCTTGCTATAATAATTTTCCTTGCATCTCTGCCACACAAAATCCCTCGCGCCCGGATTCGTCGTGTCGTAAAAAACAGTGTTTCCGAGCCAGTCCATGTGGATTCCGGAGCCCCTGTCAGCACCGACCAAAAATCCCTTTTCCGCCATCTCGCCGAAGTTGCATGATTTTTGATCTATCGTGGGCCAGACCGAGACGCAGAGTTTCATGCCAAGTGACTCAAGTTCCCTAACCATCGCATTCGGATCAGGGAAGCATCGCGAATCAAAACGGAACTCACCCTGCCGCGACCAATGGAAAAAATCACACACAATTACATCCACCG
Source organism: Treponema sp. UBA3649 (assembly GCA_002373325.1). Classification (GTDB taxonomy): domain Bacteria; phylum Spirochaetota; class Spirochaetia; order Treponematales; family Treponemataceae; genus Treponema_D. The sequence continues at coordinate 10,644 of DFKI01000042.1, forward strand.
GGATGCCGCGTTTGTGGTACTCCCTCGCGACCGAAAGAATCTCGTCCTGAGTTCTGTAACGGAGTTTGCACTGCCAGAATCCCATTCCGTACTCGGGCATCATGGGTGTGCGTCCCGTCACGTCGCTGTATTGCTTTTCAATCTGTGCGGGTGTGTCGCCTGCCGTAATCCAGTAATCCAATTTTTTCGTGCTGTTCACATGCCATTCGGTTTTGTTCGTCGCAAATGAAGCGTAACCGATCGCGGGATTGTTCCACAAAAATCCGTACTTCCGGCTTGAGACAAAAAATGGAACCGAGGACTGACTGTTTCGGTGTGCGAGCTCCATCATGGATCCCTTTCTGTCAAAGCATCCGTCCTGATACACTCCCATGCCGTATATGTGCTCGTTCTCAAAAGCCTCGAACCTTGCGTTAAGGACATAATCCGTGCTTCCGGTAATGGCCTTCAGCTCACGACCTTCCACACGAAGCGGCACCGCATACCGGTCAATCCTGTCCCTCGTCCTCCAGTACTCAGATGTAAGAAGCTCGTCTTTTTGATTGTAAAAACTGATCCATCCCTCAAAGCTAACCCTCGCGGTAATGTTTCCGTTTGTGATTGATGCCTCTTCCGAAAAAGCTTTGTGCTCTTCCCGCTCCTCTCCATAATACCAGGGCTCGGTCACGTCAATCTTTTTGATTTCAATCTTCGGCTCTGGTTTTACGCATGGCTCGGACAAAGCCCAGTCGTTTGAATCCATCCGAGCGTCTTTCGTCATCCTCACGCGGAGGGAATTCTCACCCCAGCTCTCGATGTAAAGCCTCTCGTTTCCTCTCTGAACCACAAGTCGGTTTTCTTCTTCATAAAAATGCATGATTTTTTCTCCTTATTTATTTAAGAATATTCGTTATATGCTTGGAAACTTACATACAGAAAGTAATTCTTCCACTTTTTTTACAATTTCTTCTTGCTCTTCCAATGGTGGCAGAGGCACTAAAGCTTTTTTACCATCTTCTGTTCCAAGCCTTGGCATCTTTACACCGAACGACAAAGAATCTGTATAATCAACAAAATATGGTGACATCAAAAATGTTTGGGCATATCTGTTGTTTATAAAATTTCCAAAATCTAATGGAAGAATTTCTGAAGTACAATAACCATCTTTTGGGGCAATGACACATTTGTTAAGATATGGACGAAGTTTACTGTATAAAACATAGCCTTTTTTGAAAATATGCTTTGTGCTCTTAGAGTCTACTTCTTTTTTAGTTTTAAATTGTAGTATTCGTCCAGAATCCTTTTCTATATCTTCCAAGTCTAAAATCCAGGCCTCATCTTCTATTTCATCCGGCTCTGCATTTTCACATTGACCAAATGGTACTAAATCCCCCAACCTACACCAGCACCAGCTCTCCGGCACTTCAAATGGAATTTCATCTTCTGGAATATTGTCACACGGATTCGAGCCGGCTAACGCCGTCTCTTTTTTTGTTTTTTTCTTTCCAGATTTTGCGTTAGCAAAATCCAATCCGTGTGACATTTTTTCTTTTGCGTTGCGTTCTTCTATGATGCGGTCTAAAAGCTCTTTGCCGGTTTCTTCATTTCTCAATTCTCCATTATCAATTTTCAATTTGCCTGTAATGGCTGCCTGGAGAATGGATTTTCTTAAACTTGTGTCTTTTTTAATTTGTGCCAATTTACATGCTCCTGTTCAAAATGCTGATGATTATCTGACGGAACATTTCCATATCTTCTGATTTACTTTCTGCTATAAAAAGGGTTATTGCAAAAAGGGTATCGTCATCGATTCTTTTTTTACCATTTATATACAACATATTGTTTTTCTGCATAAAATACAAAAAACAACTGGCGGCAATGCGTTTGTTCCCATCGTGAAAGCAATGGTCTTTTGTAATTGAATATAAAAGCATGGAAGCTTTTTCTTCTAGTGTTGGGTATAGTTCTTTACCTCCAAAAGTCTGGTAAATGTTGTTTACCGCACCCGAAAAACCATCATCTTTTGGAACTGCAAAAACATCACTTTCAAAAGCTGGCTTCATTGCATTTATTACTTCCAGAAATTCTTCTTCTGAGATTCTTTGCGCAGGAGATTCGGTCTTTCCCTTTTTATCAAGGTTTCCGTGGTCAAAATCATCCAAAAGAATAAGTCCGGTTGAAAAATCCTGCAAAAAGTTCACTGCCTTTTTTATATCATCAAGATTCTCGAGCTTTTCAGAATTAATGCTTTGAGCAAGAGATGATGTCAAAGTCTGGAGAGCAATGAGTTTTTCATGCTCTTTTTTGATAAGATTCTCATTTATTACGTATCCGTTTACAACATATTGATGAAGAATATCTGTTGCCCATTTTCTAAAGCTTGTTGCAATCTTTGATGAAACTCTGTAACCGACTGCAAGAATGACATCAAGGTTATAATATGGTATATTTCTTGTAACGTTTCTTGTTCCTTCTGTTTGAACTTGTGCAAAAAATGCACAAGTTGAATCTTTTGAAAGCTCGTCTTCTTCGTATATATGTTTTATATGGCGTTGAATTGTAGAGCGGTCTTTGTTGTCAAAAAGTTCTCCAATTTTTTCTGCACTAAGCCAGATAGAATTATCCTGCATGATAACTTCTACTTTGTTGGAGCCATTTTGTTCATATATTTTAATTTCGCCCTTAGATAAATCAGTCATTTAACTTGTTTCCTTCTACCTACAATTCAATTCCAAGTATCTCAGTGATTTTCGAAAGTGTCGCGTTTATCTTTTCAAGTTACCTTGAACAAACTTCTGCCAGAGTTCATCTTGAGCAGGAAATTCTTCCATAGAGAACTCTTCTTCATGCCCTGTTAAGAGGTCTGTAAATACAAAGGATTTTTCATTGCTGGAAGCCGCAAACGGAGCTTTCAAAAGATTACAGTAGTTAATTGCCTGCTGGATTCCTGTTCCTTCAATCTGATTGGCACGTTTAGCTTTGAGTGAGTCAGTTATGAATTCTCTGGTTTCTGTTTCATTAAAGTCGTCGTCCAATGAGTCCATATCTTCTTAATCCTGTTTTTAGAAGCTCCCCCTACAAAAATGATTTCAAATCCTCAAGAGTCGGGCACAATCTGAAAAGCAGTTTTTTGATTTCATCACCCGGCTGAATCTGGTCGGGAACCATCACAGGCATCATTCCGGCGGCATAGGCTGATTTAATTCCGTTGGGACTGTCCTCAACCGCAACGCAATTTTCAGGAGGAACGCCCAAAGCAGAACAGGCCCGAAGATAGATTTCAGGATCCGGCTTTGAGTGCTCCACCTCGTCCCCGCAGATTATCGCGCTGAAATACTTGAAAAAATCCGCTTCCTTAAGCTCACGGTAGACGGCATCTTTTCTTGTGGATGATGCGAGCGCAAGAGGATATTTTTTTTCAGTAAGATAGTCCAGAATCTCACGTGCGTAGTGCATGAGCGGAAGTCCGTTTTCATCAGCATAAGTGTGAAAAAGAACTGAGCATCTTTCGCGGAACTCAACGGCGGGAAAATCGCGTCCATATTTTTTCCAAAGATACTCGTACTGGTCAGTCCTTGAGGAACCCGTGCAGTCACGAACGGCGGTCTCAAAATCACTTATGCCATACTCAGCCGCGGCTTTTCCCCACATAATCCGCGTAATCCGCTCGCTGTCAAAAAGAACTCCGTCCATGTCAAAAACCACGGCGCGGATCTCAGGCTCATTCATAAATCACCTCTGAATGAATTATAGCACAGTAAAATCCCAGCGTAAAGTACATTTTACAAATCCTCCGTGCAGATTGTCCATCGGGGAGGGAAAAGAGGACATTTTTTTACACGGAATGCGGCCCTCACCTCCACATAGCATCCGCAGGCAAGGCAGGTTCCTTCCAAAAGATTGGCGCAGGACTTGCAGACAGAAAGTCTTCTCTCGTACTCATCATCCGGCGTTCGGTCATCAAGGGAGATTGACTCAATGTAGCTTTCCAAATCAGGCGGCATCTCTCCGTTTTCCCGGAGCAGACACTTTTTGCAGACGCGTTTTTCCTCCATCAGATTCTCCATTTCACTGAGAAAGTTCCATAAAAAGCAGATTTTTGAAACCCGCTTTATTATCCACTATTCCCCCCTTTAATGTCAATTATTTCATGCCGATAATCGAAACATGAGATTCTTTTCCTTTAAAAAGCACATTTTGATTTTCGCGCTCATTTCATTTGTCCAGGCACTCAACGCTCAGACATCAAGGCCGGTCGTGTCACAAATCAACGCAAGCCCCGTCTCGACCAACAAGATTGAGGTGACTTGGAAACTTCCGTCATCGGTAAAAGAAGGTTTCATCACTGCTCTCCATGTCTACCGGGACATAAGGCCAATCTCAGAAATCAGCACGAAAAAGCCCGTTGCAAGTCTTCCATATTATGCGGTTTCCTACACCGACACTCCGGGTGACTTCCGGGAATATTTTTATGCGGTCGTAACAGAGATATCCGTCATGCCGTCATCCAAAAGCGGAGCGGCCAAGGATTTGTATTACGACGAGGAGACCGATTCCCTTCCTGAGCGAACGAGCGGTGAGATTTATGCCATGATTCTTCCGGGCGTGAACTCAACTGTAAACGGTGCGAAAATCAGCGGAAAAAAAGACTCGGTGGAGGATTTGAACGAAAAGCAGTATCTTCTTCAGACAAAAGAGGCAGAGAAAAAAATCTACGACGGAGACAGAATCCGCGAGCAGCCACTGCCCTACATGGACATTCTGGGAGATAAAAACAGCCTGCACGAAAGGACAATCAGCTTGGAGGCGGAGGAGAGGGCAAAGTCACTCTTGAAAAAAAATCCGGCTGAGACGAAGAAAATCCTTGAGCCATACATTTTCCACGAAGACCTGATTGAGAATGTTGATGGGGACGCGGGACGGCTATTTGAAATCTTAAAGACGAGCTTCATAAAAAGGGATTATGAGGCGGCGGAAAAAACCCTGGATGATTTTTTACCCACGGCAAAAGATGAGGAAGTTGTTCAGCGCGCGACTTTCTATCTTGGTGAGTGCCATTACTTTAACGGAAACATGCCGGAAGCAATCAAGTGTTTTCTTTTGCTGCAGGATTTCTATCCGTCACTATGCCGTAAGTGGACAAAAAATTCCCTTGACCTTTATGTGATTGCCGGGGATTTGGACTAGAGCCAGTTTAAATAAGAAGACCGCTCCACCGAATGATGAAGCGGCCTTTTTTATGCGGCGTGACCTACTTTCTCAAAACGCTCTTGTCGATGATTTTTTTGAACTCAGGCATGGCAAGAGCCTTTCCATGAATCACTTCCTGAACGTTGTTGTCCCCGTCGATGAAGACTATGAGAGGTGTGTTCACGGTCTTGACCTTTGGCAAAAACTTCTTCGTGTACGCGCTCATCGCATTCTTCGCATTGTTGGAATAATCGTAAGCGAAATTCATCTCGGGCAGGGCATAGTTGTTTCTGAAAGTCTTTACGGCAAATTCCTTCGCCTTACGGGTCTCTATGAAAAGAATGTCCACGGAGCTGAAATCCTCGTACTCACGGTTCAGGTTCTTGAGGAAGTTCTTTGTCCTTCCGCAGCTGGTCGTGAAGAAAACAAGCACCTTCGGTTTTCCACTGGCAGACGCGCTCATCGTTCCGCCGTCCACAAGGCTGAACACGGAGGAAACAGGATTCTTCAGGTCAGGCTCCTTTTTCTCGGGAACAATCGGCGGCTTAGGCAAAAGAGTCTCCTTATCCGGAATGGGACTTGGCTTCTTTTCGGGAAGCTCAGGTTTCTTTTCTGGCACGGAGGGTTTCTTCTCGGGAAGCTCTGGTTTCTTTTCGGGAACGGAAGGTTTCTTCTCGGGAACGTCCGGTTTCTTTTCAGGCACAGATGGCTTTTTCTCGGGAACATCCGGCTTTGTCTCTGGCTTTGAGGGCTCCGCTGGTTTCGGTACCTCGCACTGTCCGTCCTCACACTCATTTTCGGGAACAGAAGGCTTTGTCTCGCACACACCGTCCTCACATTCGCTTGAGGAAACTTTCAGATAGCCGTCAATGATTTCGCGGATGTGGGTATAAGCGACGGACTTTCCGGACTCATATTTCTGAATCACGTTGTTGGAGTCAATGTAGACTATGACAGGAAGTCCTATGCTGCTGACGTTTCCATCAATCATCCTTATGTAACGCCACATTACGCCGTTTGCCGCATTAGCCTCGTCATAAGCGAATTTCATCGCGGCGGATCCGTATGAATCCTTGAACTTCTGCACGTCGGCTTTTTTCGCACGGTTTATCTCAATCTCGTAGATGTCCGCGTCGGAGAAAGTCTCGTACTTCGGACCAAGAGACCTCGTGGTGGACTGGCATCTTCCGCAGATTGTCTGGAAGAAAATGAGAACCTTTGGTTTTCCCTCTGCCTTGCTTGTCACCTTGCTTCCGTTGAGCAGGGTAAAGTTTTCGTTGATTGTGTTCGGAATATTGAGTCCGTCTGTTTTTGGGGATGCCGGATTTGCGGGAGCGGGACTTGGGGTCTGGGTTGATGCACCTGTATTTGTTCCTGTATTTGTTCCCGTATTGGTCTGAGGAAGTCCGTTCTTTGGAATCAGATAGTTGTCGATTATGTTGCGGACTGTCTGCGCAGGATTATCTCTCGGACATCCGTTCAGCTCATACTGAATCTTGTTGTTGCAGTCAATGAAAATCACAAAGGGATAGCCGGTTCCGGAGTTGGTCAGTTTTCCGTATTCCTTGAACGCTTCCTTTCCCTCGCTGCCGGAAACCCCACTGCCGGATGTGAATTTCAGGGCGGAAAGATTGTTGTCGGAGATATACTTCGTGATTTTATCATCCGAATCGTTGTATGCGTTCACGAGATAGAGGTCCACATCGGAAAACTGACTGTAGTTTGCGGCAAGATCCGTATTCAGTTTCTTTGCATAAGGACAGTACGTGGCGTAGAAGACAAGCACTTTCGGTTTTGCCGTTGAAACCTGATTCGTCACTGTACCACTGCTTCTAAGGGTAAACGTGTATGTAGGAAGATTTGTGAGATTCTTTCCTTTATATCTGGCGTCTCCGTAAGTCACCGAAGGAACCACGGGACCAGTTCTTCCAGCAGATGGATTTGAAGGAGCCGGACTTGGATTTGTGGTGCAGGTTGAACCTGTAGATGAACCTGAGCCCGAAGATGAGCCTGAGCCTGCCGCAAGAATCCGTGAGTTGATTGATGCCGCATCGTTTGCCCAAGGAAGAGACGGAGAGTCAGATACGGAATATACAAGCGCATACTGAATTCTTCCACCGGAGCCTCCTATTCCTATGATAACATCATCGGTCGTTGTCGGCTTCGCGCTGAAATCAACATCGCTCGTAAGATTCTGCCAGCTGCCGTTGACCCTTATCATAAGGCGCTGTCCCTGGGGAATGGTAAAGTTGAAAGTGTACGCCTCGTTCTTTTTCAGGGTGCCTGCCATCGGAATCTTGTTGACTTTGGATCCGCCCTTGATTACATCGTGGACTGCAAGCATCAGATCGGGAGCCCATGCCTTGTTGTGCGTAAGATAAAAATCATAGAGCTCCTTTCCGTCAATTCCAAGCTGCTCGAAATCAGGCTCAACGCGGGGAAGAGCGTAAAATTTCTCCATGCTCACGGTCGGATTAAGAAGCTGCCAGGAATCGCTGCTCGGATAGTGGGACATAATCATGTAGTAGGGATCAACGTCGAACCAGGCGTCCTTGTAGTCAAACTCAAAAGTCTTTTGTACCATGTCGGTGTTTCCGGCGGCCCACGTGGGATCAAGGAGCATTTTTTTACCGCTTGAAAGTTTTACGAGAACCCATCCGTGGCTTCCGAGAGCATTCTTGTACTGATACCAGTTTTTCTTATTGTTTCCGTTCGCATACTCGCAGTTGAGTCCGACAGTCTTGGCAAGCTCAACATAAAGAAGACTGTACCCCTGACAGGCTCCCTTACGGTTTCTCCAAACACCGTCGGCGCTGTAGCAGAAGGATGAGTCAAGGTTCACGTCATAGGCGATGTTGTGCGCAATCCATGCGAAAATGGCACGGGCTTTTTCCTCCTCGGTTCTTGAAGTCTGGCAGATTTTAGCGGCTGCGGTCGCATAAGACGTTGATGTTGAAAAAGACAGATTGGACGCATAATTGTCAATGGCCGACCAGTCCTTCACCGCAGGATGTTTTTTGGCGGTAAACATAACATCTGCGTTTGTCTGTGCGGATGCAAGTCCACCCGTGAAAATCAGGGCACAAATCAGCGCGCCCAAAATAAATAATTTGTGTCTGCTCATAATTCCTCCTTACAAGACAGATTTGCATTTATCCGGAAAAACCTGATGTGAATTTATCTGTTACTTTATATGGAACAAAAAAAAGAGCCGGAATGGTAACATGAAAAAAAAATATGGGGACCCCAGAAAACAAGAGTCTCCCGGAGCTCCCCCACCCGCCTCAAAAAATGACGGGCATGAAAAATGAAAGTCAGCGTGTCTTGGACCTGATTGCAGGATTTGTCAACGCCGGATTGATTTTCGGATCCTCCACTTTCGGAAGCTCCTGAACCTTCAGTTTTTCCTCCTGTAATTTCCGCTGGCCCTCATCCGTCAAGTCAAGCAAAGTCTTTACGCTTCCCTCAAATCTTCCTGATGAGTTCACCTTCGCCGGAGTCACCTTTTTGATTTCCGCCTCGGAGACAGTATAGGTAGGACTCTCATAGCCGTCTGAAACAGAAGCTTTCTTTGCCATAAGAGGAATGTCCTGTCCCTCTATGAGAATCTTCGATCCGTCCTTTGCCGTAATGTAGAATGTGAAGGCACCCGGAGTCTTAACGGAAACCGTAAGCTTGTATCTTCCCGAAACAGGTTTTCCAAGCTTATCCATTGCCATAGAAAGCTCTTCCACAACAGCGCCGCATGTATTTCTCACAAAGGTAATGTTGCTCTTGGAAAGCTTCTCAGGACAGATGACACCGAGCTCCACACAAGGCTTGTCGAATGCGGTCACATAAATCATGCTGCTTCCCATCAAAGCCTTCACGGACTTGTACACGCTGTCGTAGAGAATCTGGGAACCATAGGTACCTGTCTGTCCGTTTATGGCTGTGTTTTTCGTGGGGTCCATGGCAAAAAATACGACCTTTCCGCTTGCCTTCACATCAGAGAGGACAATGTTGTACCGGATTGTCTTACCGACAGCAGGAGTACCGCTCGTCATCTTTTCGAGTGACCATGTTGCCCCGGTAACGCCAAGGCTTACGGAAATGTCATTCTTTGACAAAGTAAAGGTCGCGTCCTTCACCTCGAACGGAATAATCGCCCTTCCGTCCACCTTCGGATACTCCACATCCAAAGTCTTCAGTGTCGGAGCTGTGTAAATCTTTCCCGCGTCAATAGTCCATGAAAGCGTCTCAAGGAAATCCCTTCCGGAAAGTCCTGATGCCGGAATTCCAGCCGTGGGAGAACCTGTCGCAGAAGTCTTTGAAAGATCCTTTACCCCTGCCTTAACATCAGTCTTCGACGGCAGAGTCTTCGGAATCTGAACCTTGAACCTCGCTCCGGAAGCGTTCTTGACCGCAACCACATAGTTTCCGCTCTTGGTGATTCCGCCGATGTCAAGCCTGTAGCCCCATCCCTCGCTGTTCCGTCCTTCGTCCACAAGCGCGCTATATGTGCTTCCGCAGGTGTTTGTCACGAACTCCATGCTGCCGCTTCCAAGCCTAGTTTTTCCCGGATTGTGCAGTGTGAACCTGACGCTCGCAGTTCTTTCAATCGTAGTGGAGTAAGTCACGGTGGAGTCGTAGGTGATAAACGGCATCACATAAAGTCCGTTTGTGTCCACTTCAACGGAGCCGGGCGCAATCTTGGAGGAAGTCGCCATGAACCTGTTTGATTTTTCTGACGCGGGTACAAGAGTATATCCGGTCGGATCCTTCACGCGATAGGTAAATTTTCCGCTTGAAGTGACTCCCGTAAGAACTATGTTCCATTTTCCGCTTCCCGCAGAAACGACGTTGCTCACAGTTCCACCGGTCTCATTCTGCAAAACCGTGATGCTCGCCGCATTGAACGTGGGAGCTGATCCCTTGGCAGTGACGGTAAACGGAATGTTCACGGTCTTCTCCGTCTCAGGATAAATCGGAACTCCATAAGAAATGGAATGGGGAGAATGGATGTCCGCAACTTTTATTGTATAGTTCGGATTCACGTCATCCGCAACCTCGGCAGGAATCGGACTTCCTGAATCATCAAGCACATCGAAACGGAGAGTACCGTCTTTTTTCACGTTGCTCAAAGTCACATAGTACTGGACCCAATCAGAACCGGAGTTACCCTGCCTGAGAGAAGTAAGGCTTCCTCCCGTCGTGTTGGTAACGGTCTTTATGTGCTTCATCGCGCGAGGTGAGGTAAGCTTGTTTACGACGAAGATGATTTCCATCTGACCCTCAAGACCGTAAGTCGTTCCACCGTATCCAATATAAGGCTTCGGCGGCTCGTAAATCTTTGACTTGTCCACGGCAACGGACATGACATTGCCCATCTGGGATCCTTCCGCGTTGAGCAGGATAAAGTTGAAGTTACCTGATTTCTCAACGTTCGAAAGTGTGAATGAGTATGTGACCATTGTGGAAGAAGTCAGTGCAGAGGAAGGAGCGTTGTTCGTCATCTTCCATGAGGCGCCGCATGTGTTTGCCGTCACATTGATGTCGCTTTCGGAAAGCACGTAGTTCAGGCCCGTAACGGTGAATGAGAATTTTACCGTGGACGAATCTGCCGGATAAGAAACCTTAGGAACCGATATGCTCGGATTCTTCCATACCCTGCCTGTGTCGATTGAGAAAACCTTGTGCTTTGTTCCGTTTGCGGTTTCAAGACGCAGCCCGTTTCCGTCCTTCATGGTGAACGAGAATGTTCCGCTCTTGGTGAAATCCCCGAAGCATATTGTGACGACTCTGGAAGAAGAATTTCCCCTTGAGGAGACGTTCTTTACCGTAGCGCCGCAGCTGTTGCTGATGAATTCCAGGTTCGCGGACTTTGGTAGAATCGGGTAGTCGGTGAGAGTGAAAGTCACTACGTACTGGGAAGAGGTCTTTGAGTAATAATCATCGCCGTTGAATATGATTGCGCCTGCAGGACCTGAGAAAATCTGGCTCTTCTGGATTGTATACGTCGGAGCAGACTTTCCGTCGCTAGATTTCATGGCCGTGCTGTGATTTGCCGGATCCATCACGTTGAAGCTTACCGTACCCGTAGTCGAACTGACATCGGTGAACACAAGCTCGTAATGAACCCTTGAGCCGTCCCCGAACTTCGGATTTGAATCCACGCAGACAAGCTTCCACTGACCGCCTGCAGATGTACTCACCTTCGGATCGTTCATGTCAAGCTGCTTTGACGAATCGTTCACGGTAAATGGGATATGCACCTCCGCCACATTCGTCGAGTAGTAGAGATTTCCGTAAGTGACCGTGGGAGCCGTGAAAATCTGGGACTTGTAGATTACATAATCGTAGGGAACATCCGAAATTCTTCCGCCCGACCTGTGAGGAATCAGAACCCCGGCATTGTCGTAGACATCGAATTCCACGACTCCGTCAGAAGTCACGTTCTCAATCTCCACGCCGTATTTTCCGGATGAAGAATTGCTCAGAGCGACCATCTTTCCGCCCGTCGTGTTCTTGATAATCCTGATGTTTTTTTCCGAAAGCTTGTCGCTGATTCCCGTCACTGTGAATTCAAGGGAGACACGTCCTGCAGTCTTACTGTACACAGTATTTCCGTAAGTCACCAATCCCTTCGGCGGGAAGTAAATTCTGTTCCTGTCAATATAGATTGAGGGAGGCACGAAACTTGAGCCCGCTCCGACATAATCCATGGTGGGCATGACAAGTCCATTGGAATCAGTCAGCTTCAACGCTACATCCCCGCTCTTCGTCACATCGGATCCGTTGATCACCATGACATACCTGACACCCGATCCTCCGCTTCCGACATCCTGCTTGAGCTGTACAGAGGAGATTGAGCCGGACTTCACGCTCTGGCTTACGACAGTAACCTTTGACGGAGTGACACCTCCATAAACTCTCACTGGAACGTAAACAACGGATTCCGTACCCGGATAAACCGGAGCCTCGTACTCCACCTCGCCCTCTGAGACATTATAGAAGGAACTCTTGTTTACGAAGTATTCCTTGGGTGAGAATTTGCCGGTGACTCCCGCAGGAGCTATGATTGCCCCGGAATCATCGCGCACATAGAAACTGATGTTTCCGTCCTGCTTTATGTTGACAAGCTTGACCGAGTATGACCTTGATTTTACAAGGCTGGTCTTCACGGTCTTGTCATCCGCCGCAATGACATCGGTAAGACTTCCGCCTGTTCCGTTGGATGCGATGACAATGTTCTTTCCGCCAATCACCCCGTCATAATTCGTGACCGTGAAATTGAGGAAAGCAACGGAATTGCCGTAACTCATGGATCCGTATGAAACGGATGGAATCTTTGTCACAACTGGAGCCGGTGTATAAATCTGGGCGGCATCCACATTGTAGATCGGTGAGAAGGCTTTTTCGGTATACGCGCCTACCGATGAGTTATATATGCCCGGAGTGATTGTATATCCGTTTGAGTCGCTCACTGAGAATCTCACATCGCCGGATCTTGTGACGTTGCTGAGAGTGAGATAATATGTTCCGGATGAGTCCTTGAGAGCCTGTACGCCTAAGACAGTACCGTTCGTGGAGTTAAGGTGCACACGGATGTTCGAAACTCCGATCGCGCTTTCAGTATAATTTCTGAGGGTAAACGGAATGCGGACTGTTTTCTCAATCTCAGGATAGACAACGCCGGATCCATATTCAATAATGGCCTTTGACTGTATTTCCGAGCGGGAAACCGTGAACACCGGGATGGCGGATTCGGAAGGATAGGTGATGACCCTGCCTGAGTTCATTCTGAGTCCCATGTTCTCGTTCAAATCGTTGAGCACGAAGAAAGAAATCTCTCCGTCATTTTTTGCGCCGCTGAAATTCACTTCGTAAGAGATGCTCTCGGAGTCCTCGAAAAGTTTTGAGACCCTTGATACATAGGCGCCCGTCGTATTGCGGATTACCTTGATGTGATCCTTGGTTCTTGGAGTCTTCACGTCGTAGACAGTTATGACGACAGAAAATCCTCCGCTCTTCGGAGAATAGAGAACATCCTCGTCGTATCTTACGAAACCTGCGGGGGTGGTCAGCCTGTTGATTTCGCTGTCCGAGATTGTGTATTCGGGAGAAATGGTTGAGCTTCTGCCGCTTGACGAGATCATCGTGTAGGCCCATCCTTCCTGATCCGTATATGAATATGAGAATTTTCCGGCCCTCTTCACCTCAAGGGAAATCACATAGAAATTTCCCGCAGGGAGTCTCGTGCCAGCCTTGTTCTTGATCTCATTCATCACGTCCGGTCTCTGGCTTCCCCGTGCGATTGTCACAGGAACGGCATTTCCGGTGTTGACTTTGGTGACAAGACACCGCATTTTCAGAGGAATCTCCTCGTCAACGATGAATCCTATGTGAGCGTAGGCTGTTCCATAGTCATAAGTGTAGACCACGGGGCTGAGACACTGGAAGTCCGCATGGGAGGCAGTTCTGTCAACCGTCACATCGGGAACAGAGACTGTTGTTCCTCCGCTTGATGTGCCGGATGAAGTACCTGAGCCTGATGAGCTTCCCCCTGAGACGGTTCCAGTTCCGTATCTGCCAGAAGAATCGTCCTCTTCCTCCACCGGTTCGGGATTCTCAAGCCTGTAAAGAATCTCACGTGCCTTCGCAAGCCACTGTGGAGCGTCCTTGTAGTTTCCAGCATCCTCAAACGCACTGATTGCGGAGCGCAGGTCACTCTTGGTTGAGTAAGAGGCGTTGTTCTCGTCGATTCCGTCCATGTAAAGACGTCCGATTTCATAGTTGGTCTCCTGAATGCGCCGTGACGTGTCATTATAATTTGAGACAGCCTGACGAGCCTTGTTGAACCAGTTCAAAGCCTCTTTTTTCTCGGAGATTGTCCTTCCGGAAAGATAATCCTCGGCGACATTGTATGCTGCCTGTGCCCTCTTGTTGCTCACACCCGAGACACCCACGCTGTATTCGCCGACCTTTCCGTAAAGCTCGTAAACCTGCTTCTTTTCCTCTCTTGTACTTCCCGGTGAAGCGGCATCTCCAAGCGCATAGTAGAACTCGGCTATGCTTCTTCCAGCGTCCGAGTACATGCCTGAAAAATTGTCGTTGTATTTTTCCACATAATAAACTTCGCCCTTTACGGCATCTCCAATCTCGGAGGGAACCTTTACGACTGCTTTCTGGATTCTGTTCAGATCCTTGAGATTTCTGTAGATAACCTCGGATTCCCTTAGCACCGAGCGGATTTCAGAATCATCACTCAAAAAACGTCCCGAGCCCAAAGATGACTTCTTTGTCTGAAGCGCAGAGCTGAGTGATGAGGCTCCCTGTGCCCTGACGAAATCATTGATAACATCATCAACGGTGCGCTCAGTATATTGAAGCCTGTTCTCCACTTCGGAAGGATAGACGGAAACGAACATGTCAGCCGCCTCCTGATCCCCCGGTTTTTTGGCAAGGGCAGTGGAGAGCTTTTCAATCGCGCTGACCGCATCCCCCCTGTCAAGATAAGACTGTGCCGAAAGACAGCCCACCAGCAGGACAACAAAAACAGCCGCCGCCGGAATCAAAAACTTTAAGAACCTTTTTTTCATTGAGTCCTCCTCAGAAAAAAAATATGCTGACAAAATCCCCTTGAAGGAGGCTTTCTGACTATGCAGCTAGAGATGTGAATTCTGCCCGCACTTTTAAACCAACCGGGACTACTCTTTGGTTACAAAAAATAGCCCCCGGCAATCAAAAAAACGCCCGGATAACGCGAATTGATCAGAGACTTTCCTTATCTGTTCTCGTCAAAGAACTTCGCAAGCTCCTCAACCTCGCTGAGTTTTGAGGTGACGTCCGCACCGCTGTCCCAGTAACGCGCAGTCCTGTAGGCAACCTCGGCGCAATCAGAGCTCAGAGCTCCCAAAGTGCTGTATGAGCTTCTTCCAAGATCATCCTCGGCGCTCTCGTAATCGCTCTTGTGGGTATTTGCCTTCACGCGGTACTCATCCCCCTGCTGTATGTAGAGCTTGGAGATGGTCTTCTTGCACTTCTGGCTCTTGTCATAGCTCATGTATGCAGGATAAGCCTTTTTCTCATAAATTGCGATGACATTCTCAAGGTCAGTGTCTCCCTGTGTCGGAATCATGGAATCCCCGCAAAGAACATAGAAATCCGCGATGGCATCCGACGTTTTGGACCATCCCTTCTCGAAATCCTCTCCGCTCTTGTCCACGGTATAGACTGAATCGCTTCCAATCTCCTCGGGCATGTCTTTCACCGCCTTCTGGATTTCCATAAGGTCATAGTAAGCGGACTTTAAGGCTGTCATATCTTCAACGACCTTTTTCACGGCGATATTGTCCGTCACCACAGGAGGATTCTTTCCCTCGCGTCCCTCAAGCTTGGACACAATGTCCTCAAGGGCTTCCTTAGGAGTTTCCTTTCCCTGGCTTCCGGCAAAATCAGCAAGGATCGCGTCGGTTCCGTTCTCAATCACAGCAAGATTTTTTTCCATCTCGCGGTTGTAAATCTCGTCGAAAACATCAGCCGCCTCCTGGTTGGAGCTGTCCTTAGTGAGAATCTTGGAGAGTTTTCTGATTGAGCCTACCGAATCGCTTGAACTCGCAAGCCCCGCCACTGAATCTGAAGCGCATCCCGCAAAAAACAAAAGAGCCGAAATCAAAGCGGATGCCGTCAGAAATGTTTTCTTCATAAAATCTTCCTCCTGAAAATTTTCTTCCATAATATGTAGAGATATTTTTAAAATTCGTTCCTTAATTCGAGTGCCTGCTCCAAAAGCTCCGTAGCCCCCTTGTATTTTCCGGCGGCCTCAAGAAGCAAGACTGATTTTTCAAGCAGCTCACTCTTCCTCGATTCCGACTCCTCGATTTTGGCGGCCTCAAGCATGTCCCTTCCGAGCTCAAAGGAGATTAGGGCAACCTTCTGGGAGGTCTTCGGGTAATCCTCGTAGATTCCGAGCGATGTTTTGTACCAGTCAAGCCCCTTCTCCCTGTCCTCAAAGTCAGCCATGCCTAAAAAATCATCCCCGATTTCCGCAGCAAGACGTGACATCCTTACGCTTCTGGCAAGGCCCGGATTTTCTCCGCTCAGTTTGCATCCCATGTCGAAAAGCTCAAAAAGCCTTATCCTTGCCTCGGGAGTTTTTCCGGAGAACTGGATTTCCGCCACGTCGTAGTAAAGTTCGGAAAGAGCCTTCTGTGACCTTAGATATGAGGACTCAAAATCCCCGCTGAGTCTCTCAATCTCGTAATTTTTTTTCTTTCCGTCCGAAGTCACCGTGATTTTCTCGGGAACAGAGTCAATGAGGGACTGAATCTCCTGCAAAAGGACAAAATCAGAGAGCACTTTGTCACAGTCCGAAAAAAGTTTCTGTATGCGCGGGTCATCGGTAATGAAAGCCCCCGAGGGAAGACTCAGAAAACGGTTCCTTATGGCCTGTCTCTGTGACGCGGCTCCGGACTCCTCGGTAAAGGAATCAATCAGGAACCGCACGTCATTTTGCACGGAGGAAAGAAGCGGCTCAAGCTCAGAGGGGTACACGGAAAGAAAAATCCCGGTCTTCTCGGCAGAAGGCTCATCCTTGCAGAGTTCCGGGGCAAGCATCTTGATAGCGGTGATTCCGTCAACCTCCTCGCCGTCAATCTCCACGCTGCCGGAAAAAGTCCTCCGGTCCGTCGCACATGAAAAAAAGATTCCCGTGGCCATGAAAATCAAAAGAATTCTATTTAAAAGGCGGATTTTCATCCCTCTTACACTCCAAATGCCTGATATGCGTGGACTCCGGGAAGTGTGAAGGACGAAATCTTGAAAAAAAAACTTGAAATTCTCCGAAAGCCCATGTTAACAATCTTAATACGCTAATCTGCTTTTGTCAACATAAAATAAAAAATCATGGAATCCTCGCCTTGACAGGGCTTCAGCATGAAAATATT
>DFKI01000005.1:0-18542 GCA_002373325.1 Treponema sp. UBA3649
CTGTTTCCCTGCATGATTTTGTAGTCAAGGTTTGGCAGGGGAATGGGTTCTTTTTCATCTACAATGATTGCAAGCCAGAAACGCAAGCGGGCAATGTCAACGGCACCTTTTTCTATGTCAACGCCATAAATGTTTTCTCTTACAATCTGTTTTTTAATTTCAGCCGCATCCTCATTTTCTCCCAGTGCAAGGCGACAGGCAAAGAGTTCATTTAGCATACCCATCGGAAAAGCACCGGAACCTACAGCTGGGTCGCAAACTTTTACAGTCTTGAGATTTTTAATCAGCTCCTTCTTTTCTGTGTCATTAAAATCCGAAACGTGAGTTGTTACAAGAGTGCGGATTTTAGTTTCCGAATCAAGTTCGGAATGACTGTCTTCGTTAGAATGACTTTCTTTGTTGGAATGACGGTTATCCTTAAGATACTCTATTAAGCTTTCACGGCACATGTACTGGACGATTTCCTTTGGTGTGTAGAACGCTCCCTTGTCCTTGTTGTCCTCAAGAAGGTTTTCAAAAATCTTACCCAGCATTTCGGGCTCAACACCAATCTCCATGTCGGCGGGGTCGGTTTCGTCAATCGTAAAGTTGTATCGGGCAAAAAAATCCAAAAGGCCGCAGCTTTCAGTAAAGGGGTAGGGTTCTTTTGAGTAGTCCTTTTTGTCATTGAAACTCCGCTCCTTGTCAACCATTGCAGGATTTGAAAACATTTCTTTTGGGAACTTCATATCAATGTGGTCAAGAATATCATCTTCAAAAAGACCTCCGTTCAAATATGGAATCTGCTTAAAGTTTTCGAGTAAATCTAAATCCCATTTTTTTGAATCGAAAAGTTTTTTCCTGTCATTCAAATCTGTATTCAACATTCCGAAGAAAAGTGGTTCCAGTACTTTCTTCAAAAAATCATTTTTGTATTTCGTGGATGAAAACAAATCCATGAGAAAGTTTTTATTGCCGTTTCCCCATGAATCATTCTTTGCAACTCCAAGCCATCCTTTTTTCTGCAGGAACTGTAGGAATACAAGACGTCCCATAAATTTCTTTATATAATCGCGGACATATTTACATGCGAGGTCATAATCACCATCAGCAATCTTTTTGAATTGACTGAATATTTTGGTGTTTTCCTTGCTTACAGATTTACGTTCGTATTTTCCTTTGCTGCCGTTTTTTATATATCGGTTCCCGGTTATGTATTGGACAAAATCCTCATAGAAAACTTTGTATTCATTAAAGAATTGCTTGCTGACAACTTCCAGTGCGAATCGACTTTTCAAATCCTCAATCGCAGTTAGTGTTTTACCGTTTTCCGTATGCTTGTTGATGGGTCCCTTTTTGAAGAGCATTGTCTGCGGTGTGTGTGCCTTACATTCTGCTCCCAGTCTAAATGAAAATCTTCTTGGGTTTGAGTAAAGAGCCTTCACTTTGTCATTTACAACTTCATAATCTGTTGTGATAAGTGATAGCCGCCAGTTGTGTGATTTGCTTGAATAAAAGACTACCAGTGCATTTTGATTGTAACCATATTTTTTCATGAGGGAAACTACTTCCCGTGTGAGGGTAACTCGCGGATCCCTTTTGCTTTTTGTCCTGAATTCATATATATCAAGATTCAGGCTTTTGCATGTTCCAAGCTTATAACCTTCTTCAATGTTTGTGTAATCAAAGTAAGCCTGCTGCTTTTTTGGGGAATAATCCTCTGGAAGAAAATCATAGATAAAATCTGCAAACGTTTTGGAGTTGTAGTCCTGTGTTACTTCGAATGTTTTCATGGCTCATATTCTCCTATTTAAGTTCTTCTGCAAGTAATATGGTCTCCGGTTCTGATCCAATCTTATGCTCTTTTTCAATTAGTGAATTAAGATATGAAGCCGGGATGATTTCTTTTATTTGCTCCAAAGCATCCGTGTCATTTGGTTTGATATGTGAAATTTTCCTGGCATAGAATTCTGGTATGGAATCCCAGCTGATGACATTAATAATTGACTCCAGATATTCAGAATCTGTTTCCTTAGTAGCTTTGCCTTTTAAAAAAAACAAAATTCTACAGGCTTCTTGATTTGTTGTGCCATTCTTTGCTGCCGATTTGACAACGCCGCTTTCTGATTTTGCCTTTTCGTACATTGGATAAAATGCGTCAGAAACTTTGTCTCCTTTTTCATCTTTTTTGGATTTGAATAAGGTCAAAGCTTGCTGTGGACTGACCATCGTTGTTGAGCCGTCTTGAGCCGCAAAACAGAATCTGAATGCGTCTCCCTTTTTGGAAAAGAGAAGTACACCTTTTTCCTTTATGTCTTCAAAAAGTTCCTGTGCAAGTAAATCCTGTTTTGCATGTTTGTAGTTAATATTCTTGCGTCCGATTCTGCATCTCTGCGGCAACTCAATCGCAGCGTTAAGAATCTCAGGTTCATTTTTCCGGATGGCAGAAAGTTCGTTTTTAAACTCAACATCCCAAGAAGCGGAATTTGCATTGTTCTGTGCATCCGTAAATTCTTTACCAAGATAACCTTCAATTGTCTCATCTTCTGTAAGGATTTTTGTGTCGGCTCCCAGGATGGCTTGAAAGAGTTTCATCTTAAAAGTTGAAATTTCCGCTGTGTGGCTGATTTCTTCTCCGGTTGCAGTTGGAAAAAAGTTGTAAATGAAAAGCTCGTCAAATACCTTTTTGTTTATGCGGTTGATTCGTCCTACGCGCTGAATGACCCTTGTGGGATTGTAAGGAATGTCATAATTATAAATAGTTCCGGCTCGGTGGAGGCTGAATCCTTCAGAGATTGCATCTGTCGCAACAAGGACATCGTAATCGTCTTTTTGTAATTCTTTTGGATAGCCGGCATCAAAGTTTGAGCGGATTAGATCCCTGTTGGTTTTTGAGGCGACTTTGGACGAGTACATCATTACTCTAAGACCATCTTTTTCGAAGTTTCTCGCAAGATAATCTGCAGTGTCAGAAAATTCAGTAAAGATGATGACCTTTCTGTCAGGTTCTTTCTTTAATGATGATTTTATCTTTGATTCTATGGATTTTAGTTTTGGATCATTTTCAGTCTTTTCCCACTGTGAAAGAAATCCGTCTATAAGCTTGATGTCAGAATCCAAGTCCTTTATAAAATCTTCCCTTACATCGGCTGCATCGATATACCAAATTCCTTTTTGATTTTCCTTTGACATGGTGCATTGGAATATTTCATCGGTACCGGAAAAAAGACCGTCCTCGTCATCTCCTAGAATTGCCTTAAGGTCATCTACATCAGGAAGCTTCGCTTTCTTTGCCATAGGTATTCTTTCAAATTCTACAAACCATCGGCGCAATGTATCCATGGATTTCTTTATGTTTTTAAGCGTCTGAATAAAACTGTACTTTGAGCTTTCAAAACGTCTTACCAAAAGCTGCTTCATGAATTCCGCCATATTCCTCTGACCAGAACTGAAGTTTTCCATATCATCAAAATACTGCGAATATTTTTTGACAAGCTTTTTATCAAGGTTAGACTTTTCTTTAGATTCAAATTTTAGATATGTAAGGGGTTTGTAACGCGCTCCCTTGAATCCACTTTCTTCATTTGTGAGCTGTTCCAAAGTCTGGATGTATAAATCCGAAAGATCTCCCAGTTCATAGGTCTGAGACTTGGGAGGCTTTACATCAGAAAATAAAATGCCCTGGGCTGCAAGATCCGATTTATAATCATCCAGTTTTTCCAAGTCAACACGAGTTCTTCTTATTACAACGGGGGCAAGAATCTCACGGATTTTTTCGGCAAGTTCCCGCGACTCTTCATTGAATTGTTTTTCCGTTGTTTTTTTATCCCTGTGCTGTTCTTTCAATTCATTATATTCTTTTGCAAGGAGAGTCATTTGATCCGCAAGATTGTTTACCGTCTGAATTGTAGAGCGCACTGGAATCTGAAACAGTTTGATTAGGGAGAAAATGTCCTCAGGTCTGTTGTTAAAAGGAGTGGCGGAAAGAAGGATGACTTGATTTCCTGCACAAAGCTGATGAAGATAGCCATAAGCTTCTGTATTTTCATTTCGGTATCTGTGTGCTTCATCTATAATGATTACCAAATCTGTAGAGTTTCTGTTTTCAAAAGCCGCTTCTTCAAGTTTGCCGGATGTATAAATTTTGCAGCCCCGTAAGCCGAAATCAGAGGCGTAATCCGTCCATTGTGCTTTCAGATGTGGCGGTGTAATGATTATTGTCCTTTTGTCAAGGTTTGCGGCAATGGCACTGGCAATAACAGACTTTCCGAGGCCTACAACATCGGCGACAATACAGCCTGAATGTTTCTTTACCTTTGCAACTCCTTCCCGTATTGCATCAACCTGATATGAGACGTCAAAAAACTGATTCATCCTGTCGTGGGTAATTTCTTTTGGAGTTTTGATGTAATCCTTGGTTTCCTTGAAATATTCATATAATACACGGACGTACATCAGATATGGAGTGGGAAGTGTTTCAAGCCAGGTATGCTCAAGGACTAGGGATTTAAATTCATCTTTGTTGTCTTGATTAACCAAAGAAATTGAATCTTCCCATAAATCGTCGAAAATCTTTTTACCATCTTTAAAATCATTATCATCCTGCAAATAGACGTTTATTTCATTCCGAGCCTTAAAACCCTGGATTGAAAAATTACTTGAGCCAACAATCAGTTTGCTTTCATCAAGATTATTATCACGATTTTTGATGTAAAACAGATACATCTTCGCATGATTCGGGTCTTTTGTTTTTCTTACTTCAAGTGTACCGTTTTCCAGTTTTTCACAAAAAATGTGATAGGATTTTTCAAAATCTCTTGAATCCAAAAGATCTGCCTTGTTAATGATTTTTTTAAGACTGTTATAATACTTATTTCTTATTATTTCCTTTTTTTCTTGCTCATCGTCATTTTTACTGTTTGTGGTATACTCTACAATGCAGTTGTTCAAATCAACTTCTGCATCCATGCCTATCAAAATGCGAAGCGGCTTGTCTTTTAACTCATTGGAAATCTCACAAAATCCGGAAAAGAAGAAATATCCAACTAGAAAATCCAATTTTGAGCTGGTTTTTATATTTGAATTAATTCTTTCAGAAAGCGAATCCTCTTTGCTAGTGTTAGTAAGAAATTTTGAAGCCATAAATCCCTCGTTGTGCATTTGGCAGAAATTTGAAAAACAAAAGTCCAAATGGAAATATGTTTCTGTTTTGTTCTTTATCCATAACCTTTCCCACTAGGAATATTCTGATTTATTAATAAAAAGTCAGTAATTACTGAGTATATCACAAAAAGTCAGAAAATCTACAGTTTTTGGCGAAAAAATCAGGAATTTCTTAGATTATTGTGGCTATGAGTGATTTTTGGCGAAGAGTTGACGAAGAATTGGATTATAAGGGAATAAATAGAACGTATCTTGCCAAGGAATGTGGATTCAGCCTCACGAATATTGGACAGGGAATAAAATTGGGGAGTACACCCTCCGCCGAAACAGCCGTAAAAATCGCAAAAGTCCTTGATGTGAGCGTGGAATACCTGGTGACCGGGAACGAATCTCCGAGGCGAGTGGAAAATCCTGAGATAAATGAAATCCTGCACGACATCCGGCATCTTTCACCGGGCGACCTTAGCATCGCAAAAACACTGGTGCACCGGCTTAGCGGACATTGACGAATAAAGAGTTAACTGCTAGGGTTTTACGCAAAGTCTTTCAGAGAGCTCCTGTACTTTTCTCAACGGAAGCCCCTGTGCCTGAGCGATCTGCTCAATGGATAGAATGTTCATCCGCAGAAGATTCTCCGCAGCTTCAATAGCTTTTTGTTGCTGGCCTTTTGCCATTCCCTCGGCAAGAGCTTCCCTTCTTGTGATTCTCTGTATGTCCCTGTCGTGTAAGTTCATGGCGGCGTACTCTCCGCAAGCCTACGCTTGCTTAATGAGTTTTACTTTGGTCGCGAAGGCTCCCATTTTTCCTGACGGAAAAAACAGTAAAACTCACAATCTCAAATTAAGATTTTGCTCAAATTCCTTGAGTAAATCATCCTCACCGGTACTGTTCGTGTGTATGAAGCGGAGAAAATCCCGGATCTTCTTATCCTCAGCCTTGTCGTATGCACTTGCATTATAAATCACTTTCAGAGTTTTGTCATCTATTTTTACATCCCCATTTTCCATGCACAAAGTCCGCGTCCATCATACTCTCCCTGAACATATAACAAAAAATTAATGTCGTTAGTATGTGTTAATCTAAATCACAAGAGTGAAAGAACTGTATAAGGCAAGTGCTGCAAATGTTAAATGGGAAATTTAATGTTGATAGAGGAAACGCTGTAATGTAGGTGAGGTTCGAGACAAGCAGGCATTTGTGCGGTGCTATTGGCAACGTAGTTTCCAGCCAACCGAAGGGAGACAAATACCTTATACCGCACTTTGACTAAAGGATTGGGAGTTTTGATGGTTTTTCGACAGAAAAATGAGAGCCTTGCGAGCAAATCAAAACTCCTTAGCAAGCGACAGCTTGCTTTGGTTCTCACCGTAAATGAAAGCGGTTCCTCTTTTAGATTTACAATTCCCAAGTTTAATTTAGATTTGCACTTGCCTTCTACATATAACAAAAAATTAATTGAATCGGCGGTGGATTTTTGTTATACTTTAAGCTATGTCTACTGTATCTAAATTAATGAAGGGGCTTGAGGGCCGCTACAAGGCTTTTTCCCTGCTCTGTCCCGTCAGTATGATTGGGGAGGTCGTGCTTGAGACTGTCATTCCCCTGCTGATGGCAAAAATTATTGACAATGGAATCGCCGACAAAAATCTGCCCTATGTGGCCGCCGTGGGTGGACTGATGGTCGCTCTTTCGCTGATTTCGCTTCTTTTCGGTGCACTCGGAGGACGTTTTTCAGCCCTTGCGTCCCTTGGTTTTTCAAGGAACCTGCGCCGCCGTCTCTTTTCGAAGATTCAGGATTTTTCTTTCGGCAACATCGACCGCTTTTCCACATCGTCCCTTGTGACAAGGCTCACTACCGACGTGACCAACGTGCAGAACACCTACCAGATGATAATCCGCATGTGTTTCCGCGCTCCGTTCATGCTGGTCTCAGGCACAATCATGGCGTGCTTCATCAACTTAAGGCTCGCGACCGTATTTTTCGTGGCCATCCCGGTTCTTGCTGTCTGTCTCGTGCTGATTGGAACCGCCGCATTTCCGCGCTTCGGAGTGATGATGAAAATGTACGACAAGCTCAACAACACCGTGCAGGAAAATCTTACCGCAATCCGTGTGGTGAAGAGTTTTGTCCGTGGGGATTTTGAGAACAAGAAATTCTCTGACTCAGCCGATGCTGTCCGCTCCGCTCAGGTCCATGCCGAAAAACTCGTGATTCTGAACGGACCCCTCATGCAGATTGTAATCTACACGTGCATCATCGTGGCGCTTTGGTTCGGAGGCAGGATGATTGCGTTCGGCTCCATGCAGACAGGCGAGCTCATTTCCTTCATCACATACATCGGGCAGATTCTCATGTCCCTTATGATGATGTCCATGATTTTCATAATGCTCGTCCTTTCAAAGGCATCCGTGCAGCGTATTTTGGAAGTGCTTGACGAGGTTCCCGAAATCAGGAATCCGGAGCCAATCAGCATCGCGACCGAGGACGGAAAATCTGAGAAGGCCGTGTTCAACCGAGTGCCGAACGGAACCATAGATTTCAAGAACGTGACTTTCAGCTACATGAAGGATCCGGGAAACTGCGTTCTGAACGGAATCGACATGCACATAGAAAGCGGGCAGGTCGTAGGAATCATCGGAAGCACAGGCTCCTCCAAGACCACCCTCGTCTCCATGATTCCAAGGCTTTACGACGTGCTTTCGGGTACGGTATCTGTCGGCGGGATTGACGTGCGTAAGTATGATTTGAAATCCCTTCGCGACGGTGTTTCCATGGTGCTCCAGAAGAACGTCCTTTTCAGCGGCTCAATCCGTGAGAACCTGCTTTGGGGAAACGAGAACGCGACCCAGAAAGAGATTGAGGATGCCTGCCGTGCCGCGGACGCACATGAGTTCATAACATCTTTCCCCGACGGATATGAGACCGACCTTGGACAGGGGGGAGTGAACATCTCGGGCGGACAGAAGCAGAGACTTTGCATCGCTCGTGCATTGCTCAAAAAACCGAAGATTCTCATTTTGGACGACAGCACATCGGCGGTTGACACAGCGACCGACGCGAGAATCAGGACTGCTCTCAGGAACACGCTTCCCGACACCACGAAGATAATCATCGCGCAGAGAATCAACTCGGTGCAGGACGCTGACATCATCTACGTTATGGACAACGGAAAGATTGACGGATTCGGAACCCACGAGGAACTTTTGAAGAACAATGAGATTTACCGTGAAGTCTACGAGTCCCAGCAATCGCAGAATTAAGGAAGGAAAATATGCCTAGACCGATGAAGGGGATGGCGAAACCCAAAAACGCCAAAAAGACAATCAGCCGACTGATTGCATATATAGGAAAATACAAGCTGCTTCTCATCCTTGTTTTTTTTGCCGTGCTCATCAGTGCCGGTGCCCAGGTCGCGGGGGACTATCTTCTTAAACCCGCAATCAACGGACTTGTGGAGCTTGCGGGGAAATTCAAGAATGCCGGATCTCTTTCCGCCCTTGATTTCGCACCCTTTGTCAGAATCATCCTGCTGATGGTCGTGATTTACTCTTTCGGCGCGCTTGCCACTTGGGTCAACTCCAGAATCATGCTGCACATCTCATCCCGGACCCTTTACAAAATCCGCACCGATTTGTTCAGCGAGCTTGAGACCCTGCCGCTCCGTTACTTTGACTCTCACACGCACGGTGAGCTCATGTCTCTTTTCACGAACGACATCGACACTCTCCGCGACATGATGAGCCAGACCATACCGCAGCTTTTCTCCAGCGTCATTTCCGTCGCGAGCATTTTCGTCATGATGCTGATTTTGAGTCCCCTCCTTACCGCCGTGGTGATAGCCCTCATGTTCCTTTCCATAATGCTTGCGGGAGTAATCGGAAAAAAATCTGCCGCAGCGTTCAGGGACCAGCAGAAAGCCATAGCCGCCGTAAACGGATATGTGGAGGAAATGGTTTCGGGGCAGAAGGTAATCAAGGTCTTTAACCACGAGGGAAAGGCCGTTGAGAATTTCAACCGGATTAACGATGAGCTTTGCAGGGCGGGAACAAGGGCCAACACGTTCGCCAACATTCTCTTCCCGATTATGGGAAACCTGAGCCACATGCAGTATGCCGTGGTCGCGATAATCGGAGCCCTTCGCGTGATCGGAGGTCATCTTGATTTGGGAACCATCGCGGCGTTCCTTCAGTACACAAGGAGTTTCAGCCGACCCATCACCATGATGAGCCAGCAGTTCAACGGAATCCTGAATGCCCTGGCCGGTGCCGAGCGTATCTTTGCCGTGATTGACGAGGAGGGCGAGCTCGATGAGGGAAACGTAAAGCTTGTGAACGCATCCGAAACTGTTCCCGCGGCATCCTCAGACGGAAAGAAGCGTCTTGTCCAGTCCTTCGCCTACACGGGTGAGTGGGCATGGAGAGTTCCGAAATCCCTTGTGCTTAAAAAATCCCCTGATTCCGATGGTGAGGAGGAGCTTCAGTCATTTGCTGACGACGAGAATTACAGGCTCACGAAGCTGAACGGCGATGTCGTGTTTGAGAATGTCTCTTTCGGATATGTGCCGGAGAAGGAGGTCCTTCATGGAATCAACCTGCACGCACGTCCGGGTGAGAAAATCGCTTTGGTCGGATCTACGGGAAGCGGAAAGACCACAATTACCAATCTTCTCACGCGCTTTTACGACATCGGGGAAGGGGCGGGCTCAATCACCTACGACGGAATTCCGCTCAAGGACATCGCCAAGGATGATTTGAGGAAGTCCCTGGGCATGGTCTTGCAGGACACCCATCTTTTTACGGGAACAATCCGCGACAACATCAAGTACGGAAATCTTGAGGCATCCGAAGCACAGGTACTTGCAGCCGCCAAACTCGCCAACGCAGATTCCTTTATCCGGCACCTTGAGAAAGGCTATGACACAGTTATTACCGGAGACGGAGGAAACCTGAGCCAGGGACAGAGACAGCTTCTTGCCATCGCACGTGCAGCGGTAGCAGATCCGCCGGTACTGATTTTGGACGAGGCCACATCATCAATCGACACTCGAACCGAGGCCCTCATTGAAAAGGGAATGGACCGTCTCATGGAGGGAAGGACCGTCTTCGTGATTGCGCACCGTCTGAGCACCGTCCGAAACGCGAGCGAGATAATCGTTTTGGAGAAGGGAAACATCATTGAGCGCGGAACCCACGATGAGCTTCTTGCCAAAAAGGGTCGCTACTATCAGCTTTACACGGGCGGAATCGAGCTGGACTAAGGGAAGGTGGGAAGTGAATGGTGAGGGGTCAGTTTTTTGACGCTTGGCTCTTTACCTTTTTGATTTTTCCTTTTACGCTAAGTCTTGTTCCGTCGAAGCTGATTGAAATCTTTCCCTTGTAATAGAAGGAATTTGAGGGATTCGGCATCTCAGCCTCATAGGGCAGGGAATCCCATAAAATTTCCGCCGCATCGTTCTTGAAGTTGTCTGAGATTATAAAAATTCCGTTTTCATCCTGTGTCGAGACTGATTTTGCCACAAAAAAATGGGAGGAAACGCTTTCTCTCTCCGCTGAATCTGTCTTGGCATCCCCGTTTTTTTCCTGAGGCTCTTCCGTAAGCTCTGGATTTTCCTCTTGAGCATCGTTCGAGTCATCCGCAGGTCTTTCTTCTGCCGCATTTTCTTCAACCGGCTCATCTTGTTTTTCAATCTCTGCCGGATTTTCATCCTCTTTTGACGGAGGCTCCTTTTTTACCTCAATCTGATTTGAGACTGGCGCGCTGAAAATCAAAAATCCCTTTTCGTCACTCTGGATTTTATAGGCCGTTCCCCTGTGCCTGAACTGAATCAAAATCCTGCTTCCGTCCTGGGTCAGGAAAAAATCGTCCTTGTCCATAAAATTCTGCGATGTGACTGCGTATAAAAAGAGATTCCGGAGCGATTCTGGAAAAGCGGGGGTCGTGTCCTTTTCGGAGGGGTAGAGAACGGAGTCAAAGCGTCTGGTAGAAGATGATTTTGAGGCACCCGTAGTCGCGTCCAGTCCGTCTTTTGCGGAGTCCCCGGATTTGTCTTTCCACCGGAAAAAATTCTCATCGGAGGCTTGGGGCTTTCCGTCCTGAATCCTGAGCGAAAAATCGAGCGAGAGACTTGGGGATGTGACTTCCGTCCACCATTGCGAGATTCCTCCCGCCGTGCATGGCAAAATGACGAAAAGGAGAAGGGCGAGTAGGGACGGGAATTTTTTATGCAGCATTGGAAATCAGGCCGTGACAGTCTCTAGGGCAAGCTTTATCATGTTCGTGAATGAAGTCTGCCTCTCTTCCGCCGTGGTCTCTCCTCCCAAAAGGATGTGGTCGCTCACTGTAAGGATTGCAAGCGCTTTCCTACCGAACTTTGCTGCAAGTGTGTAAAGTTCGGCTGCCTCCATCTCAATCCCCAAGGCACCGTATTCAGCCCAGAGTTTCCACTTGGATTTGTCGTCGTAGAAATTGTCGCTTGAGACGCAGAGTCCAACATGGTCGTTCAGTCCCATTTCGGCTGCCTTGAGATGTGCCTTTTCCAAAAGACCGAAATCAGCGATGGGCGCATAGTGCATTCCTTCGAATCTTCCGGTGTTCAGGGCTGAGTCAGAGCAGGCTCCTTGTGCCAAAATCACGTCCCTAAGCGCAATCTCTTTTTTTACGGCCCCGCATGTTCCCACACGGATTGCTTTTTGCACTCCATAAAATCTGAAAAGCTCGTTCACGTAGATTGAGAGCGACGGCTGTCCCATGCCTGTTCCCTGTACGGAAACTTTCTTTCCATTATATGTGCCGGTAAATCCGTACATGCCACGAACTTCATTGTAGCATACGGCATCCTTGAGAAAATTCTCCGCTATGAATTTTGCCCTGAGAGGGTCCCCGGGAAGAAGCACCGAATCCGCGATGGCTCCCTCCGCTGCGTTGATATGTGTACTCATGCTTTTATTTTAACACGAGGGAGAGAAAAAGGCAAGTTCTGCCCTGCAAGTTTTGAACTGCAAGTTTTGAACTGCAAGTTTTGAACTGCAAGTTTTGAACTGCAAGTTTTGAACTGCAAGTTTTGATTGCCGAAATGATTTTTTTTTATTATATTATATAGGGAGAATAATTTTTTTAAGAAGGTTAATATGGCTGAAAGCAACAATTGCAATCATCAGTGCGAAGGATGTGCGTCGGCGGGAAACTGCTCGGAAAAGACTGATTTCAGGGAAAAGCTCCACGAGGGCTCATGCGTCAAAAAAGTAATCGGAGTTGTGAGCGGAAAAGGCGGAGTCGGTAAATCGCTCGTGACAAGTTTGCTCGCCTGCAAAGTCTCAAAGGACGGATACAGGGCCGCAATTTTGGACGCTGACATAACGGGACCTTCCATCCCCACAGCATTCGGCCTTAGTGGAGAAAGGGCAGAGACAGGAACCATGACAATGGCGGACGGAAATCAGGTGGACTTCATAAAGCCGGTAAAGAGCAAGGGCGGAGTCCAGGTAATGTCCATGAATTTCCTTCTTCCCCACGAGACAGACCCGGTAATCTGGAGGGGACCTGTAATCTCAGGAGCTGTAAGACAGTTCTGGACCGACGTTGTTTGGGACGACGTGGATTTTATGTTCGTTGACTGCCCGCCTGGAACAGGTGACGTGCCCCTTACAATCTTCCAGTCCATCCCGGTTAACGGAATCATCGTCGTGGCGTCTCCCCAGCAGCTTGTCCGCGTGATTGTGGAAAAAGCCGTGAAGATGGCGAACATGATGAACGTGCCGGTCCTTGGTCTGATTGAGAACATGAGCTACGTGAAGTGCCCGGACTGCGGAAAGGAAATCAAGATTTTCGGCGACAACAACATTGACGGAATCGCGAAGGACTACGAACTCAAGGTGCTTGCAAGAATCCCGATTGAGCGGAACATGTCGATCGCCATAGACAACGGCGAGGTTGAGGATCTTAACGACGGATATGTTGACGACGCTGCTTCTGCGGTTGAGTCCTTCATCAAAAAAATCTAAATGCCAAAGCTGATTTGTGCGCCCATGGCAACTTTGAGCCACGAGGCATTCAGGAGGACGGCGGAGCTTTTTCCCGGATGCGACGAGTATTTTACCGAGATGATAAACGCACCGTCCCTTCTGAACATGGGTCCCTTTGAAAAATACTACCTGATGAGCGGTCCATGCCCCGAAAAGATTGTGTGGCAGCTCACAGGGAACAAAGCGGAACCGATGGCGGAGGCGGTCGGAATCCTTTCGTCAAAGGGCGGTCTCGGAATCGATTTGAACATGGGTTGCAGCGCGCCTCAGATTTACAAGACTGGTGCCGGAATCAGCTGGATGCTGAAGCCTATCTCTGAAACCGAGCGTCTCGTAAAATCCGTGCGTAAGGCGATTGACACATCCGGGACAAATCTCCGTCTCAGCGTAAAGTGTCGTCTTGGTGCGGATGATTTTACCGACGAAACATTTTTCTCTTTTACCGACATGCTTTTTGACTCAGGCGTGGACATGATAACTCTTCATCCAAGGACCGTAAAGGAAAAACTCCGGGGACTCCCACGCTATGATTATGCGGAAAAACTTGCCCTGCGTAATCCGGACAAGGAAATTGTCGTGAACGGAGAAATCCGGGACGCATCCTCACTTAAAATTGCGATGAAAAAAGTGCCTCATGCAAAAGCTACGATGATTGGTCGTGCCGCTGCCCAAAAACCGTGGATTTTTTCAGAGCTGCGTCGTGCATTGGCTCAGGACGGGGAAAATCAAGGGACTGAAAATCAGTGCGGGACAAAGATTGACGCGATGGAGACGGCTTTGTTTTTTTTGAAATCCGTGGTGGAGTGTCAGCCCAAGGAATTCTGGAAGACAAGGGTTCAAAGATTTTTCTCATATTACTGCGACAATTTTTCCTTCGGCCATTATTTCAAGATGCAGGTCCTGAATTTCCATTCGATTGAGGAGACCGAGGAGAAAATCAGGAAGTACTTCGAGCAGTGTCCCGACGACAGGTGGATTAAATCAGTTTGACGGGGATGATTTCGGATTTTTTCCCTTCCACGGAGCAAGGAAAAGACTTGTGAGTGCCACGAAGACGCGTATGATAAACACCGAGAGATTCAGCGTGTAGATTGCGCTCCAATGGAATTTTGCCGCATCATCTGCCATTTTTTTTGCGACGGAAATCTGGCGGAAAATGGGTGAGAGGAAATTTATCATCTCGCATCCTGCAAGTATGATTGCGGTGGCGATCGCTGCGAATTTCACTATGCGGCTTGAGAATCCGTCTGCGAAAAGGGCTATGCTTACGAAAAGGGATGAGAAGCACAGAAGGAGCCAGTTCAGGACTCTTGGTAAAGTGGGGGAAAGAAAACTTATGCTAATCTCATGGTCGCTTCCCTCAGCTAGTTTGAAGGAAACATGCCGGAACATCATCACGACGGCAAGGATGTAAAGCAACGTCAGGGCAAGATTCACCGCGGCTCCTGCATTCATAATTTTTCTTCTGTTCATATCTCAAACCTCTTCAAATTCCACGATCTGTTCGGGAAGATTCACCGAGCGTACCCTCACTTTTATGCTTCCGTTCAGTTCCACGTTTTTTTTGGGAGAGAGGAAGAACTCAAGACCGAGCGTCGGAACGCAGAACTGTGGTTGTTTTCCGCTCTTGTCCACGCACACGGCATCTCCTGTCCACTCGGGATTCTGCAGGAGATAGACCAGAGTCCAGTGGGTGTTGCTTTTCCTTTCCGCCTTGTGGGCAGCCTGAGCAGACTCTTCCCCGGCAGAGACACGCAGAAGCATCTCATCCTTGTCAATCAGGGGTCTTCCGTCCAAAAATGCCCTGAGCTGCATGTGAGCAATCAAATCACCGTAACGGCGGAGTGGGCTTGTCACCTGGCTGTACATTCCAAGTCCTAGTCCCCAGTGCATGGACGGGGTAAGTCCCACGCTTCTTCTTCTCATGCACCTTCTGAGTCTGTACTGTCCGGCAAGTCCGTCGGGCAAATCTTCCGGGATGGTCGGCTGTTCCTGACTCACGAATGGAAACGGTATGCGGTTTTTGAATGCGAATTTCGCGCCTCCTTCTCCTGCAAGCAGCATCATCTCACGAATCATCTCAGAGCTTTTCGGATGAGTCACTGAATCTACGGAAACTTTTTTTGTCTCCGGATCCACCGTGATATGCACTTCAGGAAGATTTATCAGGACTGAGCCGTTGGATTTCCTCCTCCCTTCATTTTTTTCGGCTATATCGAAGAGTGGCTTTAGCTCTTGTGAGTCCCTCATTGTGTCTGCCTGCTCATAGGTGAGCCGTTTTACGTTCACTTCGGTCTTGAAAACCTGGCAGTCCTCAATCCCACCGTCATCGGAAAGCTTGATTCTGAAAGAGAGAGCGCGGCTTTTTTCGTTGAGTCCCAGGGCATAGTCTGAAAGTGAATCCTCGGCGAGCATACGGGCGGCTCCTTCGGGAATGTAGAGTGTGGCCCCCCTGTCCCTTGCCATTTTGTCTATCGTGCTGTCGGGCATGACCGTGCTTGCTGGATCGGCTATGTGCACCCAAAGATATGTTCCGTCAAATGCCACGGCGTCATCAGGGTCGGCTGACCATGCGTTGTCTATGGCATAAGCTGTTCCCTCAACCTTCAGTCGCTCTTCCTCGGGTGGGGATGAAAGTCCCTCGCTTGCTGATTTTGTGGAGAGACCCCAGCGGAGAGGGTAGGGGTTTTTTGTAATCGGCCAGATCCCCGTGTCAAGAAGAAGCTTGTGTGCTCTTTCGGGTGTTTCCTTCATTCCGGCTTCCTGCATCGTTTTGCTTTTGTCCTTTATTCCCAGCGCAAGGGATTCCACGTCTCCCATGAATCTTGAGTCCTCAGGCAAAAGTTTTTTCTGCTTGAGCCTGCTTAAAAATCCTGCCCTGAGCTCTGATTCCATGTCCTTTTCGCGTGATTTTTTTACGAGCGACTCAATCTCCTCCGTGCTCCTTGGCGTAAAGACAATCTTTCCCTCGGCAAGGGATTTTTGGTTGAGCTGAAAGAAAATCGTGTTTCTCAACGCAAGAAAACATGCGTAGGCTTCGGAAGGCCCCATCTCGTCATCCAAAAGCAGGGACGAAATCTCCTGAAAATCCTCCGGGGCATCCTGAGTTTCCGGATCCGATGTCAAAAGCTCGTGTGCCTCCCTGATTTTTATGAAAAGAGGATTCGTCTGCTCCAGATTGTACATTCCGTCCTGCGATGGAGCTGTTTTTTCCGCGTTTTCCAAAATTTCTTCCAGTGATTTTGCGGGTCCCTCATGAAGAAGCGCCACATCTTTTTCCCTTACGTTCTGTGTGGCATAGACTGCTTTTTTTGTTCCCGTGGCAGCCTGGGATCTGTACTGTACCGTGAATTTTCCGCCGGTAATTTCCGAGCAGACCAATGCGGCCTCATTTTTATATAGCACAAGCGATTTGTTCTTTATCATTTTTCCACCCTGCCCGAATTATATCAGAATCTCGCGGAATTTACAACCACATTAAAAATACCCTCTGTCGCCCGCCTTTAATTTGGATAAATTTAAATTTGAGTTTTAAAAAGTGGTGATTGTATTCTTTAAAGGACAAACGATTTTTTGAGGAATTTGTGGAAGGCATGAGCTCTAAATTGCGTCGGAAAATTCACAAGGGATTGAGGAAGCACTGCAATGGAGACAGGGTTCGTGGCATCGAAGCATTTGCACGGAAGGGAGCGAAAGCGACCTACAATACCTATTACCGTGCACCATGATTCGGTGACAGGGTTCCTGGCGTGAATGGAAGTGCTTACTCATTTAGAAAGCGATTTGCCAAGTTTCATTTAGATTTGCACATGTCTTCTATAAACATGCCGGGCCAACTTCACAAAACTTGCAAACTGTGATACAATTTTTCCATTATGAGAATATGCGGAAAAAGAAATCAGCTTACGGGACGGACTGTCGTTCCTGGATCAAAATCGCACACAATCAGGGCGCTCCTTCTTGCAACCCTTGCGGAGGGAACCTCTACCATACATAATCCTCTTCCAAGCGCGGATTGTTTGAGCACTGCGGCTGCGGTTCCTTTGATGGGATCGCGTGTGGACCTGAATCTTACGACGGAAGGTTGTCCGGGAACTGACTGGGTGGTTTACGGTGCCGGAAAAAAACTCCACCTGCCGACTGACGTAATCAACGTTGGAAACTCCGGTTCTCTGCTTTATTTTCTCTCTCCCATTGCAGCGACCTTCGAGGGATACTCAATCTTCACGGGGGACGAAAGCATCAGGAAAAGACCCGTTGACCATGTGGCGGATGTCCTGAACCAGATGGGAGCCAGTGCGGAGGTCTCACAGCCCGGAAGCAGATTTTGTCCCCTTGTCATAAAAGGTCCTGTCAGCGCGAAAAATACAATCCGGACAGAGGGAAGCGCGTCTAGCCAGTATATCTCAGGACTGATGATGGCGGCACTGAGACTGAAGGATGAGATGCACATTGAGCTGAGCGACCCCACCGAAACACCATATCTTACGATGACGCAAAAGTGGCTTGAAAAAATCGGGGCCGAGGTGAAAATTTCGGATGATTTCAAAAGCATTTCCGTCAAAGCCCCTGATGAGATAAAGGCGTTCGACTGTACCATACCGAGCGACTGGGAGGCCGTTGCTTTTCCTTTGGTTGCGGCTCTTATCTCTGACAGCGACATCTGCATAGACAACATAGACGGAAGCGGAACCCAGGGAGATGACGCAATAGTTGGCATACTGAAATCACTTGGAGCCGACATAGAGTGGAACCGTGAGACCGATACAATCCGTGTGCGCGGAGGAAAAAAATCCGCAGGTGGAATCGGAAGGCTGAGTACTGAGAATCTTCCGGGGGGAGAGCTTCATGTCAATCTATCCGGTTTTCCCGATGCAATCTGTGCTCTTTCCGCCGCCGCATGTTTTACGGAAGGTGATACATATATAGAAGATATTGCCGTGTGCAGAAGAAAGGAAACCGACCGGATTTCCGTACTCAAAAAGGAACTTGAGAAACTTGGTGCGAGCGTGGATGAGGGAAGCGACTTCATGGTGATTCACGGTCATTCGCCTTTTAAAGCCGACGGAAGTCCCAATCCGGATTTTGCCCTGCATGGCGCGGAGATTGAGTCCTATTTCGATCACAGGGTCGCGATGGCTCTTTCCGTAATGTCTCTTGGTCTTCCCGAGGGAGAGAGGATTTTCGTAAGGAACGCTGAGTGCTGCTCGGTGAGTTTTCCCCATTTCTTCGAGGTGATGAACGAGATTGGAGCCGGATTCGAGATTTCTTAGAAGCCCGAATGTCGAGTTTCACATTTATTGTAAATTTCCCGAGAATTTTTCCTTGCCGGATAGGTCTTGTGTCCTTGCCGGATTGGTCTTATGTCATTGCCAGAT
>DFKI01000005.1:18634-19416 GCA_002373325.1 Treponema sp. UBA3649
ATCCGGCAATCTCTCCTGCAAAAGGAATTCCCGCGTCGGAGTGCGGGAATGACATTGTTTCGTATAAGTCGAAATTAGGGCTAGAATTCTTATCTTTTTGCGAAAAACACCTTGACATTTTTTTTGCCATGTCGTATTCTGATTATGTAAGTTAGCAATAACTAACTAAATCGGTATTCAAGCAGGAGTGTGACGGTATTCTCCTTACACAGCCACAATTTAACGCCACATTCCTGCTTTTCTCCTTTAAAAAAACACCGGTCTTGAAAAAAAAATCCTTCGGGTATATTATGGAATAATCTAAAACATGGGTGGGAAAATATGCCAAAACTGACGATTTTGTCGCAGATTTCAGGGACTCCGCGTCCACCGGAAGAGCTGCTTGTGGGAAAAAGGCATCTTACGGCGAAGGAAGTCTATCAGCTGATTCAGAACCGGAACACGTCTTCGGATCCTGACTGGCAGAACGTGTGGGTCTGTTCGGAGCCGGGAATGTTCAATCCTGAGCAGATTGTGCAGAGTGAATTTTCAGGATGGGTCGTGCTGGGTGCGGTGCGTCCTGCCGAGCTTAAATTCCATGACCTAGTGCTGAGGACCGGAATCTACAGGTCGGTGCTCCGGGATGTCGTGACCGGGGATGACTGCGTTTTGCACAACGTGAGCTATCTTTTCAACTACAGGCTTAAAAACCGGGTCATGCTTTTTAACATACAGGAAATGAGCTGCACGAATCATTCCAAATTCGGCGAGGGGCTTGTAAAAGAAGGTGAGCCTGAGTCAAA
>DFKI01000088.1 GCA_002373325.1 Treponema sp. UBA3649
GTTCGTCACCAACATCGAGCGCCTGGCCAAGGGCATCGCGCTGGGCTGCGGCAACAGCATCCTCATCAAGCTGAACCAGATCGGCTCCGTGTCCGAGACCCTGGAAGCCATCAAGATGGCCCACAAGGCCGGCTATACCGCCGTCACCTCCCACCGCTCCGGAGAGACCGAGGACACCACCATCGCTGACATTGCCGTTGCGACAAACAGCGGACAGATAAAGACAGGATCAATGAGCAGAACGGACCGAATGGCAAAATACAATCAGCTTCTCAGGATTGAGGAGGAGCTTGGGGATGCCGCATCCTACGGATATAAAAAGCTCAGATAATTTCATGATGTGATTCAAGGCAGGCTCCAAAAACTTCAGTTCTTAGAGTTTGTCTCAATCAGTTTGAGGATTCGCTGCTGGACTAAAGACAAGCTCGAAAAAAAATCGAGATTCCCTTGAAAATCCGGCGGCGAATTTTCATTTAGAAATTCAAGCATTGAATAAACGGAGACACAAATGGCAAAAAAAGAAAACGGAATCCCCGCGAAAAAAAATCTTCCGGGATGGATTCTATATTTTGCTGGTGAAAAAAAATGGCAGTACATTGCAAGCATTTTCTTCGCGCTTCTGAGCGTGGCATGCTGCATCGCACCTTATTTTATGATCGCACGGATTGTCCGAAAACTTCTTGAGGGAGTCCGCGACTGGAAAATCTACGTGAACGAATGTCTGATTACGGTTCTCTTTTGGTTCGGCAACGTTCTCTTCCATGCAATCTCAACGTCGATGAGTCACATTGCGACCTTCAATCTTTTGGGAAACATCAGAAAAAGAATGTGCGACAAAATCACACGGGTTCCGCTCGGAACAATTTTGGACATGCCGTCAGGAGCTTTGAAGAGCACGATGATTGACAGAATTGACAGCATGGAGACGACCCTCGCGCATATCGTCCCGGAATACACTTCGAACATAATTCTTTCCGTCGTGCTGATTGGCTATCTCTTCGTGATAGACTGGCGTTTGGCTCTTGCAAGTCTTGCTGTCGTGCCTGTTGGAATCATCGCAATGGGATTCATGCTCAAGGACGGTCCTGCCCGATTCAAATATGCGCTTGAAAAAACAAAGGCCCTGAACGACACGGCTGTTGAGTACATAAACGGAATTGAAGTGATAAAGGCTTTCGGAAAATCAAAGTCATCATACGAGAGATTCGTTGTGGCGGCAAAAGAGGGATCCGACTGCTATGTTGAGTGGATGAGGGACTGCATCTGGCCACATGCGTTTGCGACAGTCGTAACACCGTCACTGATTTTCTCACTGCTTCCCATCGGCGGACTCATGTTCCTTCATGGATCTGTCTCAGCCTCAGTTTTCATCACGGTAATCATTCTTGCCCTTAGTGCCGTCCAGCCTTTTTTAATCGCATTCACATACCATGACGACATCGCGAAGGCATCCGCTATTTTTGATGAAGTGGGAGGCATAATGAATCTTCCTGAGCTGGAGCGTCCGTCGGCAAACAAAGAGAATCCTTCGGACAATTCAATCGTGCTGAAGGACGTGAGGTTCAGCTACCACAAGGATGAGGTTCTTCACGGAATCAACATGTCGCTTCCAAACGGATCTTACACGGCTTTCGTAGGACCGAGCGGCAGCGGAAAATCAACTGTTGCAAGGCTCATCGCATCTCTTTGGGACGTGGACTCTGGAAGCATCGAGATCGGAGGAGTGGACATAAAGAATCTTTCGCTTGAGGAATACAACAAAAGGGTGGCCTATGTAAGCCAGGACAATTTTCTTTTCGACATGAGCGTGCGTGAGAATATCCGTCTTGGAAAACCGAATGCAAGTGATGCGGAAGTTGAGGAGGTCGCGAGAAAATCAGGGTGCTACGATTTCATCATGTCGCTTGACAAGGGATTTGAGACCGTGGTTGGAGGAAGCGGAGCGCACCTGAGCGGAGGAGAAAGACAGAGGATTACGATTGCACGTGCGATGATGAAGGACGCGCCGATTGTGATTTTGGATGAGGCGACTGCATACACGGATCCGGAGAACGAGGCAATCATACAGAAAAGCGTGGCAAAACTTGTTGCCGGAAAAACTCTCGTCGTAATCGCCCACAGACTTTCCACTGTAAAAGACGCTGACAGGATTTACGTAATCAAGGACGGGCTGATTGACTCAAGCGGTACACACGAGGAGCTTCTTTCGGCAAACGGGCTCTATTCAAAAATGTGGGAAGCACACATCAGTGCTAAGGACGGTGAATAAATGTTCGGGACATTGATAAAATTTTTCAGATTCTGCGACAAGGAGAACAGGGGAAAATTCTACGGCTCAATCGTCGTCGGAATTTTCAACTCACTTTTTATGGCACTGAGGATTGCTGCGGTCGCTGTCATGCTTCGTGGGGTAATCGCAAGCATGATGGACGGGATTCCCTTCGAGGCAAAAACTGTATGGATTTCATTCGCAATCATGTGCGTGAGCATAATCGGCGGAATCATCACAAGAAAAATCACGGCGATGTGGCAGTGCGAGGGCGGATACAGGACATGCGCGAAAAAAAGAATTGAGATTGCGGAGCATCTTCGTTATCTTCCCATGGGATATTTCAATGAGAACAGCCTTGGTGAAATCACATCGGTGACGACGAACACAATGGAAGCCCTTGGAGATGTTGCGACCAGAGTTGTGATGATGGTGCTGCAGGGACTTTTGGACACGGCACTCATCATAGTGATGATCGCTTTCTTTGACTGGAGAATCGCTCTTGTGGCTCTCGCAGGATTCGCACTTTTTCAGTTCGTCAACGTTTTCATGCGTCTCTCGGTAAAGGGAATCTCATCGCAGAAAATCCATGACGACACGGCGGAGATTGGAAAAATCCTTGAGTACATCCAGGGCATCGCGGAGGTAAAGGCATACAATCTGACCGGAAAAAGAAGGAAGGAAGTGAACGATGTCATTGACAGGAGGAAGAAGACCCTTATCAAAATGGAGATGAGGTGCATTCCCTTCGCAAACCTGCAGTCCTTTGTCGCAAAACTGAGCGGCGTGGCCATAATGATTTCATCGCTGTATTTTTTCCTCTCGGGAACAATGGCCCTTGCTGACTGCTGTACGATGATTGTCTGTTCCTTCATGCTTTTCAACGCTCTTGAATCCGGCGGTAATTTCTCCGCTCTTCTGAGGACTGTCGATCTCTGCGTGGACAAGGCTGAAAAAATTCTCGCGCTTCCAACGATGGACATTGACGGAAAAAAGAATTCAGATGACTCCCCCGTTTCAATCAAAAATGATTCCGTTCCTCTCATCGAAGCAAAAGACGTGACCTTCTCCTACGACAGGTTTTCAAAATCACCCCGAAAAATCATCGACGGCATTTCGCTCTCCATTGCAAAAAATTCCACCACTGCGATTGTTGGACCGAGCGGAGGAGGAAAGACCACGTTCTGTCATCTGCTTTCCAGATTTTGGGATGTGGATTCAGGAACTGTCACTCTCTCGGGAAAAAATGTGCGAGACTACAGCATGGACGAGCTGATGAAAAATTTCAGCTTTGTTTTCCAGAACGTCTATCTTTTCCATGACACGATTGCGAACAACATCCGTTTCGGAGAGCCGGACGCTTCCATGGAACGTGTGATTGATGCCGCGAAAAAGGCGTGCTGCCATGACTTCATCTCGGCCCTGCCCCAAGGCTACGACACAATAATCGGTGAAGGTGGAGCGAGCCTTAGCGGAGGTGAGAGACAACGAATTTCCATAGCGCGTGCCATAATGAAGGATTCGCCCATAATCATTCTGGATGAGGCGACCGCAAATGTGGATCCGGAAAATGAGCGGGATCTTATGAAGGCAATTTCCGAACTGACACGTGAAAAGACAGTCATAATGATCGCACACAGATTGAAGACAGTCAGAAACGCTGACAAGATTGTGGTAATTGACAAAGGAAAGATTGCGGAGGAAGGAAGGCATGAGGATCTTTCTGCAAGGGATGGAATCTACTCAAGGTTCATCGACAGCAGAAGAGAGGCGGTCTCCTGGAAACTCTGATTTTCAAAAAGTAAAAAAAATGACGGGGCAATCAATTTACCCCGCCATGATTTTCAAATCACCAAATCAAAAATCTATTTGATGTGGACCTTCTCCAGTTTCCAGATGTCGCGGACATAATCCTCGATGGTGCGGTCGCTGGAGAACTTGCCGCTGTTTGCTATGTTCAAAAGAGCCATCTTTGCCCACTTCTTCTTGTCGGAATAAAGCGCGGCGATTTTTTCCTGAGCCTGAACGTAAGCGTCGAAATCAGCAAGGACGAAGTAAACGTCTGGTCTCTGTC
The DNA here is from genome assembly GCA_002373325.1 of Treponema sp. UBA3649. Classification (GTDB taxonomy): domain Bacteria; phylum Spirochaetota; class Spirochaetia; order Treponematales; family Treponemataceae; genus Treponema_D. The sequence continues at coordinate 4,344 of DFKI01000088.1, forward strand.
CCTCAACTCCGTAGACCAGAGAGTCATGCAGCTCCTTGAAAAGAAGTCCCGTCTTGTCGTAGGTCTTTCCGTCCACAAGCTGATTCAGAATCTCGGCGAGTCTCGGATTTCTGTCAAGGTACTTCTGTGGGTTGTAGCTGTGCTCGCTGTTGATTTTGATAATCTCGTCGGATGTAAGTCCGAAGATAACGGCGTTATCCTTTCCGGCGGACTCCACAATCTCGATGTTCGCTCCGTCCAAAGTTCCCAAAGTGATTGCACCGTTCATCATAAACTTCATGTTTGATGTACCGGACGCCTCATATCCTGCGGTTGAAATCTGCTCGGACACATCGCTTGCCGGAATGATTTTCTCTGCAAGGGACACGCGGTAGTTCTCAACGAAGACGACGTTAAGCTTACCACGAACACGGCGGTCGCTCTCGATTTTTTCAGCGACGGTGTTAATCAGCTTGATGATGCTCTTCGCCCTTCTGTAACCTGAAGCTGCCTTTGCACCGAAGATGAACGTGCGTGCCGGCGGATTGAAATTCGGATCCTCAACAATCCTGTTGTAAAGGTACATGATGTGGAAGATGTTCAAAAGCTGTCTCTTGTACTCATGCAGGCGCTTTACCTGTGTGTCGAAAATGGTCTCGGAGTCAATCAGAACATTCTGAGCGTGCTTGAGGTAGTCGGCGAGCTTGTCCTTGTTGTTCTGCTTGATTTCCATGAGTCGTTTCAGGGACGCGTCATCGTCGGCGAATTTCTCCAGGGCCTTGAGCTTGGTCAAATCAGTCTCCCATCCGTGCCCGATTCTCTCGGTGATGAATTCCGCAAGCTCCGGGTTTGAGCTCAGAATCCAACGACGCTGAGTTACGCCGTTCGTCTTGTTGTTGAACTTCTGCGGATAGAGCGTGCACCAGTCCTTGAGTTCCTGTTCCTTCAAAAGTTTCGTATGCAGCTCGGCAACACCGTTTACGCTGAATCCCGCGTGGATTGCAAGCCATGCCATGTAGACCTTTCCGTCGTGGATGATCGCCATGTGGTTCTGCTTTGAGTAGTCGTTCGGGAATTTCGCTCGGAGCTCAATCATAAAGCGGCGGTTGATTTCCTCGACAATCTGGTAGATTCTTGGAAGGAGATTTTTGAAGGTCTCGATCGGCCATTTTTCCAAAGCCTCGGCAAGAATCGTGTGGTTCGTGTATGCGAATGTCTTCTGTACGACCGCCCATGCCTCGTTCCAACCCACGTTGTACTCGTCCATGAGGATTCTCATCAGCTCAGGGATTGCGACGACCGGGTGAGTGTCGTTCAGCTGGATTACGTGATAGTCGGCGAACTTAGAGAAATCGGTTCCGACTTTATTTACGAACTGATGGACCAAATCCTGCAATGAGGCTGAGGTGAAGAAATACTGCTGCTTGAGGCGGAGCTCTTTTCCAAGCGGTCCGTTGTCATTCGGATAAAGGACGCGAGTGATGTTCTCTGCGTTGTTCTGTCTTTCCACGGCGCGGTTGTACTGCATGTCGTTGAAAAGCTGGAGGTCGAATCCGTTGGGACTTGAGGCCTGCCAGAGACGGAGAGTGTTCACGGTGTTGCATCCGAATCCGACCACGGGCATGTCATAAGGAGTCGCTGTGATTTCCTCGGCGTTCTCAATGTAGAATCTGTCCTGTCCGTCGGGGGTCTTTCCGTATTTAATCTGTCCGCCGAATTTTACTGTAACGGCAAGGTCGCTCCTTTTTACTTCCCAGGGATCGCGGTGCTTGAGCCAGTTGTCGGGGAACTCCACCTGCTCGCCGTCAATGATGTGCTGCTCGAACATTCCGTACTCATAGCGGATTCCGTATCCGTTTCCGGGGTACTCAAGGGTCGCGAGTGAGTCAAGGAAACATGCCGCAAGACGACCGAGACCACCGTTACCCAATCCTGCGTCGGGCTCCTCGTCCTCCACCAGGTCATACTCCAGCTCAAGACCGTTCAGGACCTCAATCACCTTGTCCTTTATTCCGGCGTTAATCAGGTTGTTGCTCAGGGCACGTCCCATCAAAAATTCCGCGCTCAGATAGTAGAGCTGTCTCGCTGGCTTTGCATCATACTCACGGCGTGTCTCCATCCAGTTCGGCATGATGATTTCAAGTGCGGACGCGCTTACGGCATCAAACAAATCGTGCTTGTTGGCCTGCGTGATGTCCTTTCCGTACTGACGGCGCAAACGGCCCTCAAGATTCGTTTTGAATTTCTCGGCATCAAATTCCATTCTTATCCTCCTGAAAATCCGACGAAAAATATTTCGCAGTTTCAAAACCTATTTTTCAAAAATGTCGAATCAACTAGATTATATCATAAGTTCGCATTAAAATCTAGGTTTATGTTTAAAAATGGGGATTAAAAGCAGGATCGAGCTCAAGGGGGAGCATGCGGAATCCTGAGAGGCAAAAGTTTCCGTTTTTTAACCTTGCGATTCTTACCGGGTCCATCGTGCCGTAATCTATGGAGCCCTCGTTGAACCATCGCAGGGGGATGACGCTCAGGACCTCGGAGGCGAAATCACACTCATATACCGCGCAATACACGTCGTTTCGGTTCAGCTGATTTTCATCGGGAAGGAATCTTGCAAGGAAGAGAATCTTTTCCTCACAGCCGATTTCCTTGAGCTCGGGAACCAGATAGCTTCCACTTTTCGCGATGGAAAGGACAGCCTCTTTGAAAGATTCAGAACCTTCCTTTATACGGAAAAGAACGCCGGCATCGCATTCAGGTTCAGCAGGGTCATCGTAAAAAGATTTTATCTCACCAGATGAAAATGAGCCGCACAGACCCGGGATGTCAACACATTCGAAACGAATCTCATCGCCGCACCTCCACAGCAAAAGCTTGTCACCGTTTTTTTTCAAATACACATCGGGCTCAATCACCATGACGATTTCTTTATCCTTATATAAAAAAGTATACCGGTGTCCGTCCGCCACCAAGATGTATTCCTTTCCGCCGAAGACCAGCATCCGTCCGTCGTTGTAAAAATATGGGGCGAGTCCCGGAGCCTCGTCGAACAAATCCAGCTTTTCGTCAGAGTCCATGTATAAGTTTTTTACGAAGACTTTTCTTTTGTTCCGTCCTGAGCAAAAAGCCCTCACTACGGAATAATTTCTTAACCCCTCGGTCTCGGAGTTTTTTACGATTGCCTGAGACTTTGAGTAGGAGCGTCCGTCCTTTCTGTAATGCAGGATGACGTTGTACGCGTTTCCGTAATCGGAGAGATTGTGAATCTCGCACAAAAGCTCGTCCTTTTCATTGCACGTCCTGCTGATTGAAAAAAAACGGATTGCAAAAAGAGAGCACAAAATCAAAGCCGCCGCAAAAGGGATGATGATTTCCAAAAGCCACGCTGATTTTTTCGGGTTGAAGCAAAATAACAGCCCCAGAGCAAACGCACCGAAAGAAAGCCACAGCAGAACCTTTTGCAGATAGTCATTTTTGACCGTTTTCCTGAAACTAATCACGGACAATCTACTGGGCAATCAACACAATCAGGGAGCTTGCGGGAATCACATAGCGTGCCTGTGCCCTGAGAGCCTCGTACTCACCGTCCGGCAAAATGGCGTCGTCTCCGTCGATCGATGTGTCGGCAAGTCGGAACCATTTTCTTCCGTCGCTCAAAGTCGGCAGTGTCACCATCACGTCGGAGCGGTCTGTGTTCGCGGCAATGTAAAAATCAGAGTCGGGATTTCCGTCGTCGTTCAGGCAGTCCTTTCCGCAAAGAGTAAAGGCAAGAAAACGTGAGATTTTGTCCCAGTCAGGATTGCTTCCGTCCTCGGCATACCACTTGATGTCGGTCGTTCCCTTGAAAAAATCCTCGCGTCTGAAAACGGCATGATTTTTCCTGAGCTCGATGGCACGTCTCGTGAAGTTCAGAATCTTTGAGTTGAGCGAGCAGATTCCCCAGTCGAACCAAGAGATGTCGTTGTCCTGACAGTAAGCGTTGTTGTTTCCCTTCTGACCGCGCCTGAACTCATCGCCTCCCAAAAGCATCGGGGTTCCCTGAGAAATCAGGAGCGTGAGGATGTAGTTACGCATCTGCTTGTTCCGCATCCGTTCTATGGAAGGATTTTTCGTCGGTCCCTCGTAGCCGTGATTGTAGCTCCAGTTTGAGTCGGTTCCGTCCCTGTTTTCCTCGCCGTTTTCCTCGTTGTGCTTTCCGTTGTAGCTCACAAGGTCGTTCATGGTAAATCCGTCGTGGCAGGTCACGTAATTGATTCCGACCCATGGTTTACGAAATCCGAAAAGATCGCTTGAGCCCGAAAAACGTGTGGCGGCTCCGGTTGAGACATGCTCGTCCCCTCTCCAGAACTTTCGGATGTCATCGCGGAAACGGTCGTTCCATTCGGCCCATCTTGTTCCGGGGAATTCACCGAGCTGATACGCCCCACCCGCATCCCAAGGCTCCGCAATCATCTTTGTGTCGTGCAAAATGGGATCCTCGGCAATCGCCTCAACCAGCGGAGAGACCTTCATCAAAGAGCCGTCGCTTCTCCTGTTCAAAATGGACGCAAGGTCAAAGCGGAATCCGTCGATGTGGTACTGCATGACCCAGTATCGCAGGCACTCGATTATGAAATCTATCACGACCGGATGATTTGTGTTCACGGTGTTTCCGCAGCCGGAATAGTTCATGTAATATTCCTTGTGTCCCGGAACCAGATCATAGTAGATTGAGTTGTCGAAGCCCCGGAAATTCAAAGAGATTCCGTGCTCGTTTCCTTCCGCCGTGTGATTGAAAACCACGTCCAGAATCACCTCGATACCGGCCTTGTGCATTTCCTTGACGAGACGCTTGAACTCAGAGACGCATCCACCGGGGGACTTGTCGGCGGCGTAGGATGCCTTGGGCGCAAAAAATGAGATTGTGCTGTAGCCCCAGTAATTTTTCATCCTCTCACCCGTGCGCGGATTTTCGTTCGTGTTCTCGTACTCATCAAACTCGTAGACCGGAAGAAGCTCCACCGAAGTCACTCCCAGGTGCTTGAGATACGGAATCTTTTGGATAAATCCGTCGTAGGTTCCCGGATTCGACACGCCGGCTCCCTTTCCCGCGGTAAATCCCTTCACGTGCACCTCGTAGATTATGGACCTTGAGAGCGGAAGATTTATGGGTCTGTCTCCCTCCCAGTCAAAGGCATTGTCGTCAACCACCACGCACTTTGGAAATTTAAAAAGATGTCTCACCTCAGAAAGCTCAATGTCGGTCTTGTCCACAGGCGTTCGGTATGTCGGTGGCAGATTGCGGAAAACGGATTCTGGAGTCACGGCTTTTGCACAAGGGTCAAAAAGATACTGCTTTATGTTAAAGCGATGTCCCTCACCCGGCTCAAAAGGTCCGTCCACCTGATAAGTATAAAGGGCACCTGCGTTCAGTCCCGGAACAAACACATGCCAGATGTCGCCGCTCCGGTTTTTCTTCGGGTCAAATTCAATACTCGCGTAGGGGGAATTGTCGTCAGTATTCCGGAAGAGATTCAAAATCACCTTGCTTCCGTTCCTGCTGAAGACAGAAAAGTTCACGCCTCCATCCCTTACTGTCGCGCCAAGGGGAAATGGAGTCCCCGGAAAAGTCTGCAAAATTTCCATAATAAAAGAATTATATCAGAATTTTTGATTTTCCGCCACAAATATTTTTAAATTTTTTTTTATTAAAGACAAATTCAACAATCCTCCGTCCCAAAATCATCTTGCCGCTTGTGTTCTTGCCATGTTCTTGACTTGTGCTTGCCTTGTGCTGATTCCTTGCTGTTTTTTTCAAAAAAGTGCTCATTCCGTGCTCACTTTGTGCTGATTCCGTGCTGATTTTTCCCCTGATTTGTGCTGATTCCGTGCGGTCGGTCTGATAAAGTGGAAGCGTAAAATTTATTTCCCAGGAGGATTTTATGAAAAAGATTCGTACTTTTACTGCAATTCTGTTTTCCCTGCTGCTGATTGGAGGCGGACTTGCAGGATGTAACAATGATCCCGAGCCTGAAAATGTAACAAATCCTGTTCAGCAGAGTTCTATTGACAATGCCATTGCAGGAAGCATCGTTAACCTCAGCGGTGAAAATGACGGCGGGTCCCTTGTTATTGACAAACCGCTCACGGTAAATGGAAACGGTGCGAGAAACATCGCCATTACAATCAGCGCGGGAGTAAGGCAAAATGTCGTGCTGAGGAATTTCCGCAACGCAAAAATCACGGTCTCGGACATTCCGGCAAGAATGGCACGTGTCGCGGACGATGATGAGCCTATGGACAAAAGTTTCAAATATCTTGGGGACGATGCGCTTCCAGTAAAGCTTGAGGGCTGTACGGTTGATTTGTTTGAGGCAAAGAAGGACGTCGCAATCTACCTTGATAACGGGGAAAAGAAATCAGACATCGCGGAAATCAAGCTCAAGGACGGCGTGGAAGATTTTACCTTCGTTGAATTTGACAAAAGCGGAATAATAACGGATGACAAATCAGAAGTAGGGAAGCTGAGTATTGAAGATGGAGTGGAGAAAATTAATCTTATTGGCGGTACTTTTGGCGATGTTGCTCTTGCAGACGATTTCTCTGGTTCTATAGACTTCAAATATGACAAGGAATTTGATGACCAGCTGAATTTCCCTGGAAAGGACACATTCCTTGGTGACGCGAAGATTGCAGAAAAGGATGTCGGTGTTGCGGAAAAAAACGGAAGCAACAATGTATATGAGTTCACGCTTTCAAATGAGCTGTTCAACATCCTCAACGGACACCTTTTTGTTCTGTTTAGGAAAGACAGCGACGCATCCGCACCCATTTACGCCGCAATCCCCACAGGACTCTTTACGGTTGACACTGAGAACAAGTCATCGGGCACATCGATCAAGTCAATCTATGGATCAGAAAGAGGTTACGTTGATTACGCAGCGGCAAGGGCAAGGGGTCAGTACGGCGGATACCTGAACCAGGATGTCGTAAAACTCACGCACTACAGAAACTACAACAAGGAAGCCTTCGTCGCATCCCTCTCAGATACTGACGTAAAATTCTACGTTGACACGTCAAAAATCAGAAAAGAGGACGTAATAGTCTGCTCTCCTGAAGCACACGGACCGCAGGACGAGGCATGCACAAAGGTCTCGGAGATAAACCTTGAGGGATACACACCTTATTTCGCAGCTGATTCCGCATCACTGCCAGCCTTGAACAGTCCAGAAGAATATGAAGCCCGAGAGTCGCAGATAACGGCTGTGTTCGGAGAAGAAGGAGATGAGCTTCGTTGCTACAATTCCGTAAAGTTCTTGTTCGGACAGCCACGATACAAAGCTCTTCCTATGACGCAAGGAGGTTCCTATCCGGATGTTTCAGGCCTCTCCTATTCAGAGATTGCGGTTGATACTTCTACGGAGGATCCGTTCGGAGATGATTTGGAGCCGGAGGATGATGACTACCTGAATATCTATGCCAAAAACATTTACTTCAACTGCGACTGGGACACTCCTTATTCTAGCCTGCGTGAGGACCTCATAAGGACTTTTGATGAACAACCAGGCGTAAAATACTATCCGAATTCAAAGTGCACTGCAGGACAGGAGCTTACGGTCGAACAGATTCGAAGCCTTGCAAAGTACGCGTTCGTCTGGAAAATTGTTCCGCCATCCGCACAAACCTACATAAGTTTAACCCCGATGATAGTCCGCAATGACGGTGATGGAGAGTATTATGTTGCAGATTATGACAACAACTCCACGACTACTTTGCAGGATGTGATAACACAGGCAAACAGTGGAAAACAATTCTATCTGGATATGGAACGCCAGAGGCCAGTCTCCCTTGACCAGCTTCAGTCAGGCGCGGAATTCTGGAGCCTTTACTATATAGCTGACTAATAATCCTTAGGCACGGAGAGATATAAAAAAGTTTTCTTTCAAACGAAAAGTTTTCCTCCTTGACGTTTGCAACAGACTTTTATCCCGGAGTTTCAGCAATGAGGCCCCGGGATTTTTTTTCAATGACAAATATCACATTTTGTGCTATAATATGGAAAAATTATCAAGGAGGTACTTTCATGCGCGTAAGAAGTTTTGAGCAGAACCTTGCTCTGATGCCCGACGGAATGGCAAAGCAGATTTTATTGAAAATTGTGAACACACCGCGTCCAGATTTTACCGAAGTGGACAAAGAATGTGATGAGTATGTCAAAATGCGTTTTGCGGAAATGACACCAGAAGAACGCAAAGCCTATGAGGATTGGAAGAGATGATTCTAGAAATTCAACATTCTCTCTTTTATTATGAACATCTCCTTGATAATCCTCAAAATATTGACGGGATAAAAAATTTTGCAATTCGTGAAAGAAGCGGTTTCGGGCTAGAATTGTATTTGAAACAGACATCTGTTTTTGACGAAGAAAATAGACTAAATTCGACCTACCTTGTGAAAGATAAAATGACACATGAAATCGTCGGGTATTTTTCCTTAAAAACAGGTCTTTTTACTGTCGAGATGTCTTCAGTCGAAGGATATTTTGACACCATACCATCTGTTGAAATGTCAAATTTTGCGGTAAATGCTCTTTATAGGGCAAATCATCCTGACATAAAACGCATCGGCGAAATAATATTCAGAAGTTTTGTTTTACCCATTGTAAAACACATACAGAATTTCGTCGCCGTAAAAGCTCTGTATATCTATGCATTGCCGGAGGAAAAACTCATCTCTCACTATAAGAGTCTCGGTTTTTCAAGACTTTCAGAGGAAGAGGAAGCCTTTGTCCATGCCCACGTAAAACCAAAGTACGATGACGACTGCATTTTCATGTACCAGATTGTTTGATTAATAAAAACCGGAGTTTCAGCAATGAGGCCCCGGGATTTTTTTCTCCATGGATTTAAAATTGTGCTAATTTTGTGCTTACTTAGTGCTGATTTGTTGCTGATTTTTTTTTTATTTTTGTGCTGATTTTGTGCTGTTTACGCGTTAAAATATAAAAAGCAACTCAACTATGGAGGCCGTAAATGAGAAAAACTATCTATGTTTTTTATCCGCACTTCTTGTACTTTTGATTTCATGTGAAAATTTCATGAACGGCAGCAACGTGTCGGATGAACTTGACCAGATGATTGACGAGGCAAACGCAAAAAACTGCACCCTCATAGTCACCCAGGACACCACGCGGGGTCTACAAAACACAGGTCAAGCTTTTAAAGGCTTCCGACGACATCCTGATTGTGCCGGATTGTTCGCTTGTACTCAATGCCGTTGAAGAAGAATGCAGACCTTATTTTTCAAATGATTTCAAGACTCTTTACATCCCCACCACCAAGAGAAACGAAGATTTGCTTCTGATAAAACCGGGCGACACCCAAAGCAGATATTACAAGGCGCTTTCAAGCAAGGATTACACCAGCTGGACTTCGGAGGATTACGGCACATACCATATCGGAGGAAAAGTCTACGCTGAGTTCAAGGCCTCTGACGTAGGATCCGGCATCTCGGGCCTGTATGTAAAGGAAACAGTCTGCAAATACTCCGACGGAACAAACGGCAATGAATCTGTGACGGATGAAGCCAGGGCGACATGGGACGAAACCAAAGAGTTATGGTGCGTCGAGTACAATATGAGGACAGCCTTTGACGGAATCATAAAACTAGAACTCTTCGCAGAGGATTTTGCAGGAAACAGCAGCGACGGCAAATTCACATTTTATGTTTTGAAAGACACCACTGTAGAGACAAGCAACATTTATTTTGACACGGAAAACCAGACCATGATGCCTCAGGGACTACTGCCCGGTATACCTCTTACCGAAGAACAGAGAAATGCGGAGGAGAATCTTATAGAGTACATCAAAACCATGTCCGTTGACCAGAGCGGAAATCAAAGCGTAAATCTCAAGCTGTCGGAAAACTCAAAGGATGTTTATTATGACAGTCTTTCCACGGATTATGAAGGGGAAGTCTACTGGGGATATTCAGAAGATTCCATTGACACAAAGGCGGAAAAGGGAGTAGACGGCACATTTACATTCAAGAGAAACGTTGACAAACTTGTGTTCATAAATGTTGTTTGCACGGACCAGGTCGGAAACACAAGGACAGTCCTAAAGCTCATGATTCCAAGACTTGAGCTTGAGACCGGAGTTTCAGAGAGGGATTCCGGCACGACTCTGCTTCAAGTCAAGGGCATTGATTCAATCGCGGCGTTAAGTGACATCCAAAATCCAAATATAGAATTTCTGATTCAATACAGCGCAAAATATACTGTGAATGGAAATGAAAAGACTTTTTCAAAGGCAGGCATTTCAATCCAAATGGACGGAGAGGCGGCAATAAGGACAGAGGGATCTCCTAATCCACCGTCGTTTCTAGGCACGTGCATGGAATCCATAAGCCTTCCTGAGGACATGATGGGTGTAGCTCAAACAGGCACCATAAAAATATATGCAATGCCCGGCTTCGGAGATTTTCCCGTCCCATGCAGTACGTCCAGCGTCGATTATACCGTTACAAAGATTGTCAAAAACGAGGATAGCGCTGGAACAGGCTGCATCGGACAGTTCAATGTTATGGATGCATCTACGGGAACCATGAACACTTTCAACATTTACGGAGAAGGTCCGACATTGACAAACGTAGACACATCGGGCGGAAATTCAACAGCACCACAAGTAATGGGCACGGGAGTTTTCGGTCCCATAAAGACAAATCCAAAAATAAGCCTTATCCCGGTACAGAATAAGGGGCTCTGTAAAATCATTGTCGAGGATTATGCTGCGGAAGGATATGAAGGCCACAACATTGCCTATACATTCTCACCCGTGATATTTAATGAGTCGGAGGAGGACAGTTATGTATTTAAAGGCAACATTACTTACAAAAGCCCGGAAATGTATGTCGAGGCAGGCCCCGGCTCATTGTGCGGCATTCACATCGAAGCCCATGACAAGACGGACAACAAAAAATATGTGCCCATACCGTTGCCAGAGTCCGAGGGATTTATAGATTCAACCGATGATGTAAGAAATTTCTGCATCTCCCGCATTATCCTGGACCTGAACGTGGACGTTGAAGCGCCAAATATTAATGCCGCTCAATATTCCTTGGAAGATCTTTTCGATTCGTCCGGATCATACAGAATAGGAGGCATATACGACGAAAATTTTTCATTGGAAAACGGCAGGACAAAAATCGACTATTACCTGATTCCTAACCCGAACAAGACTTCACCCACCGCAATCAACTATACTTTGAATGAGCTTAAGAATTATTCGGCTTTCAAAAAATCTCTTTATTACAAACCGAGTGTCGATGGCGTGGGAGGGGAGCCCCACATTGATTTTCCATACGGCAACACAAAGGAAGGTTTTTACACGCTTGTGATAACGGCGGAGGACAAGTTTGGAAACAAAGCGATATCTAGTCTTCCAGTTTTGAATACAATCAAGGGAGAGCTGATTGAGAATATAAAATATCACTGGATGAGAACGACAAACACTGATGAAGGTCACACATTCAAATCTTACGGATGGAATCTTATCTTTAACACACAGGGGCATGATGAAATATACAGGCTGGAGCAGTCGACTGGCATGGGGAATTTTTCAATAAACGCCTACATACAAAGAATCTCATACAATGAGTGGGAGAAAACTTATTCCTGGGATCAAAAGGATGAGATACTTATGGATTATTACGTAAACGAAGAAACTGATGAGAGCGGAAAAAAATACTACTCGGTCGAATGGGAAGGCACATCCACAGGCTTGCCCTGGGTCAGGTTAAAGTCCCATTACGGTTTTAATGACGGCGAAAATCAGTCCCCGGTTGGAAAGGGCTTTTATTACACGGAGTATCTTTACATTGGCGCAAACGACACGACTTGTTTTTCAAAGAACTGCATTGAAGGCTTGAACGGACTTCAGGTAATGAGCGACAGGCCAGTTTTTGCGCATACCATGTACTGCCCGGAAAAGCTTACGGAAACAACAAAGGTTTCGGACGCCGCACGCATCTGGGAAACTAAAGGTGTTGAGACAGGAATTGCCGTGATGAACAGATCTATAAACGAGCCGGCAACAAACTATTTCTCATGGGAGGCACCGGATCCGTCAGACAATCATGCGGTCGGAAGCGAAACTTACGGAGAAGATTACCTGAAAATGATTCCGTCGGGCAGCTGGTACACGACAATCTTCCACTTTGCAGATGGTACGGTTGTGATGACTGACATCAAGCAGAGATAAGCTCGGGATTTTTAATGGAGGCTTCCGACTATGAAAAAACTTCTTTCTTCGTTTCTGATTTTATCTCTCTCGGCATCGGTCTTTGCTCTGGATTTTTCACTTCGCCTAAACCCGGGACTCGCGATTCCCATCAAGGAGCATTACAAGCCGGCTCTCAATCTTACGGCTCAGGGGGACGTGCAGCTCTTTGACTGGATGTCGGCAGGCATTGAGGGAAGCTTTCTCATTGAATCTCCCGAGGGCTCAGGCTCCTATGTGAATTTTGTTTACGGGGGAATCGGTGCCGGGGTCAGCCACAATATTTTCTCGCGCTTTTATTTCGGAGCGGGAGGAGCAGCAGGATTCTACAATTTCTCTTTCACGGACGGAACTCAAAGACAAGCCGCATCTGATTTGTATTTCCGCGCATACGGTGAGTTCGGATTCCGCTTCACACCCACGATGACCTTATCCGCAAACGCAGGATTCAACTCGTTTCTCTCAACGACCGGATTCGGATCGCTTTTTACGGGAGGAGCAAAGACTTTGATGGCGGGACCGGTTGTCGGAGTCTCACTCAAGATTGATCTTTCAACGGAGCGCTCGTCAAAAAATTCATGCTATGCGAGCGTCAGGCAGGACAGCGAAATTTACCCTCTTTTCATGCAGCTCTACAAGACAAATCCCGTCGCAAACGTCATCCTTACAAACGGTGAGTCAGCCGAAATAAAAAATGTCACTGTGAGCTTCACGGCGGGAAAATACACATCAAGTGCGTTGCAGTCCGAGCCGGTTCCCATAATCAGAAAAATGCAGAGCGCATCCGTGGACCTTCCGGTGGATTTTTCATCCGAGCTCCTGACCTTCGCCGAAAACGGAATGATTTCAGGAAACCTCACAATTGAATACGAGCTTCTTGGAAAAAAGAAAAAATCGGTTCAGGGCATATCGCTTTCCGTCTCCAACCGGAACTCGTACATCTGGGGCAACACGGAATCTCTCGCGGCCTACATTTCCCCCGACACACCCGAGGTCCTTAAATATGCGAAATATGTGGCTGGAGTCGCACGAAACAAACTTTACACGGGCATGAACCGAAACATACAGTTTGCCGCAACAATGTTCGAAGCACTAAAAGCAAGCGGCATCGTTTACTCAGGCGACAAAACAAGCCCGTACTCAAGTTTCCATCTCGGGGAGGAGCCGGACTACATACAGTACCCCCTTCAGACCATGGACTTCAGCTCAGGTGACATCGATGAGATTGGACTCCTTTACGCGTCATGTCTTGAATCAGTAGGAATCGCTACCGCATTCATTCCCATGGAGGATGATTTTTTGATTCTCGTTGACACAAAGCTAAAGCCATCGTCGGCGGGAAGTCACTTCGCGGATCCGGAATCCCTTGTCATAACAGATGAGACGGTCTATTTCGCACTCTCCATGGCAGCCTTTGAGGAAGGTTTTTCCAAGAGCCGTGAGAAGGGAGCAAGTCAGATTAAGAAAATTCTTGCAAGCGAGGACGCCGGGTACGAGTTCATAGAAACCCATTACGCGTGGGAAAATTATCCGCCGGCCATTTTTACGGGGTATGGAGATGTCCTTGAGATGCCGACTCAATCCGCCGTGGAGGATTTGTTCAAGACAGCCGTGGGCGAGTACATAAAATCAGATTTGTCCCTTGTCGTCGAGCGTGCGAAGGAAAGCGGAAACCCGAACAAAATCGGTCTTGCCTATGTCCGCTCCGGTCAGTATGACAATGCGAAAAATGAATTTTCCAAGGCAGCGTCGGAAGGAGACATATCCGCGATGAACAATCTGGGAAACATCTACATGATGGAAAAAAATTACTCCGCGGCAAAAAAACAGTACGAGCGTGTGCTTGCAATGGATCACGAAAACAGTGTGGCCCGGAAGGGATTGGAAAACATCAGTTCCGTTCTGGACGAATAGGAGGGGTTTTTATGAGGAGGATAAAAGCTCTTTGTTTTTCAGCCGTACTTGCACTCGTCGCTTTTTCAAAACCATGTTCCGTAAGCGCTTCGGATTTTTCCATAAGGTTCATGCCCACGTATGAGCTTGCGCTTGGCTCAAAAACGGACGGCGTTCTTACAGGAATTTTTTCACTTGACTGGAGTCCGTTCACCGTGAGGACCCGCGATGAGATTTATTTTTCCGCGCAATTAAGTCCCTCCGTAATGCTCGCACATAATGTGGATCCAGTTTTGTTCTGCAACTTCGGAGCCGCAGCAGGATATACATTCCGTGTGTCCGACCGGATATCAGCCTCAGGAGAAATTTCAGCCGGACTTTGGACAATGAGCGAGGACACAAAAAGGAATCTCAAATCCGCCAGTGGAATCTCTTTCGGGGCAAAAGTCTCCGGGAACTATTATATCTCCCCAGTTTTCAAGGCAAGCGTTTTTTTGGGCTACCAGAATTACTGCTACACGCCGAAGCCTTTTTTACAGTCAATTCAGGCGGGACTTGGAATTTCAGTCAACCTTACGAGAAGCATTTTCAAAAGCGATGTCGTCTCCATGCAGGAGATTGAGACCCAGCCGCTCTTCCCCATTTTCTACGCGCATTATGACACGAACAGTTTCGGCAAAGTCACTTTCACGAACCTTGAGAAAAATGATTTGACGGACGTGGAGATTTCAGTGTTCATCGAGCAGTTCATGTCGGTTCCGAAAATTGTTGCGACCTACGACAAAATCGCACCGGGAGAGGAATTCAGCGCGGACCTTACGGCATTCCTGAACGAGAGCATAATGAACCAGATGCAGAAACAACTCACGGATGCCTTGGTCACTGTAAGATGCAAAAATCTCGGACAGCAAAACAACTACGAAAATCATTTTTTCCTTCAGACACTTACGCGCAACTCAATGTCATGGGAGGACGACCGACGTGCGGCTGCATTTGTCTCTGCTAAAGACGGTGCGGTCCAAAGATTCTCAAGGCAGATTTCCCTTGCGCTCAAAGACAAGATTGAGACAGCTCCAAGCGCGAACAGGCTTTATGCAAAGGCGATTTTTGACGTGCTCAAGGCATACGGAATCAATTACGTCGTTGACCCGACAAGCGTTTTCTCCACATCGGACACAGTTGCCGTGGATTTTTTGCAGCTTCCCTATCAGACGCTCCTTTATCACGGAGGGGACTGCGATGATCTTTCCATCCTGAACTGCTCGCTTTTTGAGGCACTGGGCATTCAGACCGCTTTCATCACGATTCCGGGTCACATCTACATGGCCTATGATTCGGGTCTTTCGGCGGAACAGGCGGATTCTGTTTATGGAAAAAACAAATACATTGTCCAGGATGACAAAGTGTGGATTCCGTTTGAAATCACGGTCTCTCAGGATACGTTCGAGCTGGGACTGAAACTTGGAATCCGTGAGTGGAACAAATATCCCGAAGAGCACATGCTCATCCCCATTCACGAGGCATGGACGGAATTCAAACCCGTGACGGTCCCGGAATCAGACGTGAGCCTTCAGTTTCCGAAAGATGCCCTCAGATGATTGGCGTACCGGCTGATTACTCCTGATTATCCCTGAGCTTCAAAATAAGTCCGGGGAATCTTTATTTCAAAATCTTTCTCTCCAAAAATCCGGTGACATCCTCCGCCCAGCTGTACTGACTCATGAACTCACCCGTAAAATTTTTCGCCGCCTGCTTGTCCCCGTTCAGAAAATCATAATAGTCGCACTGTATGACCTCAGGATTTATGCGGAAATTATTGTACTCGCTTATGAAAAAATTCTGAATCTCAAGCTCCGAAAGACTGTGCCTTATGTCCACGACAAGATTGCGGAAATTTGCTCCATACCGCGCGGAATCAGCATGGTCGCCCCAGAGCACGG
This sequence comes from Treponema sp. UBA3649, assembly GCA_002373325.1. GTDB lineage: Bacteria > Spirochaetota > Spirochaetia > Treponematales > Treponemataceae > Treponema_D. The sequence goes on from DFKI01000088.1 coordinate 20,419, forward strand.
AAATCAGCTCCTTTGTTTTTACCGAGCTGCCGTTTTTGCAGATGAGATACGCGATAAGCTCCGATGACTTTGACCTTGCGAATTTTATGACCTTGTTATCATAGAGAAGCGTAAAATTTCCGAATGTCTTCGCCTCAAGATTTTTCTTCTGCTTGTTGAGCATCGCGACAAATTTCTTTTCAACACGTCTTTTGTAGAAGGCAATGACCATCATAAGGACCATCGCAAGAATCGAGTCGGCAAGTCCGGACATCTTGAAATTCCTGTAGATTCCCGGAACCATCGCCGCCATGCCTGCGAAGAGAATTATGGAGAATGGAACCGGAGAAAAAGAAAACGTGCAAAGGGCAAGAAATCCGGCGAGAGAGAATACTATCACGCCGTTGAAGGGCTGACCGAGAACATAGAAATTGTATACCGCGGCGCCAACCCCAATCAAAAGAACCAGATAGAACGGGACGGTCTTATAAAAATACGCTTTCTCACGCTCCACATTCTTTATTTTTATGGAGTACAAAACGCCGAAGATTCCGTACAGGGTAAAAATGCCGAAATACACGAGCGAAAAAATGTATTTGCCATTCATGCCCCTGGTAAAAATCAATAAAATGACGGCAAGAAAATCAAGGATTCCAAAGAAGAAAAGGAGCGAGCTCACTACGATTGTGTGCAGGCGGTTAGTCTCAGCCGCATCAGCCAAATCCTTCGGGGAAATATAATAACGCGTCCGGTAGCTCTCTGCCAGATTTTTCATACCACCTCCCTTAAATCACAAGCCGCGGGAGGCAAAAACGGCATTTACGGTGAAAGGTGAAAGGTGAAAGGTGAAAGGTGAAAGGTGAAAGGTGAAAGGTGAAAGGTGAAAGGTGAAAGGTGAAAGGTGAAAGAGCCTGCCGTATGCAACAATTTTTGTCAAGGGCCTGAGAGAAAAAAAATTGATTTCTTGCTCATATTTCCAAAATCTCCATTTTTAGAAGTTTCTTATGATTATAACACATGTTTTTTTGTTTGTCTAAAATTTCTTCAAAAATTCATCTTTTTTTTCACTCCCCCTCTCCTTCCTTAAATTTATCTTCGCACTTGATTTTCCATCGCGACCGGAGTATAATTGAATGGATTTTAGGCAATCTCAGGAAACGGAGTTTTTTGGAGGTTCCCTTTTATTTTTACACCAGGAGATTATAATGAAACCGACACTTTTAGTACTTGCGGCAGGCATGGGAAGCCGTTACGGCGGGGTCAAGCAGATTGATTCGGTAGGCAAGAACGGAGAATGTCTCCTTGATTTCGCGGCCTATGATGCCAGGCTCAGCGGATTCTCAAAGGTCGTCTATATAATAAGAAGAGACATTGAAAAAGATTTCAGGGAAAAGCTCTTTGACCGTGTGGCCCGTAACTTTGACGCGGAGTATGTATTTCAGGATCCCGACGCGCTTCTAAGTGACAGTGAAAAAAAGATGGCTGCGGAAAGAAGCAAGCCCTGGGGAACGATGCACGCCGTCCTCTGCGCTGAAAAAGCAATCAATGCCCCGTTTGCGGTAATCAACAGCGATGACTATTACGGAAGGGACGCTTTCAAGACATTGGGCGAATATCTCTCGTCAATCAGCCCGGAGTCAACCGAACATGCGATGGTGGGTTACGTACTTGGAAACACGATGAGCAAGTCAGGAACGGTAAGCCGCGGGGTCTGCACGGTAAAGGACGGATACCTTGAGTCAATCGTGGAGAACACAAAAATCGGTTATGAGGGAAACTCGATTGTAAGCGACCTGAACGGACAGAAAATCACCATGAGCGGAAAAGAATGGGTGAGCATGAATCTCTTCGCATTCTCACAGTCAGCGTTCAAGGGATTCCACGAATATTGGGAAAATTTCAAGAAAAGCTCCCTTGACAAACCGAAAAGCGAGGCCCTTTTACCCGAGGCAGCCTCCCAGATTGTGAAAAACGGAGAGGGAAAAATCAAGTTCTTCACCTCAACCGAAAAATGGTTCGGCATGACATATCCCGAGGACAGGGAAATCGTAAAGAACGAGCTGATTGAAAAAATCAAGTCGTCCTACTACCCCGAAAAACTCTGGGAAAAGTAATTTACCACATAAATTAAGACTAAATCAACACAGGAGTGATTATGCTCAGACTGAACGCCATAAAATCCGAGAAAATCTGGGGCTACGAGCTTTGGATTGCATCAACTCACCCGAACGGATGCCAGAAAGATTTCGAGACATTCGCAGGCGGTGACTACCCTCTTTTGGTCAAGGTCATTCAGGCAGATGACGTGCTGAGCGTGCAGGTCCACCCGGATGACGAGCTTGCGGCAAAGTTCGAGGGATGCCGTGGAAAGACCGAGTGCTGGTACATTCTCGACGCAAAAAAAGATTCCCGCCTCATTTACGGAATGAAGGGTGAGTACACAGCCGATGAGCTGAAAAAAGCGATTGAGGAAAACCGGCTTGAGTCCTACATGAAAAGCGTGGGCGTTGAGCGTGGTGATTTCGCATACATTCCGGCGGGTACAGTCCATGCGATCGGCGGCGGACTCAGGATTCTTGAGGTGCAGCAGTCGAGCGACATCACATACCGGCTTTACGACTGGGGACGCGGACGTGAGTGCCATGTGGAAAAAGGAATCGCGAGCATAAAAAATCTGGACGCGCAGAAGCTCGTGAAATTCCCGGGCTCCTTCCAGTGTCCCTACTTCACCATGCAGGAAATCCGTGTGGACGGAAAGTGTGAAAGCTTTGCCACCGCGGAAAATGAAAAAGGTCCCGAGTCAAAGGTGCTTCTTTTTGTCCTTGAGGGAGAGGGAAAAATCAACGGCGAGAATGTGCGTGCGGAAGAGATTTTCGCATTTGAAAACGGAGAAAAAATCAGCGCGGAAGGAAATCTTTCACTGATGAAGATTGCTGTCAGGTGAAAAGGAAGAATGGGGAACCTCTAAAAACTTAAGCTTTTAGAAGTTCCCAAAGGAAATCAGTTGGTCAACATTCTGGAAATAAAATCAGAGATTCAAATCAGAGATTCAAATCAGAGATTCAAATCAGAGATTCTCTGTTGTTTTTACGTGATTGGGAAACGCAGCTTTTAGCTTTTGAAATTCCCCTTTTGTTTCTTTTTCAGCAAATTCCCTGCTTACGTCGTCCCTTTTGATCCGGTTCTGAACAACAGTCTGGAGACTTGGGTTTAAGATAATAGCCCTAATTTCGACTTATACGAAACAATGTCATTCCCGCGCTCCGACGCGGGAATCCCTTTTGCAGGAGAGATTGCCGGATCAAGTCCGGCAATGACA
>DFKI01000034.1 GCA_002373325.1 Treponema sp. UBA3649
ACGGGCATGAAGCAAAGCAGAGTTATACAAAGGCATATACGGAATATAAATCAAGTCAGGTCGCAACCTATTTCTCAAGCGAGCCCTCATACATCATAAGCTCAGCATCTTTTGCCCAGGGAGAATATTCGCAAGAAAGCATTGAGGACGCGCAAAAAGACTTGCTCTCGGTAACGGAAAAAGACAATGGAAAATTCGACGTTCAGCTTTTGACATTGGGAGGCGAGCAGCTTGAGTTTGATTCCTATTCTGATTTTATCCTCACCGATGACGCTATGAACAAAATCACTTGCTCCGTGATTCTCAAAAACAAGACTACCGCCACTGTCATAGCAGAAAGTTTTTATGAGGAAAACATAAATCTGTGGATTGGAAACGGAACTTCCATAAAGAGCAATCCGAACAACAATCAGAAAAAGTTCGGTCTGTTCAAGGATTCTGATTATGGAGTCGCATCCGGCTACGTAAAGATTAACTAACCCTGATTTTAACTTTTTAATCAAGGCAATCATTTGTGTACTTGATTTTCCGTCATTGGAGTACTTGAAAAATAAAGGGAAGCAAATCTGTTTTTGAGCAGGTCTGCCTCCCTTCTTTTTTATACCATGTGGATTTTACCTGAGTGAGTTGAGCATCACGTTCACCTCTGTTCTGCTGAACGAAGGATTGTGTGTCTGCAAGTACTCAAGTTTCTTGATTGCATCCTCATTGTTTCCGAGCTTCACATCCACCTTCGCCGCATCAAGATACGCAGCCCAGTTCTCCGGTTGTGCCGCAATCAAATCCTCATACGCGACTTTTGCATTTGAATACTGTTCCGCCGTCGCATAAGTCTTCGCAAGATTTGAAAGAACCGTGTTGTCAGACGGATTGATTCTCATTGCATTCTGATAGTACCTTACTGCACTTGTTGCGTCACCCTTTTCCTTGTAGGCATTTCCAAGGTTGTTGTTGACCTCGAAATTTCCGCTGTCCTGATTGTACGCGCTCGTCAGGAATGTGATTGCGGAATCAACGTCCCCCTGCTTCAAATAGAGTCCGCCGAGATTGACCTTTGACTTCAAGTGCATTCCGTCCAGGCTCAGTGCCTCCTCATAAAGCTCAATGGCCTGCGATGTCTTTCCAGTTTTCTCGCAGCAAAGTCCGTAGTTGTAGAGTATGTTCACCTGCAATGCCTTTGATGTGGAGCTTCGGTTGTCATAAGCCTGTTTTGCGTAAGTCACTCCCTCGCTGTATTTTCCAAGCTCAGTAAGCACGGAAGACAGATTGTAGTAGGTCGCCGCATCCGGTTTTGACGGATCCATGTATGCAAGTGCCTTTCTGAACGCAGACTCAGCCCCCTTCAAATCACCCTTGTTCGAGTAAGCCTGTCCAAGCTCCTGATAGGTCTGGGTGTTGGAAGGATTGACCTTAACCGCATTTGAGAACGCCTCAATCGCACCGTCATAGTCACCATTGGATGCCATAAGACGACCTGCCGCCATGTATGCCCTCTCATACTTGCTGTCCACCTTGTACGCATTCTGGTACGCCGTAAGAGCAGCCGCTGTGTTTCCGCTTCTTTCCTGGACATATCCAAGGTTATAGTAAGCTGATGCAAGGGTCGGTTCAAGCTCAATGGCTTTTTGGAACGATGTCGCAGCAGGAGCATACTTTCTTTGCATGGCCTGTGCCCTACCAAGCTGATACCAGTAAGTCGCATTCTTCGGATCAAGTTTGGTCGCGGCAGTAAGCTCAGTCTCAGCCTTAGCATAATTCTTCGCATCCATCGCCTGCATTCCGAGCACATAATGTGACGGAGCATTTGAGGAATCCTTTGCTACAGCGGCATTCGCATAATCAGAAGCTGCTTTTTCAAGTGCTGCTTTGTCGGCGGGATTCTTTGCGTTCTGGGCGGCATCATAAAGAGCCTTCGCCATCTCACCGAGTTTTTCAGCACTGTACGCGGGATCATCGGAAGGAAGAAGATTCTTTGCCTTCTCAAAATGGTCAAGAGCATCCTCAACATTTCCCTTTGAAAGAGCAGTCTTTCCCTTTGCAATTTCAGATTCCACCTGCTGCTTTGCCTGTTCCTTCGCTGCCTTTTCAGCTGCTTCCTGAGCTGCCTTAGCCTCCGCATCCTTTTTGGAATTCAAATCCTTGAGAAGCTTCTGAGCGTCCGCATCCTTTGCGTTTCCACCGACAAGTCCATTAAGGATTTCCGCAGCCTTGTCATAATCACCAGCCGCAATCAGTTTCTGTGCCTGAGCGAGTTTGTCCGCCCTTTCCTTCTCCGCCGCAGCCTTCTTTTCGGCATCCCTCTTTGCGTTCAAATCCCTGAGCAGATTCTTCGCCTCGGTGTCGTTTGGATTCTCCTTCAAAAGTCCGTTGAGGATTTCCTCCGCCTTGTCATAATTCTTCGCGGCAATCTGTTTTTTGGCCTCGTTGATTTTCTCAGCATGTGCCTTATCCGCAGCCGCTTTCTTTGTTGTAGCCTCATCGAGCAGAGACTTTGCTTCCTTGTCGTTCGGATCGTTTTTCAAAAGTCCGTTGAGCGTAGAGATGGCTGCATCATATTTTCCAGCGTCAATATTACCTCTGGCCTGTGCAAGTTTGTTCGCCCTGTCCTTTTCAGCGGCTGCCTTTTTGGTCGTTGCCTGAGTAAGCAGAGTCTTTGCCTGAGCGTCATTCGGATCGGCTTTGAGCATGTCGTTGAGAAGTGCGATTGCATCGTCATATTTTCCCGCGTTAATCAGGTTGCGTGCCTGTGCAAGTTTTTCATTTCGAACCTTCGCAGCCTCTGCCTCTGCCTTTTTCTTCTGAGCCTCATCCCTCAAAGCCTTTGCGTCAGCGTCCTTAGGATTATCCTTGAGCATTCCGTCCAAAACAGAGATGGCACCGTCATAATCACCCTTGCCCATAAGAGTCTTTGCCTGAGTGAGTTTCGCCTGTCTTTCTTTCTCAGCCTTTGCAGCCACGTCATTCTCAGCTTTTTTGTCCTGAGCTTCCTTGAGCAGGTTCTGGGCCTCCTTGTCATTCGGATTTTCCTTTAAAAGTCCGTTCAAAATTGAGATTGCTCCGTCATAATCACCCTTGGCGATCGCATTCTTTGCTTTCTCAAGATTCTGTTTGCGTGCGGCTTCCTTTGCAGCATTCTGAGCGGCAGTCTTTTTTGCCTGAGCGTCGGCGAGAACAGACTTTGCCTCTGTGTCGTTCGGATTTGTCTTGAGGAGCGCGTTCATAGCGGAAATCGCGTTGTCATACTTTCCGTCGGCAATGTCCTTTTTGGCCTGGGCAATCTTTTTCGCTCTGTCAGCATCGGCTTTCTTTTTCTTTGCCTCATCCAAAAGCGAGCTGATTTCGGGGTCATTCGGATAAGAACGGGCAAGCGCGGTCAATGTTGAGACAGCTTTGTCATAATCACCGTCCTTCATTGCCTGTTTTGCCTGTGCCAATTTATCTGCTTTGTCCTTTGCGGCGGCGGCTGCTTTTTCCTCGGCACGTTTTTTCGCGGTCGCCTGGTTCAGGAGGTTCTTTGCCTGCGTGTCCTTAGGATTGTCCTTGAGAATTTCATTGAGCACGGATATGGCCTTGTCCCACTCACCGTTGTCGTAATGCTTCTGTGCCTGAGCCATTTTCTCATCGCGGATTTTGTCTGCGGCTTCTTTTTTCTTTGTCGCCTCATCCAACAGTTTCTTTGCCTCTGCGTCATTCGGATTCTTCTGCAGAAGTCCGTTCAAAGTCGCAATGGCGGCATCGTAATTTCCATTGTCAATATTTGTCTGTGCCTGCTTGAGTTTGTTCGCACGGTCACGCTCAGCCGCAGCTTTCTTTGTCTCAGCCTGGGTCAGAAGAGTCTTTGCCTGCGAGTCACCCGGATTCGCCTTGAGCATGTCGTTGAGCAAAGAGATGGCACCGTCATAGTCTCCGGAGTTAATCAGACTTCGGGCCTTGTTGAGTTTTGCCTGTCTCTCCTTTTCCGCATTCGCCTTAGCCTCGTTCGCCTTTTCAAGCAGGGACTTTGCCTCGGCATTGTTCGGATCGGCTTTCAACGCTTCGTTCAAAAGTGAGATTGCCTTGTCATAATCACCGTTGGAAAGAGCTGTCTTTGCCTGAGCGACCTTTTGTGCGGCTTCTTTTTGAGCCTGAGCTTTCTCATCCTTTGTCTTGCCCAAAAGCTCCTTTGCCTTCGCGTCATTAGGATTGTCCTTGAGCACTTCGTTCAAAAGCTTTTCCGCCTCGTCAAACTTGCCCTCATCAATCAGTTTCTGTGCCCTTGCGAGTTTTTCCTGCTTTGCCTTCTCAGCATCTGCCTTTTCCTTTGCGTCCTTTGACTGTGCGAGAAGTTTCTTAGCGTCGCTGTCATTGGGATTATCTTTCAAAAGCTCATTCAAAATTTTCTGGGCCTTGTCATAATCACCGTTTTTGATTGCATCCTCGGCTTCCTTGAGCTTGCTCTTTCTTTCAGCCTCAGACTTTGCCTTCTCATCCTGGGACTGCTTCAAAAGTTTCCTCGCGTCGCTGTCACCGGGATTGTCCTTCAAAAGCTCGTTCAAAATCTTCTGGGCCTTGTCATAATCACCGTTTTTGATTGCGTTCTCGGCTTCCTTGAGTTTGGACTGTCTTTCGGCCTCTTTCTTCGCCTTTCCGTCCTGAGCCTGCTTCAAGAGATTCTTCGCGTCAGAATCCCCCGGATTATTTTTCAAAAGAGAGCCCAAAATCTGCTCGGCCTTTCCATAATCACCGTTTTTGATTGCGTTCTCGGCTTCTTTGAGTTTAGCCTGTCTGTCAGCCTCTGCCTTTGCCTTCGCGTCCTGAGTCTGCTTCAAGAGATTTTTCGCCTGTGTGTCATCAGGATTCTCATCCAAAAGCGAATTCAAAATCTGCTCTGCCTTTCCGTAATCACCATTTCGAAGGGCTTCCTGTGCCTGACGGATTTTGTTCTGCCTGATTGCTTCCTTCGCAGCCTTTTCCTTTGCCGCCAAATCAAGGAGACTCTTTGCGGTAACGTCATCGGGATTGTCCTTCAAAAGCTCGTTCAAGATTTTCTGGGCCTTTTCATAATCACCGTTTTTGATTGCCTCACGTGCCTCGTCAAGTTTTTTCTGTCTCTCGGTCTCTGCCCTGGCCTTTTCCTGCACCATCTGGTTCATCAGAGATTTCGTGTCGCTGTCATTCGGATTATCCTTGAGCAGCTCATTCAAAATCTTCTGGGCCTTTTCATAATCACCATTTTTAAGGGCTTCCTCGGCTTCTTTGAGCGCGGCATCTTTTTTCGCATCCTTTGTCTGATTCAAAAGTCTCTTTGCCTCAGGGTCGTCAGGATTCGCTTTCAGAAGCTCGTCCAAAATTTTCTGGGCCTTTTCATAATCACCGTTCTCAAGTGCGCGACGTGCCTCATCGAGCTTGGAATTTCTTTCCGCCTCTGCTTTTTTCTCAGCCTCAGCCTTTGCCTTATCATTCAATGCCTGATTCAAGAGAGAGCGGGCCTCAGCATCATCGGGATTTTCAGCAAGGATTTTCTGAAGAGCTGCTATGGCATCATCAATGTCACCGGAAGCGATGTCTTTTTTTGCCTCCTGAATCTTTGCCTTTCTCTCCTCATCTGCCCTGGATTTTTCCGCAAGAGCCTGATTCAAAAGATTTTTAGCGGCAGCATTGTTCGGATCATTTTTCAGAATCTCGTTCAAAGCCGCAATCGCGTCGTCGTAATTTCCGTTCGCAAGTGCTTTTCTAGCGTCGTCAATCTTCCGGGCATTCTCAGCGTCCCTCGCCTTTTTTTCCGATGTGGCCTGATTCAAAAGATTTTTTGCCTCTCCGTCATCGGGATTTTCTGCCAGAATCTGATTCAAAAGAGCTATGGCCTTGTCGTACTCACCGTTTTTCAAAAGACGGTCCACCATGTCCATCTTGGAATTTCTTTCGGCCTGTTTTTTCTCCGGGTCGATTCCATTCTTTCTGTCCATGGCTTTCTTTAGGAGTGCCTGAGCTTCCTTGTTGCTCGGATCCTTTTTGAGTATGCTTTCAAGAAGAATTATGGCATCATCGTAACGGCCTGAATCTATCCAGCGTTTTGCCAAATCAAGATTCTGCTGAACGGTTCTGGCACCGTCATTTCCGCCGTACCTTCGTTTTAGAGCCTCCGCTTCCTCCAGTTTGCGTCTTGCTTCGATGTCCCTTGAGTTGAGCGTGAGAAGCTCCTTCATCAGGTTGATTGCCTCATCATATTTTCCGTCGTCAATAAAATCCTGTCCAACATCAAGAGCATCCGCACGTGAGATGGCCCTTGTTCCGTACTTCCTCAAGAGCACCTCAGGTGATGTCGCGGTTCCGTCCTCTCCTATTGCACCGGATGCCGATGTCCGTCTCGGATTTGACGCAGCACTTGTACTTGAAGAAGGACTTGCGTTTGATGTAGCCCCGGAAAGGATGTCGTTCAAAGAACCTGTGTTCTTGTGTGGCGAGCCTGTGCGTGAATATCCGTTGTAAGAGGATGCATAAGGGGAGCGCTCGGAATTCGCATTGCCTGAAGTACTGTCAGCGGCATTATTATTTGTGCTGTTATTGACTCCAGTTGCATTACCAGCCGGAGTATTTTTTGCAACGGCATTATTTGCATTATTAATAGAAGAAACTTGTTCAGATGGAGCTGAACGGGATGCCAACGGAACCGATGATGCAGTCCCCGGATTTGAGACTCTTACCACGGGAGCTGTAGAAACACTGCCTCTGGTCTCTGATTCCGCGATGGAGTCGTTTAGCGAAAGATTTCCACCCCGGACAGGAGATGAGCTTGATGCCGCATCGGAACCAGTACTTGCAGTCCTTGTGTTCATTCCTGAGAAAGTCGGTGAGGAAGCAGCCCTTGAATTTGAAGTGGAATCAGAAGATTTCAGTCCATTTGCGCTTGTGGATTCCTGCACGGTTCCGTTTGTTGACTCGGAAGATGTCCTTTGCTGAACCGTTGATGCTGGAGCCGACGCAAGGGATGAGGTTGATGCAAGGGGAGCCGCAGAGTCTGATTCACCGGATGACCTTCGAGACACAGCGGATGAAGAATCTGAGGATGACCTGAATGAAGCCAAGTCGCCGCCTGATGATGACGTGGAAAGCCCTTGATTTTCTGTTGAGGCAAGAGCCGGTGAGTCTGTAACACCAAGTCCGTCGCTTCTGGGCTCATCGTCAGAAGAATCGTTCATTTCGGAAAGAGCCTTGAGCCTTCTCACCTGAGTCAGCATGTTGTCAACATCTTTATCAGAGGGATTGTCCGCAAGATAGCTTGCAAGCTGGGATTCTGCAGCATCGTAATCACCGCCGTTCATTCCAGAGCGACCGTTCTCAAGAACCATAGCCTTTGAGACAAGGTTGGCCGCATCAATTCCCTGCTCCTGAAGATTTGTGGCAGGCTGTCCGTTTATGAATGAAGCCGCTCCAAGATAGTCTCCCGAAGCGATGAATTTGCCGTAATCACCAAGGATGTCCTTGCTTGAACCGTCATCCTCAGAATCAGACGGAAGAGAAAAATCCACTCCGCCGAGGTTCTTTGAGCGCTCAAGCAGGGTGATAGCCTCATCGTCATCAGGATTTTCGGAAACATAGGAAGAGAGCACAGAGACCGCCTGTCCGTACTCACCGTCATCCATATAGTGTCTTGCAAGAGAAAGCACGTTGTCCCTTTCTGACGGTACCTTTGAGTTTGGCCCTGTCTTTTCCGCATTGGACTTGGAAGCGTTTCCACGATTCAAAACGGCATAAGTCGCTCCTCCTCCTGCAAGAAGTATTCCTGCGGCGACAAGAGCAAAGAGTCCGCCTTTTCCAGATTTCTTTTTCTCACCGCCATAGGAAACAGTGTCATACTGGGATATGTTGCCCCTTGGAGAAACTTTATCGTTCGCGCTTGAGTCCTGACTGACCGTCTCTTCATTCGCGTAAGTCCTTTCGCTTTCCGTTTCAGTTTCATCGGCAAAGGATGAGTAAGATTCGCGAGATGCAGTGCCATACGAGGTCTTCTGGACGATTGAATCCTGTACCTCCGAGCCTGTTGCGGACGGATCAACTGTCTGAGCGTCATATCTTGAGGAAGTGATTGTCTCACTGTCTTCCGCGAAGGGATCCCTGAATGCCCTGCTTGATGAGAATGAACTTTCCGAGGACGGTCGGTAAGCCGCGTTTGAGGTGAAAAGCCCGTCGTCTGCCCCCTGGTTTGAAAGTCCGTATGTTGACGTATAGACCGAAGCAGCTGTCGGTGCCGCAGTTACAGAGCTTGAAGCCGCCTTTCTTGTACCAGTGGAGGTCCTTCCCCCTGTTGCACTTCCGGTCGACGCAGATTTTTTTGTGTCCGTCACCGATGATGAGCTTCTGCCCCTTGTACCGGTCTTTGTTTCCGCGGATGGTCTTTGGGTGCCAGATTTCACTGAAGTGGATTTCGCGCCTGCCGAGACAGTTTTGGAACTTGATTTTGCTGCCGATGAAGCGGTCCTGCCAGCGGATGATGTCTTTGAGGAAGTTCTTGTACCTGCTCTGGATGAATTTCCAGATGAGGATTCCGGAGTTTTTGACGCGGAATTTCCTGTACCAGCCGGTCTTCCCCTCCCTGCCGTCGTAGCAGATGACTTTTTCGTGCCCGTACCAGTGCTTCTTGTCCTAGTACCTGCGCTTGATTTTGTTTCACTTTCTTTACTCGAGTTCTGTTTCGTAGCCATAATCAACCGTTCCTTCAGCTCCTGCTGACATATTTTCTGTTTCTGCATCCTGCAACGAGGACGCAACATCATCAAGTAGTTTTCTCCGACGCTCGGCATCTTCCTTGGCCTTACGTTCGGCTTCCGCAGCCTTCTCTGCTGCTATGCGGGCTTCTTCCTCTGCCTTTGCCTTCTGTATCCTTGCTTCTTCGGCGGCTTTTTCCGCTGCAATCCTAGCCTCTTCCTCAGCCGCTGCTTTTGCTGCTGCTTCCGCGGCAATCTGTGCGTTGACGGCCTCAATCCTTGCGTTCTCAGCCTGAATGCGGATTTCCTCCTGCCTTGCCTTCTCTTCCTCCGCTGCGATACGTTCCGCTTCCTTATCAAGAAGTCCTATGAGAATCTGAATCTCATCATACTGTCTGTTGTCCGGGGCAAGCTCCTGGTAGCGTATGTAATCAGCCCGGCTCTCAAGATATCTTCCCTGCTTCAAAAGAGCCTGCGCCCTGTTCAATATGGCGGGTGTGTATGTAGCATCCGCAGCAAGGGCCATCGAGTACCATTTCTCAGCCGTTCCGTAGTTCTCCATTTTGAACGAGATGTTCCCGGCGTTGTAGGCGATTATCTTTTTGTTCGTACCTGTCGCCAGCATTCCCTTGTTGCAGACCTCAAGAGCATCCTGATACCTCTCAAGCTGATAGTAGCAAAGGGCAAGATAGATGTATGCCCTGGGATTTCCTCCCTCCGTTATGGAAGTCTCCAGCAAAGGAATGGCCTTCGCCGGCTCGTTTTTGCGGAAATGCTCCTCCCCCTGCAAGAAATTGGAATTTTGGGCATTGGCAGCCGTAGCCAAAAGGAAAACAAGGACAGCCATGCAAAAAGCTTTGAAATCAATCTTTTTCAAGTTCATAAAAATCCTCCCGCATCTGTCAGGGCTCAAAAGCTCAAAGGACCGTTTTAAGGACCAAAGAGGCATTTTCGAGTCTCCTTCAAAGACATAATCTCACAAAAATGCGAATTTTTCAATATATTATATAGATAAAACAGATAAAAAACAACAAAGTAACTTGACGTTAATCAAAACTTTTGTAAAATAAGAAGTATGTTGAAAAAAAAGGTGAACTTTAAGAACGCAGTTTTTAGAGGAGACCAAAATTTGTATAAAGGCGGAATCAGCAGATGAACAACCCAATAGTTCTGATAATCACCCTTGTTCTGGTCGCGATGATAATATTCGTCGTCGCAATCATCATAAAAAAACTTATGGCGCCTCAGAAGATAGGAAGCATAAAGAAGATGATCAGGGACGGCAAGCTCAATTCGGCGGAAAAACTCGCGAAATCCATAGTCGCAAAGAATTCCAGGGATTTTGTGGCCCATTACTGGCTTGGAAAAGTCTATCTGGCGGAAAAAAAGACCGAGCAGGCATTCATTGAGCTCAAGACAGTCAACGACAACGCACTTTTCGACGGTACGATTCCCGAGGCTGACTTCAGGAAGGAAATTGCCGTTCTCTACAATAAATATGGTGATCAGCAGGCGGCGCTGAGGGAGTACATTCTCCTGACCAAAATCGACCCCCAGAACGCGGAGAATTTCTACAACGTGGGAAAAATGTACGAGGCGACGGGTGAGGAGAACATGGGAATCGGCTTTTATCAGAAGGCCATACAGCTCAACAAAAAGCACTCGAAGGCACACAGCGCGTTGGGCTACCTCATGCTGAAGAACAGGCAGATGACGGACGCGAAGACCGAAATCGAGACCGCAATCAGACTTAGCCCCGAGACATGGATTAACTATTTCTACCAGGGAAAGCTTCTGAAGGAGCTGGAGGATTACGCGGGTGCAATCAAGGCGTTCGAAAAATCCGAAAGGGACCATGACATAAGGCAAAAGGCACTGATTGAAAAGGGATCCTGCTACATGCTCACAGACCAGTGTGAGAGCGCTGAAAGCGAATACATCAGGGCAATCCAATACGCGAAGGACGATGCCTCACAGGAGACCCTCTACGCAAGATACTTTCTTGCAAGCTGCTATGAGACCACCCACAAGATTGAGAAGGCCATAGAGCAGTGGGAAAAAATCCGGAGCAAAAACCCAAGGTTCCTGGACGTAAATTCCAAGCTGAACGAATACAAGGACCTGCAGAACAACGACCTCATCAAAGAATACCTCACGTCCGGCTCCGGAACGTTCATGGATTTGTGCAGAAGGGTCGCTACATTCTCATACAAGGTGGATCCCCAGGAGATTGAGGAAAAGCCATACGGATGCTCAATGATAGCCGTGGAGAACAAAAAGGACAACTGGATGAGCGGACGCAAGCAGATTTTCCGGCTTGATTTCTATAGGAACGCAGATCCGGTAAGCGACGGAGTCATAAGAAAAATCGCGGATGCCCTGAAAAACAGCAACTACATCAAGGCGATGATTTTCTCAAGCTCAGGATTCACAAAAGCCGCCGAAAGTTACGCAGACGGTCGCCCCATCGTCCTCATAGGAAAGGACCAGCTGGAGACCATACTCACAAAGGCGGGAATCTGACATGAAATTCCTGTGTGTTTCCGACATCGTAGATCCTCTTGTCTATTCCACGGGCGTAAAGGAGCGTTACGGAGATGTGGATGCTGTTCTCTGCGCGGGGGATCTCTCCATGGAATATCAGGATTTCATCGTGTCGGCACTCGGAAAACCGATGTTCTTCATCTTCGGAAACCACGATTTGAAAGATTTCCATCTATATAATAGAAAGGCGGCGGCAAAGCAGGACAACGTGAACCCTCTCACGCAGATGGGAATCGGGCACGGAGGGGACTACATCAGCAACAAGGTCATAAGATGCAGGAACCTGAGCTTCACCACCCCAGACGGAAAAACAACGCCTCTTCTCATGGCTGGAGTCTCCGGCTCAATGAGATACAACAACGGCGAGGACCAGTACACGGACAGACAGATGTTCTTGCAGCTCCTTATGATGGTGCCGGCACTGCTCTGGAACAAGATTCGCTACGGAAGATACTGTGACATATTTCTGACACACGCGTCCCCAAGGCACATTCACGACCGGGAGGACCCCTGCCACAAGGGATTCGACTGCTTCAACTGGTTCATAAAAAAATTCAGGCCCGCCATGCTGATTCACGGGCACATCCACCTTTACGACCTGCAGGCCGTAAGAGCCACAAAAAGTGAGGACACTATGGTAATCAACGCATACAGCCATCTTGTCGTGGACTACAATCCGGGATTCACCGGAAAAAAAGGAGAAAGCAATGCCCCAGCCATTGATATCCTCTATAACAGATGATGACTTCCACAAAGCCCGCAACAAGGCTTTTTTCAATGAAATCCAGCACATTCTCGAACCCGACGAGGCATCCCTGATTTCCTTCACGGACATAAAGCAGATGCTCAGACCGAGAAACGAGATTTACAAGGGCGTGGAGATAGTCCCCATCAACAAGATTGTGGGAAGCGAGGGACGCTACAAGGATTTCGACAACCATTTCTTCCCGAAAAGCAACTTCCTCAAGGCGAGGTGGGAGCGTGTGGATTCGGCGGTCCTACAGAACATCACTCTGCCTCCAATCTCCCTGTACGAGGCGGGGGGACTCTACTTCGTGAGGGACGGAAACCACCGTGTGTCAGTCGCAAAAATGAAGGGACAGGAGTTCATTGACGCGGAGGTCGTGAGCATACAGAGCGAAATCATACTGAAACCGAGCACTTCCAAAAAGGATTTGCTCAAGCAGGTCCTGCACTATGAGAAGAGAATCTTCTACACAGAGACGAATTTCGGTGACATCACGGACTACTGGTGCCTTGATTTCACCACGCCGGGTCAGTACGACGTAATCTACAACCACATCCTCACCCACCGATACTATATCAACATGGACCGGGAGGGGGAGATTCCGTTCGAGGACGCGCTCATGTCCTGGTTCACGAAAGTCTATCTGCCGGTCGTAAACGCCATCGCCGCAAACCGGATTCTCAAAATCTTCCCGAAGAGAACCCTTTCCGACATGTACATCTACGTGATTAAATACTGGGACGAGCTGAAGATGAGATTTGGAAACGACGTGAGCCTGGAGGATGCGGTGGAGAATTTCAAGTTCATCCACAGGGGACAGACGCTCCTTGGAAAAATAAAGAATCTCTTCGCCAAAAAGAGGATGAAGGATTTGTGCTCGGATATGACTCAGCAAGTTCCGTCCCCAGATTCAAAAGCTAAATCCATATCGGGGCAAGCGTAAAAAGAAGACCTATTTTTTTTTCGGAAAATGCCGATAATCAATGGGAAGTGTCAGCGGAAATTCACAAAAAGGAGTTTCGGGCGAAGCATGTCTTTCTGGATGTGCCTGTTCGTCTCGCTGGAGCATTTCATGGATATTTTCTCCAAAAAAAGTAATTAAGCTGAAAAATTTAGCTTGATTAACTCAAGGAAAAATTATAAAAAAACTTGACGACTGAAACTTTCAATGCTACAATAATCTATAGCATCGAAAACATTGCAGGAATGTGTGAAGGTGCTCAGTCGGAAGAGTTCGGTTTTTCCGTGGCCGTTCGGCTAAGATTTTGCGGACAGACCGTAATTACCAATGCAGGAGCGTTAATTTTGACGTTAAATGACAGTTTTGCCTACATACCTCTATTTGCACTTACAGCCATCGCTGCGCTGTTGCTCTTACTTCTAGTCATCGTAAGGAAAAAGAGTACGGCGAGAGTGAGTTTTATAGCAATGGGTGCGGTAGGACTTCTGCTTGTCGCAAGCCTTTTCGGAGCAGTTTCCGTACTCAGGGGAAATTCGGACCAGAAAGCGTTCCTTAACTTCATCACCTGCATTATGGTCGGAAGCATCGTGTTCATCCCCTATCTTATCATGCTTGCCACTTTCGAGCCGAAGAAAATCGACAAGCTGGTCCCCAAGTCATTTAACGAAAGGGCCTTGAAAGCGGCTGAGCAGGTCAAAAAGGTCGAGGAAAAACCGAAGGAACTCAGTGAAAGCGACAAAGTGCTCATGGACATCAACAGGGACTTCATGGCACATTCAGCGGAGGCATACGCATCGGACGACGGATACGGGACATTCCTCTCATATATCAACAAAACCATAAAGGAGCAGATAAACGCGGATGGAGCGGCAATCCTCATGGTGGATGATTTTGAGGACATCGTTTCTGTTAAAGTATTCGACGGAGACTTCCCTCCCCCGTACAAGCTGCCGTCTGATTTGCCCCATAAGCCGGTCAGAGTCTCGACAAACTTCAAATTCGCGACTTTCCCGCTTTACGACAATATTTTCGGAGAGGTCACGAAGGGAGGCCGTCCGGAGCTGATTACCAAACCTGAGATGGACAGCAGGATCTATCAGAACGGACCCGAGGAATTCCTTGAGTGCGGAAGCTACATAATGGTTCCCTTGAAGGTGGGTGACACAGTAATCGGTCTCACAGCTTTTGCAAGAAAGAACGGAACCGAGAAATTCAATGAGCAGCACCTGAAGGTCGCCACAACTCTCACGGATTTCGCAGCCGCAATGATTAAGAACGTCATTTCCGTGAAGGATATAATAGAAAAGAGCGAGATGAACAAGGAATCTGAGATTGCCATGCGCATCCAGAACATGCTCAAGCCGGCGAAACTCCCGCTAATCAAGGGACTTCAGCTTTCTACGGTATGGAATCCTGCGGAGGGCGTTTGCGGAGACTTCTATGACGTGGTGGTATCAAGGAAGGACAGAATCACCTTCACTCTCGGTGACATAGCCGGTAAGGGTGTGAACAGCATGGTCGTTATGACTATGGTTCGGGCGATGTTCCGACTGGTAGTCAACACGACACAGACTGCGGGAAAGATTCTCACATGGGTCAACAAGGGACTCTGCTCAGAATCTTTCAGCACGGATCATTTTGGTTCCGTCGCACTCATCAACTACGATCCGCTTACGAAAAAAATGGAGCTTTCAAGCGCAGGAGTCGCACCTGTCTACTATTATGACAGCTCGACCGATGATTTCAAGAAGCTTACTGAGAATTCTGAGCCAATCGGAGTGGAAAAAACGGCAGTTTACAAAGATTTGGTGCAAGAAGTCAAAAGTGGTGATATAATAGTAGCATACACGGACGGTATTGTGGAGGCTCAGGATGAGAACGGACAGCAGTACACTACGGACACCCTGCTCTCGCTGATTAAAAAGAATCATGCGAAACCTGGTAAGGAACTGGCAAACATTGTCAAGGCGGATGTAAAAAGATTCAGCGGTAACGCCGTGCAGCATAACGACGAGACCCTGCTGATTGTTAAAATACAGTAAATTTGGACGATAAGGAGAAAACTTATGGAACTGAAAATACGAAAAAATGGTGAAGTCTACATCATTGACGTAAACGGCGAAATGGATCTTTACAATTCTTACAAGCTGAAAGAGCTGGTAATGAAGATGCTTGAGAAGAATGTCAAGTCCTTTGTCATCAATCTGGAACAGGTTGACTACATCGACTCCTCCGGAATTGGTGCCCTCATCTACATCTGCTCTACAATCAAGAAGATGAACCTGAAACTTTACATTTCCAATATCCACGGCTCTGTAAAGAAGGTTATCGAGCTGACGAAGCTTATGGGATACTTCCCCATTGCAAATTCAGTGGAAGAAGCCCTTCTGATGATTAACGAGTAGGAGGAAGCGCAATGGAGGAATTTAAGGAACTTCGCTCTGACAGCAATGACCCCCTGTTCGACAAATCAAACATGCTTTACAAGGAATTTCCCTCGGATTTCCGGCAGATCCGTTATTTTACTCTTCTGATTGTGCAGTCGGCTCCTCTTGAGATTAAGGAAATCAACCTCTTGGAGCAGCAGATTTCTGAGATTATCAAAAATGCCGTAAAGCATGGAAATCATTGCGACATAAACAAGAAAGTCCATGTCTGGTATTCATTCTCACCGAACCACGCTCATATTATCGTTGAGGATGAGGGCGAAGGATTCAAGGACCTTGAGAAATGGAATGATTTCAACCGGAAGCGTCTTGACTGTCTGCATACCTCCAATTTTGAAGAGCTGACAAATTACGTCACGTTCCGCACTAAGCAGTCCGACGAGCAGGACGGTGGAAACGCTCTCTTTGCTGCCCTCGAATATTGGAACGGTGGATTTGTCTACAATGACAAGCGCAATGGTGTTGCCATGCTGAAGAAATTCCAGCAGAAGCGTCACGGTGTCACAGTTGATTGAGAATTATGAACGAGTCGGAGACAGCATCTGAAAATCCGGGTGCTGCAACTCCCCTACTCCTTCGGTTTTAAAATTTTCTCTTGACGGATTGGAAAAACTTCGCTATATTATAATTAAGCAAGTTCATTGACTGTTTTCGGGGGTGTCCCGGTTTCGACAGATAGGAGTGATCTTGTGCTGCAGGTGAGGCTGTCATCTGGTCTCTGATACAGGTGAAAACAATAACTGCTAAACGTAGAGAAGACGAAGTGTCTGAAAACGCTCAGCAGGCTCTTGCTGCTTAATTGTAGCATAGCCCGGAACTCATGGGATGCTGTTCCTAATGCCATGATGTTCTGTCACAAACAGGGACTTGCCGCGTGATATGTTCGGGTTTTACGTGGGACTCTATCCGAAATAAGGAGACGACGCTTTTGGGGCTGCTACCGTTTCCCGACAACCACCTCGCCCTAATAAACCTGTAGAGGCACCTGGCCAGCTTATTTGGACGCGGGTTCAATTCCCGCCACCTCCATTACCCGGCTTCTTGATGACAAAGAGTCGGGGGTTTTCAGGTTTTTTTTTGATTTTTCGGAGGTACACATATATGAAGGTTCTTGTAATCGGTGGTGCCGGATATATCGGAAGCCATGTTGTAAAGGAGCTCATGTCAAAAGGACATAAGGTCACGGTTTTCGACAATCTTTCGAGCGGACTCATGCAGAATCTTTTCCCTGAAAACGATTTTATCCCAGGAAACATTCTCCATGCTGATGATTTGGACGCTGCATTCTCACGGGGATTCGATGCCTTCATACATCTTGCGGCATTCAAAGCTGCAGGTGAATCCATGATTAAGCCAGAGAAATATTCCATCAACAACATAAACGGAACATTGAACATACTGAACGCTGCTGTCTCGCACGGATGCATGAACATGGTGTTTTCATCTAGTGCCGCTGTGTTCGGTGAGCCCCAATATCTGCCTCTCGATGAGGAGCATCCGAAAAATCCCGAGAACTACTACGGATTCACGAAGCTCAAGATAGAGGAATTCATGGGCTGGTATGAGAAACTCAAGGGACTTCATTTCGCTGCCCTCCGTTATTTTAATGCGGCAGGCTATGATCCTGAGGGTGTTCTTTACGGATTGGAAAGAAATCCTGCGAACCTGCTCCCTGTGCTGATGGAAGCGGCATGCGGAAAAAGGGAAAAAGTGTGCATCTTCGGAAAGGACTACCCTACCCGCGACGGAACCTGCATAAGGGACTACATACATGTCACGGACCTTGCAAAAGCCCATGTCCTTGCACTTGAGTACATTGCGGAAAAAAAGAGCAGCCTCACCCTGAACCTTGGAACCGGAAATGGAATCACCGTAACAGAGATGCTTGAAGCGAGCAGAAAGATTACGGGAAAGGAAATCAAGGCGGAATACACGGACAGAAGACCAGGAGATCCGGCTCAACTCACCGCGACATCCGAACTTGCCCGAAAGACTCTTGGCTGGGAACCGAAATTCTCAGACATAGACACGCTCATAAGCACGACTTGGGCCGCATACAGGAAGTATTTCGGTATCTGAATCGAAGGTTTTAACCATCCGGGGGCATTATGCCTCCAGATTTTATTTAAAACAAGGAGGAATAAGAAAAAAATACAAGAAAATTCATTGCTTTGCTGTTGACAAATAATTCACAAATATTATATATTGTAGGGCACTTTTTTCAAAATTTTTTGCTTATTCTCGTTTTTTACCATAAAGCCGCATTGACTATTTTTTTCTTTTTTTCTATAATCTAATTATGAACAGGATTTCAGAATCGGCATTTCATCAGGCCCAGCAGTTGGTTGAACAGTGTGAACCTGGGGAAGCGGTAACACTCCTTCGCGATGCACTTTCCGCCGATCTTGAGAATTCGGAATTTCACGCAGCAATTTCCTTCTGCTCATATTGGTCGGACATCTTCCAAGAGATTGAGAATCTTTCTCCGTTCGACGCGGGGGAATGTCTTGTAATCAACTGGAGGCGTTTTGACGAGTGGTCGAAGAACTATGAGAACGTGAACGCCGGAATCTATTACGGATGCAAGAGAGGTGTGTTCACAAAGGCCATGCAGAAGTATTCCGAATCGGAACCTGAGCCACCAATCCAGGACGGAGAGCAGAAATTCATCGCTGAAATCCGTCGTAAAACAGGTCTGTGCCACAAGAGGCTCGGTGAATACGAGGAGGCGTTGCGTTGTCTGAGCGATGCAAATTCACTGAATCCCCTGCAGGCGGAAATAGTCGCTGAATTTGCGGATTGCTATGATTTGTGCGGTGAGAAAAAACTTTCTAAGGTGCTTTTCCGGGAAGCGTTTTATATTGACCCGCAGAGAGTTGATTTGGACAATTTGGACTCTCCCCTCATCAGAGGACTGATACAGCAGGTTCAGCAGGAAGGCTACGAGGGAAGCATACTGAAGGAATGGATTCCGGTCTACGGCATCCTGCTCGGTGTTTTCAACGTGAAGAGAAATCTTCGCGCCATGGAGCTGGGAAAGCTAAAGCAGGATATCTTCAACAAGGAGAACGAGCTGAAGGATCCTTCAAACAACAGCAAGGTCATTACGCCCAGGCTGATGAACCTCTATCTTTGGCTGATGGATTATTATCGGCTTACAAACGAAAGCACAAGCAGAATCAACGAGCTTCTGTTCAAAATCAGGATACTTGATCCTGAGATATATAAGGAATATTTTAGTTAAAAACGCTTCGTCAGTCTTCCGGTATGGGTGACTTGAATGCTGGCGAACTCAACGCAGAGAGTTATATACGGAGATTTTAATGCGGAAAATGTCGTTCCGCGAAAATTTGAGGAGATTTTATGTCTGAAGAACTTGTAAACTCGGTAAGCGAGATGCTCAAGGAAGAGTGGTTGACCGGAGGGGCAAAAGTAAAAATCAGCGGAATCACACAGGAAAAGCTGAATTCGCTTGATAAAATAATTGAGCAGGCCTATGCCGAGGGATGCGTGAAGGAGATTAAGGCGCTTTGCGACTCCCAGTTAGAAGGCAGCAAGGAGAATTCCAACAGTGTCATTTCCCTCTATCTTTCGGGAATTATCGAGTTGAAGGAACACTCTTTGGACAACAGAAATCTGCTCACGCTCATCGACATCCTTGAGAAAAACCACAAGGAGCCGCTCGTAAAGTCAATCTGCGAGGAAATTGAGAAGAACGATCCTTCGAATAAATTCGCGCTCAGAAAACTCGCCGAGCACTATAGTGAGGAAAAGAGCCCGAGAGTCTGGGAGTATTATGAAAAAATCCTTGAGAACGACCATGAGGATCCGGAAATTCCAAGACTTTTGGCCGAACACAAGCAGAAGGACGAGAAGGATTTCGACAAGGCGACGCGTTATTACAAAAATGCACTCCAGAGATACGTAGACGCAAAGAATTTCACCGGCGCAAAGGAGATGTTCTCAAAGATAATCGAGTTGAATTCCTCCAACATTTCCCGCGTGTATGACTTCCTCATAAAAGAAGAGAAAAGAACTGCGAAACTCATCAGCGAGCAGAAGGCAATCATGCTGCTTGAGCTTCTTTACATCCATTACACAGAGAAAAATGACTATGACCATGCACTGAACATCGCAAAGAACATTCTGGAGATTGACCCGAAGGACAAGGACGCGCGCAAGAATCTCGTCACTTGCTACAAGAAGATTTATTCATCAAAGCAGAACCTTGACTCATACATCCAGAGCTCAGGTCTTGAGACAGGGTTCAGAAACGTGTTCGAGGCAATCAAGGACTTTGAGAAGCACATTTCCTTCGACAAGGGAAATTTTGTCTTCCACCGCACATGGGGAGTCGGAAAGATTCTCGGAGTCTACGGTGACAAACTGAAGATTCTTTTCGGAGGAAAAACAGGCGTAAAGGACAACATCACGTTGAAAATGGCCGTGGAAGTTCTGCAGCCCCTCCCCGCCGATCATTTCTGGGTCCGAAAAGCGACCAAAAAGAAGGTTGATCTTGCGAAGGAAGTCCTGGATAATGTGCCGGGGACATTGGAGTCAATCATCAAGAGCTACGGAAATTCCTGCGATGAAAAACACATCAAGTCGGAGCTTACACCGAGCGTCCTCAATGAGCGTGAGTGGACCAGATTCCATCAGGAGGCTAAGAAGGTTCTTGAGCAGAACAGCAACTTCGTCGTGAATCCAGCGAACAGCAATGAATGGATGGTCGTGGATCATGAACTGACCGCATCCGAGAGACTCAGCAACAAATTCAAGGCGGAAAAAGAATTCTTTGAGCGAATCGACATTTTCCTCGAATTTGTCAAGGATGATGATGTCAGCAGCACGTCAGAATCATTCACGGAGATGTTCAACTACTTCAACAGCTATCTGAAATCAATCAACACGGTGGATAAATATGTCGTGGGTTCCTATCTTGTTATCAAGCACGTGACCGAAATGGAGAAATTCCGCTCAGTGAAATCAGGAATCACATTTACATTCGAGGACCTCTACAATGAGATTCTGAATCCGAATGAAATGTACCAACTCATCGACAACAAGGATATGCAGGAGAAATTCCTTGACATGATAAAGGATCTCCCCAACGCGGAGCAAAAATATGTCAAGCTCTTCCCCTCAATCCTTGACAAAAAACGGCTTGAGACTCTTATCGCGGAGGACAAGGACGGACTCACAAAGAATATGGTTCTGGAATGCTTTGATGACTACAAGAACTACCGTGAGGCGATTATCTTCTTCTTCAAGGAGATGAGGCATACTGAATGGTTCGAGTCCATCGGAATAAGCTACGAAAAACAGCTCTTCACTTTGGTCAACGTGATTGACATCTGCAACAAAGAGATTGAAAATCATGTAAAGGCGACGGAGAACAAAAAAATCATCAAGAACGCGACGGCTCTCCTTTTTGAGGAAAAAACTCCCGATGGTGGAAAAGTCAACAACGTTCTTGAATACATAAAGGCTAATGACATCGAGAACGTGACAAGGATTTACACGCTGATTAACGACGTAAAGAACCTTGAATATGTCTACAAGAGCGGTGTCCACAAGGCCATCATCGAAAAGTTCCCGGATTTCAAATTTCAGGAAGCCGAAATCAAAAAGGATGTGCCAAAGGGACTTTTGGTCACAGGACAGAAATACAAGGAAAAGATTGCGGAAGCGGAGCGTTTGGAAAAGGAGATTATTCCCCAGATTCAGAAGGAAGTCGCGGAAGCAAAGGAAAAGGGAGACTTGAAGGAAAACGCGGAGTATCAGGCTGCAAGGGAAAGGGCATCACGCGAGGGACAGAATCTTGCAAAGCTCAAGCAGCAGATAAGCGAGACCGTAGTTTTCAATCCGGAAAATGTCACCACATCATTCGTATCTTTCGGTACGCATGTCACATGGCACAACAACAACGACGGAACGGATTCAAGCTACACCATTCTCGGTCCGTGGGAGTCCGACATTGACAACGGAATTCTTTCCTACCAGTCGCCGCTCGGACAGAAGATTCTTGACGCGAAAGTTGGAGAAACTCTTAAATTCAAAGTCAAGGCCCGCGAGTACGACCTTACAATCACGTCCATCACAGCCGCAGAGATTTAAGCAAAAAGGGCACTCTCCAGGATTCGGTACGTTTTTTCAGACTGATTTCCGGATTCTGGATGTTGCCCGCTCCATTTGACCTCAGCCAAAGGACACCAAGATGGCGATTGCAGCAGACAGATTCAAAAAACTCACCGACCACATAGGATTTTTTCCCCATAGCACGAATATCGGTCTCATTGACGGCGGAGACGGATTGTATCTTGTCGATTCAGGAAACACATCCGAAGACGGAAAAAAAATCGTAGAGGAAGCAGAGAAACTTTATCCTGGAAAGAAAATCAAGGGCATAATCTGTACCCACGCTCACAATGACCATTGCGGTGGAAATAAAATCATAAAGGAGATGACCGGAGCTGAAATCTGGGCATCCTACAAGGCACACAGGATTTTGGAAATTCCTGAGTCCATAGCATTCATTTTCTGGGGTGGCCTTCCCTTTTCAGACATCAACTCGCAGTCCTTTTCCGCAGAGGGAGAATACACGGTGGACAGGGACATCTTTGCAGGAAAGACAATCACACTTGACAACGGGCTGAAAATACTCCCATTACTTCTTCCCGGACATTACTTTGAGCATTTAGGCATACTTGCAGTCGAAACAAACGGTGATTCGGTTTTCTTCCTGGGAGACTCATGTTTTGGTTCCGAGATGATAAAAAAATACTGGATTCCGTACATGGTGAATCCTGAGAAATTCCGGTCCTCCATAAAAAAAATCATGGAGACTGAAGCCAGCTACTACATTCCGGGACACGGAGAACTTTGCGACAGGGAAAAAATCCAGGCCGTATGCGAGATGAACCTCATAATTACACTTGAGGTTGAAACTCTTATCCTGAACGTGCTGAAAAAAGCCGACATGACGCATGAGGAGATTCTTGAGGCCATAGCTGATTTCGCCGGCATTGAAATGAAGCTCGGGCAGTTTGTCCTGATTGGAAGCACGGTGAAGTCCTACTTGGGAAGTCTCTTCAACAGGGGCATGGTAACGTACAGGATGGACTCAAACCGCATGGTGTGGAGCATCCCGAAAAAGCCTGAAAAAGACTGACGAAGAATCAAAGTTTTTTTCAAAAGTACTTGAACAAAATTTTTCTTTGTTATATAATACCTATCAATGGCGCCTTAGCTCAGCTGGATTAGAGCATCTGCCTTCTAAGCAGAGGGTCGGCAGTTCGAGTCTGCCACGCGTCATAAGCCTTCCTTTATGGAGGGCTTTTTCATTTTAAATCGGATTCATTCTATGTTTTTTCCAAAAAAGATTTTATCCGTATCCGCGCAAGATTTTTAATCAGCTTTCTGAGACTGTAATTTTTATGGCTCCCATGCGGTATGGCTGGCTGTAGGAATTAGTGTAGGTAGCGTCCCTGCCCACGGAGACCGCATACATGTCCACAAACCACACGCCGGATTCTGTCGCTGAGCTCGAATACTCCACGTCACTGTCGCCCTCTGAGGGAACAGGATTTGCCTCGTCGCTGGTGGAAAAATCAAAGCCATGAGCAGAATTTGAATTCCGTCTCGGGGCAACCTCCACACCACCAACAGAGAGAGACGTTCCATCCACATAACGGGTCATCGGGGACTCACCTATACAGATTGCGCTCCTGAAATCTCCATTGTCAGAATTGTTCAGACGGATGTACACATGACGGTTGTTCGGAGAGGATGTTGCCTTCACAAGAGGAAATGGTGTGGAACCTGAGCTGATTTTTAGCGACTTGTAGCCCTTTGTCTCAATCAGATAATCAGCCGCAGAAGAATAGGACGTTGTGGAGCTTATCATATTATCCACCGTACTTTCCACGGAGAGCATTGTATTCTTATTGTTGTAAATCTTGTAGTAAATCTCTGTGCCTAAAAACCGGAAATCCGACGAAGAGTCAAAATAAAGGTGATTGTTCCCGGATGAGCTTTCCTCGTTCGTCCGGCATGAAAAGAAATTTTTTACCGACTCCTCGTTGTCCGTCGTAACAGGAGAAGTTGAAAACAGAGGACTGTCAAGATAATAGAAAGTATCGAGACCACACGCCGACAGAATGAGCGCAAAAACAAGGATGAGAAATGAACAGACTTTAATTTCAGGACAAAGCCCTATTTTTTTTATCATCAAAGTCTCCGGTCATGTGGTCCCGCAATCAGGAAAGGATTCCCGGAATCAAGTTTAGTTGCTGATTTTACCGTCGAGCTTGAGCTGTATGCTCCTTGACTGAGCAAGGTCAGCCCATTCACTGGAAGCATGATCCGTTGTTATGGACTGATAAGCAGCTTTCGCACCCTCGTAATCACCTTTTCCTTCCTTCAGCCGACCGATATTGAAAAGGGCATGGGGCTTCACAAGGAAAGATGAGTCCTCAACAGCCTGCTCGTAATATGAAATGGCAGTGTCAACGTCACCGGACTCTTCGGCGCACACACCAGCATTGTAACGGCAAATGGATGCTGTATAGCTGTCCTTGCTGAGTTCCGCAGCCTGAATCCAGTTGTCAATTCCGTTCACGAAATCCTTTTTGAAAGTATAGATATCAGCGGCAAGCATGTTCGCACGGGCTCCGACGACACCGCTTTTCTTGAGATAAGGAGCGAGATCTTCAAGAGCTTTGTTCTGTCTTGAGACAATCTCTTCGTCGCTCAGAGCGTCAAATCCGTTGATATAAGCATACTCGATGCCCTCGACGGCGGCAACTCCCTTTTTCTTCTGGGAATCGGCCACTCCGAAACAGATGCAGGCTACAAGGGCTGCGACAAGAATAAAAAGACCGAATCCAAGAATCAGCTTTCTGTGGCGGGTCATAAAGTTCTCAACTTTCTTTTCAGTTCCCAGTTTTTTAGGCTCTTTTCCAAGTGTAAGTACGTAGGCCATTTTTAAACTCCAAAAATTTTTAGCGTCCTGTCAAGCGGTCCCGAATCAAAATCAGGCCACATCACGGTCGCGTCATATTCTCAGGAAACAATCCGTCTTCAAAAAACAGAAGGCTTCCCGGTCATCGCAAAAACAGATTTTCCGATGTTCCTATATAATAACGAAAAACACATTCTTTGTCAAAACCTTTTGAAAAAAATGTGAAGTCCGGCGGTAACTTCCTCTCATTCGGCAGGCTTTTTTATGTCAAGCTCCTGAATCAGTTTCGTCACGTATGTCCTCTGCACATCCAGAACCTTGGCCGCCTCCGTCTGATTCCACCCCGTCTGCAAAAGGATTTTTTCTATATACCTTTTCTTGAACCGGTTTATGGCGGATTTCAAAGTCCTGTCCTCCGAAAGGGATATTTCCTCGGCAAGACATCCGTCGGAATCGGTAAAGGTATTTCCGCACACATCATCCGGCAAAGGAAGCCTTAGGTCGGCTGTCTGAATCTGAGTTCCCTGCCCCAAAATGCAAGCCCTCTCCACGGTATTTTCCAACTCACGCACATTTCCAGGCCATGAGTAGGAGAAAAGAGCTTTGAGCGCGGACGGAGAAAAACCACCGAAAGTCTTTTTCATCTCCGAACCATACTTCTGCAGGAAATAGGACGCAAGAGGAAGTATGTCCTCCTTTCTTCTCCTGAGAGGCGGTATGTTGAGGGGCAAAACATTCAGACGGTAATAAAGGTCGTCGCGGAAAGTCTTGTTCCGAACCATCTCCTCAAGGTTCCTGTTTGTGGCAGCGATAATCCTGACATCAACGGATATGGTCTTGCTGGATCCCACGCGCTCAAATTTTCGTTCCTGTATGGCACGAAGAAGTTTCGCCTGCAAATTCAACGGAAGCTCACCAATTTCATCTAGAAAAAGCGTGCCTCCATCCGCCATCTCAAAACGTCCCTTCTGATTTGAGACAGCATTCGTGTAGGCTCCCTTCACATGTCCGAAAAGCTCGCTCTCAAGCAGGGATGGGGAAAGTGCGGCACAACTCACACGGACAAAGGGTTTTCCGCTCCTGGGACTCTTCAGATGAAGCTGCTCGGCAAAAAGTTCCTTACCCACTCCGCTCTCTCCGATAATCAGGACGGATGAATTTGTCAGGGCCACATCCTCAATCACTTTCATTATGTCAAGAATTATGGGACTCTTGGCGACAAAAGTATGGTAGCCCTTTCCCCGGTCCACGGCGTTTTGAAGAACCGCGATGCTGTCCTTCGTGTTGCGGAAACTCTTTGCGTTCAAGTAAGCAGTTCCTGCCTGCTCACCCAAAAGCTCAAGAATTCCAAGATCCTCGCTGTCAAAGTCCCTGTGCTCGGATTTGTTCAGAACCTCAATCACACCCACGCACTCACGCTTTACACCAACCCGCATGGGAAATGCAATCATATTGTAAGTTATGTACTGTGTTTTTTCCTGAACCGTGGAATTGAATCGCTTGTCGTTCGAAACGTCGTTGATAATGACGGACTGATTGTTCTCCACCACCCAACCGGCGATGGAATTCTTGCTGACCTTGATATTCTCCGCGGCGGCTCCCTTAGGTCCAAGCGCCACCATAAAATGAAGAGAATTATCCTCGTTGTCAACAAGAAGAATTGATGAGGACTCACACTGAACCAAGGTCATAACCGCCTCCAAAATGGAAACAAGCATGGCATTTGGGTCAGTGTATTTTTCATTTATACGTGCGGACAACTCGATGAGCGATTTGAGTCTTTCTATGGATATTGCCTTCTGGTCACTCATCGCGTCTCACACTTATTTTTTCTGGTTTTTCAGGCTGTCTCCAATGGTATAAGCACCATCATCATCATTGCTGCTTGACATGTACTGGGAGATTTCCGCAAGCTCCTTGGCTTTCTTGTATTCCTTAACGGAGAACGCGACCTTCTCTTTGTCAACGTCAACAGAAACGACATAGACATTTACCTTGTCACCGACATTGTACTTTTTGACGGCTTCCTCATAGGGAACTTCCCTGTCATCGCTCAGGTTGGCCTTGTTCACCAATCCCTCGATTCCGTTCGGAGCCCTTACGAACATACCGAAATCCTGAATGCTGGAAACCTCACCCTCAAGAGAGCTGCCTGCCTTGTACTCGGCTGCGAATGCCTTCCACGGATTGTCTGTGAGCTGCTTTACGCCAACACGGATACGGTGGTTCATCGGGTCACACTCAAGAACGATTACATCAAGCTCCTGGTCAACCTTGATTTCGCTTCCCGGATGCTTTACCTTCTTTGTCCAAGAAAGATCCTCACCCGCAAGGAACGCGTCGATGCCTTCCTCAAGCTGGATGAAAGCGCCGCTGTTTGTAATCTTCACGACCTTTCCCTTGAGTCTGGTGTCCACGGGGTACTTCTGGTCGATGGTGTCCCACGGATTTGCAGTCACCTGCTTGAGTCCAAGAGAAACACGTCCTGCCTGAACGTCGTAACCCAGAATCATGCACTTAACTTCGTCGCCCTCTTTAACCATGTCGGACGGCTTGTTGATTTTCTTTGTCCAGCTGAACTCAGAGATGTGCGCAAGACCCTCGATTCCTTCCTCAAGCTCGATGAAAGCACCGAATTCGCAGAGCTTCGTGACCTTTCCGGTAACAATCTCGTCGATGTGATACTTCTCGTCAAAGTGTACCCACGGATCCTCGGTGAAATGCTTGAGTGAGAGGTTGATTCTCTTTTCCTCAGGATCAAGGCGGATAACCTTAAGCTCGATTTCCTGACCTTTCTTTACGAAATCCTTCGGGCGTGTGACGTGTCCCCAGCTCATGTCGTTGATGTGCAGAAGTCCGTCAAATCCACCGAGATCGATGAAAGCACCGAAACTTGTGAATGATTTTACGGTTCCCTTTACGGTATCGCCAATCTTCACCTCGTCAAAGAACTTCTTGCGGTTCTCGTCAATCAGCTGCTCAAGATACTTCCTGCGGTTCACGACCACATTCCGCTTCTTGTTGCTTGAGTAAAGACGCTCGATATAAAACTGTGCCTTGAGACCGACAAGTTTCTCTTCCTTTTCGACCTTCTGGCTGTCCGCCTGGCTGATTGGCAAAAATGCAGAGATTCCGCCACCCAAATCGACGTTATAACCGCCCTTCTGCACGGATGCGATTGTTCCGCTTACAGGAGTCTTTTCCTTGAATGCGAGCTGGAATTCATCCCAGAGACGAGTTTCATCCGCTTTTTGCTTTGAAATTACCGGCAAACCATAGCGACCAGATGACTCGCTTAAATAAACCGTAATTTTCGTACCAATCTCCGGCTTTTCCCCAGAGAACTCAGAGAGTCGCAGCTCACCATCCCTTGGAAGACCGTCAATATGAACATAAACGGTATCATCCGTAACTGCAACGACAGAACCCTCAACGTTTCTGCCCTCTTCCACTGACCCCATGCTGTCTATTGATTCTCTCAATTGTGCGTGAATGGCACTGGAGTCCTGTGCTTCATTCAGTTCCACTTCCTTCTGTTCCATAGCTATAACCCTTTAGCGTTAATATTTGATTCTATTATGCCACAAACCTGATTTATGGTCAAGTCCGATGTGTCAATATAGAGTGCATCCGGCGCTTTTTTTAAAGAACCTTCCGCCTTATTTTTGTCCATTTCGTCCCTTTTTATGATTGCTGCCTTGATTTCCTCAAGAGAAAGATTGCTTACCCCCTGATCAAAGCGTCTTTTTGCCTGTACGTCAATGCTCGCGTCAAGATAAAATTTGTGCTCGGCATCCGGAAAAACCACAGTGGTCATGTCACGTCCCTCGCAGATTATGCTGAGTGATTTGACAATCTCACGCATTCGGGCATTGACAAAGTGCCTCAAATCCACGATGGAAGACACTTTTGACACGTGCGCGTCCACCCTGTCCTGATGCAGAAGGTCATCCACATCCTTTCCGTTGAGAATCAGCCTTGCGTCCACATAATCAAGACGCTGCTTTTTTACGAAATCCATGACCTTTTCCGTTTCGTCAAGATTGATTCCGGCATCGAGCAATGCAAGCGTCAAAGCACGGTAAAAACTTCCGCTGTTCAAGTAAACAAGGCCCAAATCCTCGGCGACCTTGTGCGCAACGGTGCTTTTTCCGGTTCCAGCTGGTCCGTCTATCGCAACTACCATCTATTATATATCCTCCTGTCCTAAGCTCACTTGGTGGAATTCTTGCAGAGTCTCAAAAGGGACGCGACTTCGGCCTGGGTCAAATCCCTGAACTGACCGTACTGAAGGCCTCCCACACCTACGGAACCGATTCTTACGCGCATCAGGCTCTTGATTCCGATTTCCCTTGACTCAAAGACGCGCCTGATCTCACGGTTCTTTCCCTCAACAAGGACAATCCTCATGCGGTGGGAATTCAGCTCCACGGCTTCCTTGCATCGGTAAAACACATTGTCCACGCGAACTCCGTCCATAAAATCCTGGGCGAGACTCCTTGGCATTGGCAGACTTGTATCCACGATGTACTCTTTTTCAAGCTCCGCCGAGGGATGGGAAAGTTTCGCGGCAAAATCACCGTCGTTCGTAAATAATATCAGTCCTGAAGAGAACATGTCAAGCCGTCCTACGTTATAAAGACGCTCGCTGTAGGCATCCTTGAGTAAATCCGCCGCAATCAGCCTGCCTTTTTCATCGGACATGGAGCAGACGTAGCCTGCAGGTTTGTTCAAAAGGACGTACCGCTTTGTTTCCTCAAAAACGATTTCCTTTCCGTCCACACAGACAGTATCGGCTTTGGTCACTTTTGTTCCAGGCTCTGTTACGGTCACTCCATTTACCGTCACCCTTCCCTCCGCGATTATCGCTTCCGACGCTCTTCGGCTTGCGACACCACAGAGAGCCATGTAATGCTGGAGCCGCCATGTGTCCTTTGTCTTTGAATCAGTTTCGTTAACGGGCAAGTTCAAACCTCTCGCTTTCTTTCTCATCAAGCCGCGGCAGGTCCTTGATGCTCTGCAGGTGGAAGAAGTTCAGGAACTCGTCCGTCGTCCCGTACATCGTCGGCTTGCCGGGAATGTCCTTGTGGCCTTTCTCCGTGATGAACTTCCTGTCCAGCAAAAGCCGCATCATCGCATCGACGTTGACGTGGCGGATGCTTTCTATCTCGGCGCGGGTGATAGGCTGGCTGTACGCGATAATCGAAAGCGTCTCTATCGCGGCCTTGCTCAGCCGCCCCTCGTTCTTCTTGCCGTAGCGCTCTTTGACAAGCTCAAAGCATTCCTTTTTGGGGACAAGCATCCAGCCGCCGATTATCTGGGACAGCTCTATGCCGCTGTCCGGGCTGAGGTATTTCTCCTTCAGACGCTCAAGGCACTCGGACACGACGTCCTCGGAAAGCTGCGTTATCTTGGCAAGAACCTCCGCGCTCTGCGGCTCGCTCTCAAGGAAGAGCACCGTCTCAAGCAGAGCCGTCTCGCCCTCAAGATTCATGTCCGCGCGGCGCGCGTCCAGACGCGCCTGCTCCTCGGCCTCGGCATCTTCGTCAAACAATTTGAGGTTGTTGTCATCCTGATATTTCTTCATCTCGTCTTCGCCATCCGGGGCAGCCGCAGCAGAATCCACCCCCTCTTCCGCGACGGCAGCTGCCGCCGGGCGCTCGTCCTGCGGGGCAGCGGCATCCGGGGCTGCGCTCTCCTTCGCAACGACGGCATCCACCGTGGGGATTTTCCTCCCCTTCCTGCCGCCGGACGTATTCCGGCCAGCTTTTTCCCCGCCGGACGGGGCGGCATCCGCTACGCTGCCTGTTTCTTCCTGCATATCTTTATGTCTCCAAACATTCTGTTCTGGTAAATGTCAGCCAGCTTGAGCTTGACAGCCTCAAGCACCGCCATAAAGGCGCAGATGACGTCGAGCTCGTTGCCCCGGCGCGTAATCAGGTCAGTGAACATGCACTCCCCGTCCCGCTCCAGAAGCTCGGTCATAAGGGCAATTTTCTCGTTGGGGGTGATATCCTCGCCCATACTGATGATGCGCTCGTCCGCCCCCACGTCGGAGAGCGAGCGGAAAATCTTCTGCATGTCCTGCA
>DFKI01000165.1 GCA_002373325.1 Treponema sp. UBA3649
GGTCAAAGTTCATCAAAAAGATTCCCGGTTCCTTCGTCGTGATAATTCTTGCGACCGTCGTGAATCTGATTTTGGAAAGGACATGCAATCTTCATGCGGACACAATCGGCAGGTTCGCAAACGGAATGGAGCATTATGTGATTCCTACAACTCTTCCGGCACCAAGGCTTCCGGATTTCAGCTTGAGGACCATCACAAGTCTTTTTCCCACTGCCATATCCATTGCAGTCCTTGCCGCGATTGAATCCCTTTTGAGTGCGGTTGTCGCGGACGGTATGACGGGAGCAAAACATGATTCGAACATGGAGCTGATTGCGCAGGGAATCGCCAACATTGCAAGTCCCATTTTCCAGGGCATACCGGCCACAGGAGCCATAGCCAGAACAGCGACCAATGTAAAAAACGGAGGACGCACTCCGGTTGCAGGAATCATCCATGCGCTCACACTTTTGCTCATACTTCTTTTTGCGGGAAAATATGCGTCCTTCATCCCCATGCCGGCCCTTGCAGCGGTCCTGATTAATGTGGCGTGGAACATGGCTGGTTTTTCCGCAATCAAGACACTTTTGAAAGGACAGAAATCCGACATCTGTGTTTTCCTTGTCACTTTCTTCATCACGATTTTCGTTGATCTTACCGTGGCGATTGAGGTTGGCCTTGGTTTTGCGGCATTCTTCTTCATCAAAAAAATGATTGACCTGAGCGAAGTGCAGAATGAGAGGGAAGTTCTTACCGGTGGAATCAAAAGCGACCAGCCGGCGGAAAATTTAGATATCCCGAAGGATTGTTTTGTCTATGAGATTGAGGGTCCGCTATTTTTTGGAACGGTCAGGAAATTTGAGCTTGCGACCGAACGTGCACAGGCAAACTGCAAGGTGTTGATTTTGCGGATGAGAAACACAATCTACATTGACGCTGGTGGAATCAAGGCTCTGGAACAAGCAAAGGCTGCGTTTGACAGAAAGGGAATCACAATCGTCATCAGCGGAATTCATACACAGCCCTATCTGCTTCTTGAAAAAACCGGTATGGCGGATAAAATGGGAAGGGAAAATATCTACGACAACATAAACTCTGCTTTGGACCGTGCAAGGGAAATAATCTCATCCGCGGGAAAAAGCAAGAGTGCAGAAAATTGACAGAGTGTCATTGCCATGTTTGATACTGTGTCATTGCCGTGCTTGACACGGCAATCTCTACCGAAAGTGATTCATGCGTCGGAGCGCATCGTCGGAGCGCAGCGTCGGAGTCCGGTAATGACAAAGGCATAGTCCTGCATTGAACTGTTGCATTTTACAGCTGCGGGATAATCTTTGCCAGTACGGATTTCAGATGCTCGTCGGAAAGGCCGAAATCCATCTCGCGGTAGGTCCATGCGGCGCGTCCGATTTTGTATTTCTCAAAGACAGAGTGGATGGCCTCGAACCATTTTACGGTATCCTCCGGGGAAGCAAGGTTTATGACTCCGTACTCACCGCAGTAGAGGGGGACTTTTCTTTCCTCGGCAAGTCGCACGGCACGCTCAAAAAGAATCTCAAAAATCCTCACGTCAATCTTTCCGTCCATGTCCTTGAGCGAGCCAAACGCACCTCCGAACATCTCGTCCATGTTTTTTTTGTAGGATGCGGAATCAGTGGGGAATGAAATCCTGAAATCTTTTCTCATGCCCATCTCGCCAAGCCATGATGCTCCCTGGTGCGTGAACAAAAAGGGCTCGTAGCAGTGGAAGTTGTAGACCACAAAATCATCCTGGGGAAGGGGAAGATCGGGGAGCGCGTCAATGCTGTTGTTCCAGTATCCCCCGAGAAGGATGTATGTTTTGGGACTGATTTTTCGGATCCGATTTATGCACTCGGTCGCGATGCGGTTCCATGTGTCTGAAAAAGATTTGTCGGTCACTTCGTTCAAAAGCTCGAAAGCGATGTTGTCCTTGTTTCCGAATCTTCTCGCAATCTCCTCCCAGAGACGGTAGAATCTTTCCTGCAAATTCACGTCATCAAAAAATCCGCTCTGCTTTTCGCCTGTGTCGAAGGAATATCCCGCGGTCTTGTGCAGGTCAAGGATTATGTTGAGCGAGTTTTTCCGGCACGAATCAACAGCCCTTTGTATGCGCTCGAATCCCTCCTCAAGATAGGAGCTTCCGTCATCGTTTTCCAAAATGTTGTAGTCGATGGGAAGACGCACGTGGTCCAAGCCCCATGAAGCGATGACAGAAAAATCATCTTCCTTTATGAATCCGTCAAGCCGCTCCTTTGAATAGTCGCACTGTGAGAACCAGCCGCCGAGGTTCACTCCTTTTTTGAATCCCGCAAAATCCCTCATAATCTTCCTCTTTCAAATTTTGTTTTGTGCACGGCTCAGATGTATTTCTGGTATTTTTTTTCGATGTCCTTAATCAGCTTGTACTCAAAGGAATCTACCAGCGCCATCCATGAGGCCTCCACCACGTCGCAGCTCACGCCCATTGTGGTCCAGCTGTCACTTCCGTCGGAGCTTTCAATCAATACACGGACACGGCTTGCAGTCGCGCTTTTGCTGTCCAGAACACGAACCTTGTAGTCGGTAAGGTGAATCTGCTCCACCGCCGGATAGAATGTCTTGAGTGCTGATCGGAGCGCGTTGTCCAATGCGTTGACAGGTCCGTTTCCTTCTCCCGCCGCCACCTGGATGTGATCCTCCACCGCAATCTTTACCTGAGCGAATGCGTAGAGTCCGTCTTCAATCAAGGGAATCTCGCCGCTTGTCTTGTAGTAATGGAGCTTGAAGAAGGGCTGGTACTTTCCGATCGCCTTTCTGACCAAAAGCTCGAAGCTTCCGTCCGCACCCTCGAACTGATATCCCTGGTGCTCCTTTTCCTTCACTTCCTTGATGATTTCCGCGACAACAGGATCCGACTTTTTGATTGAAGAATCGAACTTGTTGATTTTTTCTATTATCATGCTGC
>DFKI01000056.1 GCA_002373325.1 Treponema sp. UBA3649
CTAAAATAAAAAACCGTACTGCTGATGAAAAAAAGACAATTCACCATGCGGTACGGATTTTTTTTGCTGGATTTGATTTGTGGAAATCTCTGGGGTTGCCTACTGGATGGTCTGCCTTGTCGCCACCTGGTCGCGGACGTAGAGAGTCAGGACCGAGTTTTTCTTTACCATGTAGGGAATGGAGATGTCTCCGCCCGGATGTGCGAAATCAAGAAGAACAGTAAGGTTTCCCGAGCTGTCAGAGGACTCAAGACGCACGTTCACGGGGTAGGGGTAGGTTGTCATCGTGTATTTGAAAATTCCATAGACGGAGTTGTTTTCCTCGCTTGGTGCCGGCAATGCGATTTCCGCGCTCACACGGCTGTACACGTCAATCTCCTCTCCTGATTTTTCAACCGATGTGACAACGGCATTTCCATCCGCTGAATCCACCGACGTAAAATCAAATACAAGCGGGGACTTCGCCATCTGAGCCAGAAGCTGCTGCACGTTCATTCCCTTTATGTTTGGAACGGTCGTCCTCACGCTCTCGTTTCCGCTGCTCACGACAAGATACACCTTTGTCCGGTCAAGCGGAGTTTTCGGGGCTGGATATTGGGCGAGAATCTGTCCTTTGGGACTTGTGGATTTCTGATAGACAATCGGGGCAATCTCCATGTGGGTCACGTCGTTGGTAAGTCCCTGCAAAGTCTGAAGAACTGAATCAGCGTCCTTTCCCACGTAATTTTCAAGGCTCTCGCGGTAGATTCCACGGCTTACGGTCAGGGTCACGCTTCTGTACGCCTTGATGATTGAGCCCGGCGCAGGGTCCTGGTCAAGGATTGTTCCCTCCTCTCCGGGAAGGTCCGAATAGCGCAGGTTGATTTTCGGATAGAGCTCCTTTGTCTGCAATTCCAAAATGGCGGTTGTGAGGGGCTTTCCTTTTACGGACGGCATCATCACCTGTTCCTCTCCCTGTACCGAGTAGAAGAATACCGCCATCGCTACCATGACCATGATGAAAAGCGACAGGAAGATTGTCAGAAAGAGAACCCATCCTCCCGAGCCGACGTTCTCAAGCAGGGTCTTGAACGATGTGCCGAACCTGCCTGGTTTCCGCTCTTTCTTTTCCTTTTTTTCCTTCTGTCTGGTCTTTTTTGCCACGGCCTTTTTTTCCGAACCGCCGTCCGTATCTTTGTCCAGATCCACTGAACCCAAATCAACCGTAACGTCCATGTCGGCTATCGCGTCCGTTCCTTCAATTTTAATTTCGTCACTCATAAAAAAGTTCCTCTTAAAGTTTTGTCCGGCCAAAATCGACCGTATCTTCTTTCCATAATATAGCGCCATTGTATTAGGCTCTTGTACTAGGCTCTTGCACTAAGAGCTTTATTCAAGTACGGAACCGATGAAATTCCTTGCCCCGTTCATAAAGGATTTGAAATCCATGGCTTTTTTTGCCTGCCATTGAAGCTCCGTCGCAATCAGCACTCCGTTTCCGGTCTGAATCAAAATGCCCCTCTGCTTGTGGTAGGCGATTACCGTACCTGGAGTGGCCGGAGTTTCCTTTGGAACAGTGTTGTCTTGAGCCGCAACCTTTTCCGCCGCCCTTGCCTTGAGAATCCTGAGCGTCTGACCGTTGCATGTCGTGAAGCATCCCGGCCAAGGTGTGTAGGCTCGAATCTGGCAGTCAATCTTTTCGGCTGAGTTACGCCAGTTGATTTTTCCGTCCTCTTTTTTGATTATGGAGCAGTAAGATGCTGGTCCCCTCTGAGGATAGGAATGCGGAAGCTCCTTGTGCTTTGCGATGTAGCGCAGAATCGTGGTGATTGATATGGCACCGTGCAGGGCGACTTCCTTCAAAAGGGATTCCGCCGTCTCTGTTCCGGTCAATGTCCATTTCTGCATGCTAAGGATGTCACCCTCGTCAATTCCCAGCGCCATTTTCTGTATGCTGATTCCGGTCTCGCTGTCTCCGTTAAGAATCGCCTGGTTCACCGGTGTGGCTCCCCTGTACTTCGGAAGGATTGAGGGGTGGATGTTGATTCCGCCGTATTTGAAAAGGGAAAAGAACTTCGGTCCCAAAATGTGTCCGTATGCGAAACAGATGAAAATGTCCGGGTGGATTGAGCGAATCTGCTCCCTTGCCTCTTCCTTCAAATGCTCGGGTGTGAGAATCACGATTCCGTCATCGCGCGCCTCGTTCCAAATCTGGGCGTAGTGGGCTACCTCGGTCGGGATTAAATCCTTGTGTCGGCCCTGCATGGACGGAGGATTCGAGAGGACACCCACCACCTTGTAGTGCTCTTCCGGTATGGATGCGGACATGTAGCTGTCTTTCAAAATCAGTTCCAGTGCCCTTGATGAGGCTGCCGGACTTCCTGCGTATAGAACTCTAAGCATCGCTGCGTTTTTCCTTTGCGGCTTTTTTTGCTGCGATCTTTGCCTGTTTCTTCGCTTTTTCCCCGGCTTTTTTCGCTGCTCTCTCGGCCCGCTTCCTGAACTGCTCCTCGGTCTTCCGCTTGAACTCATCGTCACCGCGGTCAATGTAGAGGATTCCGTCCAGATGGTCATTCTCGTGCTGGATGACACGTGCCAGAAGTCCCTTCGCGTCCTCGATTGAAAATCTCTTTCCGTTTCTGTCCAGCGCCGTAACCGAAACTGTGGACGGCCTTTTTATGTTCTCATAGAATCCGGGAATGGAAAGGCAGCCCTCCTCGTAATCAACCAGATCATCGGAGGTTTTTGTTATGGTGGGATTGATGAAAACTCGCCGCTCATCGTCATCCGCAATCACTACGAAAAATCTCTTCGCGATGCCGACCTGTGGAGCCGCAAGACCCACTCCGTTTGCCTCCTCCATTGTTATGAACATCTGGTCCAAAACTGAGCGGAATTCGTCGTTTATTTCCTCGGGCTTTACTTCCTCACATTTTTCCCTGAGCACTTCCTCGCCCAGCTTGTAGATTTTCATGGCCTTCCAGTCTCCCGTATTCTCCTGATTTTCAGCGATGAAATTATACCACAAACGGAAGTCTTGTTCAAGAGAACAAAGCAAGCTATCGCTAGCTGGCAAGCTATCGTTAGCTAAGGAGTTTTGATTTGCTCGCACGGCTCTCATTTTTCTGTCGAAAAAGCATCAAAACTCCCAATCTTTTAGTCAGTAAGAGCGGTATAAGGTACTACACTCACTTATCCATAGAGCACGATTATGCCACGAGACCTTCGAGCCTTGAGATTCTGACCGGGTGGTGCATACGTACAAGGGCGCGTTTCTCAATCTGGCGGATTCTTTCCTTCGTGAGCTTGCAGATGTCGCCGACTTCCTTCAGAGACATGGGTTTCTCGCCGTTCAGACCATAGCGCAGACGGAGCACTTTCGCCTCATTTGGACGCAGCGTGTTGAGCACAGCATCAATTTCTTCCTTCATGGATTCGTTGATGGCATATTCCTCGGGGGTGGGGCTGTTTGAGTCTTCGAGACAGTCGCCGATAGTCCGCTTTTTGCTCTCATCTCCCGGAATTGTCGCGTCCAGGCTGATGAGGTTCCTTGAGAGATTCAGCATCTCACGCACATGCTCGCTTTCCATGTTAAGAAGCTTTCCGACCTCGCGGATTTCCTGTTCCTCGCTCTTGTTGTGTCCCACGGTTTTGAGGGCCTTTTCAATCTGCACAAGCTCGTTTGCACGGTTCAAAGGAAGACGGATGGCACGGCTCTTCTCACAGATTGCCTTGAGAATGGATTGCCTTATCCACCAGACGGCATAGGAGATGAAATGATATCCCTTGCTCACGTCAAAACGCTCGATGGCAGTCATAAGGCCGATGTTTCCCTCGCTTATCAAATCCTCCAGCTCAAGTCCCTGGTTCTGGTATTTTTTCGCGACGTTCACCACGAATCGGAGGTTTGCGCTCACAATCTTTTTCTTGGCATCCTTGTCCCCCGCAGCCGCTTTTATGGCCAGTTCCGTTTCCTCATCACGTGTAAGAAGTGGGATCCTGTTGATTTCTTTCAGATACATGTTCAAAATGTTTTCATCACCGACCATTTTTTTTTCTCCCTAAATTGATGGATTTGAAAAAACAGGGATTTTTTTGCCCTGCAAAACTCTCACAGATTATATAGCAAGTTGTGTGCCAAGTTTGGGAAATCGGATTTTTTTATGTGGATTCTATGAATTTTCGTGGATTTTGTGATTTTTCACGGGCAAATCAGGTCTTTTTCCGCAGATTGAACATGTTTTGACTTTTTTTTGTGTGTCATTTTGATTCAGGGTGGGTTTCAGGGGAGTTTTATGTGTCTTTTTGACACTTTTGAAAGTCCGCTTCAGGTTCCGCTGTCCAGAAAATCCTCCGGACGGCAGAACATTATGGGACACTCGGTTGTTTTATTCGATTACCGCGATGATGTCGGCGTTTTTCAGGATGAGATAGTCCTCTCCGTCAATCTTAATCGTTGTTCCGGCATACTTGTCGTAAAGAACCTTGTCGCCTGGCTTTACGGTGATTTTTTCCTTGTCAGTTCCGGGACCGACCGCCTCGACTACTGCCTGCTGGGTCTTTTCCTGGGCTGTCTCCGGGATGTAGAGTCCTCCCGCTGTCTTTGTCTCCGCAGCCGCCTGCTTTACCAAAACTCTGTCTGCCAATGGCTTAACTTTCATATTTTCCTCCATAATGGTTTGTTTTTTTGGGTGTATCATTAAATGTAATAAAAAAAGACGCGCAAGTCAAATTTTTTTTTGATTTTTTATCACGCCTCGGAAAAATGGGTATGGATTAGGGTTATAGATTGAGTCTATAGCAACACATACAAAAGTTATATAGAAAACCTATTGCTTTAGTAGGAAATCTGTGCTATAACATAACCATGCTTGAATATGAGCCGCGGGATGAAAGCGGACAAGAGGGCAAATCAAATTAGAAAGGATTTTCACGAGGAGGATTATTATGGCAGATTTTTCAAAAGCAAGGTTCGAGACAAAACAGTTGCACGTGGGACAGGAGAACCCCGATCCCTCATCAGATTCCAGGGCAGTGCCGATTTACGCCACAACGTCCTATGTGTTCCATAACTCAAAGCATGCCGCAGACCGATTTGGTCTTGCCGACGCGGGAAACATCTACGGACGACTCACCAACTCAACCCAGGACGTTTTTGAAAAGAGGATAGCGTCCCTTGAGGGTGGATCTGCAGCACTCGCAGTCTCATCGGGAGCCGCAGCGATTACTTATGCGGTTGAGGCTCTTGCACAGGCAGGAAGTCATGTGGTGGCGCAGAAGACAATCTACGGGGGGACATACAATCTTTTGAAGCACACCCTGAAGAACTTCGGCATTGCGACTACCTTCGTTGACGTGCACAATCTTTCGGAGGTTGAGGCCGCTTTCAGGGAGAACACGACGGTGCTTTACCTTGAGACCCTCGGAAACCCGAACTCCGACGTTGCCGATTTAGACGCTCTGATTGAGCTCGGTCACAAGCATGGAGCCGCT
Organism: Treponema sp. UBA3649; assembly: GCA_002373325.1. Classification (GTDB taxonomy): domain Bacteria; phylum Spirochaetota; class Spirochaetia; order Treponematales; family Treponemataceae; genus Treponema_D. Next base: position 5,473 of record DFKI01000056.1, read on the forward strand.
GTTGTGGTGGACAACACTTTCGGAACCCCGTACCTTATCCGGCCTCTTGAGCACGGAGCCGACGTTGTGATTCACTCAGCGACGAAATTCATAGGAGGTCACGGAACCACGCTCGGAGGAATCATCATTGAGTCAGGAAAGACAAACTGGAAGAGCGGAAAATTCCCGGCAATCGCAAATCCGAACGAGAGCTATCACGGGGTGAGTTTCGCGGATGCAGTTCCGGGGGCAGCTTTTGTTACCTATATACGTGCCATCCTTCTGCGTGACCAGGGAGCTTGCATCTCACCTTTCGCGGCATGGGCTTTGATTCAGGGAACCGAGACCCTTTCATTGCGTGTGGAGCGTCACGTCGAGAATACGAAGAAGGTCGTCGAGTATCTTTCAAGGCATCCGAAAGTCGCAAAGGTAAGCCATCCGTCCCTCACGTCACATCCTGACCATGAGCTTTATAAGAAATATTTCCCGAACGGAGGTGCCACAATCTTCACGTTCGACATCAAGGGCGGAAAGGAAGAGGCATGGAAGTTCATTGACAACCTTCAGATTTTCTCCCTGCTTGCGAATGTCGCCGACGTAAAATCACTTGTGATTCATCCTGCCTCCACGACACATTCCGAGCTGAACGACGCTGAGCTTGCCGACCAGGGAATCAGCCAGAGCACGATCCGCCTTTCAATCGGTACCGAGCACATCGATGACATAATCGCGGATTTGGAGAGGGGATTTTCCGCAATCTAATGCCGTGTGCTCAGAGATTATCGGATCAAGTCCGATAATGACTCGGATCAAGTCCGATAATGACACGAGGCGTACTTGACTTTTAGTTTGAAAAATCAGTTCCATTGGCCGTCCTGGGTTTCCATTGTCCCGGGGCGGTTTTTTATTTTCTCTTTCTGGAATTTTCCGGTGATTTTCTGACAATAAATTTGACAATAAATAAATTGTTGTATATATTGTATGGAGGAGGCTTGAAATGAACGCTCTGAATACTGTCAATCTGCTTGATTCGATAATTCCCATAAGCCAGTTCAACAAGGGACAGGCGAACAAGATTTTTTCGGATGTCAAAAAACACGGGACAAAAATCGTCGTGAAAAACAATTCGCCGGAATGTATTTTGATGAGTCCGCAACTGTATCAGCAAATGATGGAGGAGTATGAGGACGCCATTCTTGCCGCGGAAGCAGAGAAGAGACTCAATCAAAAAGTAAAATATGTGAGCCATGATGCTCTGATGAAAAAACTCGGACTTTCTCCCTCCGATTTGGATGATGTGGAAGTCAATCTGGAGTAGGCGATGGCATGGAAGATTAAGTATCATCCGCTTGCCGTGGAGGAACTTTCCGGACTTGACGGCTCAATAAAAAAAATCGTCTTGAAAGGAATCCTGAAAGTGTCGGAGAATCCAAGACCGCAAAGTGAGGGAGGCTATGGGAAAGCGTTGGGAAATAAAAACAACAACAATCTGACCGGGCTTCTGAAAATAAAGTACAGGGACATAGGAATCAGGGTGATCTATAAACTTGTGGAGGATGCAAGAACCCACGAGATGTATATTCTGGTCATTTCGGCAAGGGCTGACAATGAGGTTTATGAGATTGCCGGAAAAAGAAAATAATCACGGCTTTTCGGGGCGGTGTTGATGAAGGAGGATGCGATGAGAAAAAGACGGCTTGGCAAGACAGGGCTTGAGGTGAGCGAGATTGGCTTCGGCGGTGAGTGGCTTTCACGGCATGATGAGAAAGATTCGGTGGAGCTTATGAGATACGCGCGGGAGAAGGGGATCAACATAGTTGACTGCTGGATGCCGGATC
>DFKI01000032.1 GCA_002373325.1 Treponema sp. UBA3649
ACTCAAAGGGACGCAGGTGGATTGACGTTCCTCTCGGATTCACAAGGGGCGATGAGGTATATCTCCTGCAGACTAAATCCATGTCCAAGAGATACAAGAGGGTTCTTCCCCAGGACCTTTCAAGATACCGTTCTCAGCCCGGAGGAGAGAGACTTCCCATCTTGGATTTGACACCAATCTCGAAGGATGAGATGAAACTTTTCCCGGAGGGGCTTTATGTCGAGGTTTCCACCGTTGCCGACGCGCATATCGTGCAGATGCTCCATCCCGTCCGGGTGATTCTGGAACTGAACAGTGAGATGGAGTTCGACCTTTTGCACAAGGGAAGTCCTGAAAAACCGCTTCTCCCTTACAGCAAAAAAATGATTTTCATCGCGCTCGATCCCTATATGCCCGAGGGTAACGCCGCTCATTTGAGGGAAGTTTTGGACAAGCTGATTGACATGGGATACACGAATTTCGTCGTGAACAATCTTGCCCACATCAACATGCTCAAGGGACGCAAAGTTCAGATGATGGCGGGTCCCTTCCTTTATACGTTCAACCGATGGGCAATCAGTTTTCTTGAGAACGAGGGACTTTCGTTTTTCCAGATGCCTTACGAAAACTCCGAGACGAACCTTGGAAACACATTCTCTTCAGGTGCGGAAAAATCAAGGGTTCTTCTGCCTGTCTTCGCATATCCCACTCTTTTCAGGATGCGATTCAAGTTGCCCGCCGACTATGACTTCACATATTTCAGCGACAAGGAGGACATGGTTTTCAAGGTCAACTCAACCCAGGACGGCTCTTTCGTGATGCCCGAATATCCTTTCAGCCTGCTTGACAAACTGGAGGTTCTCAAAAACAAAGGATGGACCCGGCAGCTCATGGATTTTTCAAAGACCAAAGTCCAGAAGGGGGAATTGAAGGACCTGCTTGCCGTAATACAGAGCAGAAATCCCATAAAGGGAGCCTCACGCTTCAACTGGAAGGACGGTTTCTACAATCCCGAGAAAATGGAAGCATACCGTGCGATCAGCGAAAAGAATGCCATGGCAAAAAATCAGAGACCGCATAACGCAGGTGGAAAGGGAAGGTCAAAGAAATCCGGCGGATGAAAAACATTTCGGACTGATTTCTGATCATCCTGGTACATTGAATTGTTCCAGGGTGAAAAAATCAGTTCTTGAAAATGAGCCCTTGCTGTTCAATCACCTTTTCAAGCGGAGCGTTCATTTTTTGTGCGGCAATTTCCGGCTCGATGTTAAAATCCCTGATTAGGATTATGGCAGCTTCTATGGCTTTTTCCAGCTTTCCCTTTTTTTCTCCTTCCATGAACGCGTATTTCTTTTCAATTTCCAGATCCATAAACTGTTTTCTCCATTGCGTGTTGTGCTTGGCGTCGTCCACAAGCCTGGAGATTTTATCCGCAAAATCACTCGTGCTCTCGTTGCTCATTACCAGCTTAAGGAACGACCTCTGTTTTTCATCCAATATTTTATCATAATTCCTCGCAATGAAAAAGTACTTGTACGTGCGGTCATTCAGTTTTATTTTCGGATTTTCCATGCACAGGTTTTCAAAACTGTACTTTGCCAGTCCTTTGCCAAAGATGTCCGGCACGCATATAAAAATAACATAGCTGTCCTTTAGATCCGTATAGCTTGCACCGCTGTTGAGTTCCGAAACATCAAGGATGCCCTGATAATATCTGCTCCGTTCGGGAAGCTCGCCCGTATCACTTGCCTGCATTTCAAGAATGAATGCGCGGGTACTTCCCACTGCATACACATCAAGCCTGACACCCTTTTTTCCGTAATCGACCTCAATTTGTTCCTCCTGCTTCATGTCGATGTGATCAATCTTAATTTGCAGAAGAATCTCCAAAAGCTCCTTGCATACGTCCGGATTGTTGCGCATGATTTTGTAAAAAATGAAGTTGTTTGCAATTGTCGCTCGTTTCCATTTTTCGTCCGGGGTCAAATCTTGTCCTTCGCCAAAAACGTAGTGCGACGTTTTGTCATCTACCATAATGAATCCTCCTGAATGGTGTGAGGGCACTTCGAAGAAAACATTTGAAACGATTTGTTCGAGGTTCCCGTAAAAACAATATAAGAAAAAAGACGGTCCCGGAGGATTACGTGCAGGATTTCAGTCGTTGGAGCGGGTGGGGGGGATGAGCAAGTTCCAGAAGTAACAGATTTTTGAAACTGGCTCTCATATATAGTGGAGGTAAAAATGCAGGATTCGCCCAAAAAAACTTGTTCTTCGGGCTTGTCATTTTTTTGCTCCGACCTTCCTTCCTGTCTTCGCTTTCCGTCTGTGACCGTCCCGGGATTACGCTGATTTAGTCCTGCGACCACATAATCGCTTGGCTGGTGCTGGCGTATCAGCATGTCTCCCCGTCAGTTTTCTTCTATTATACAGGCAGATTTAGAATACCATCTCCTCTCCCTGCTCACTTGCCACCGCATCGGCTGCTTCCTGGAGGAGTGCCATCTTCTGCTGCTTGCTCATTCCACCGCTTTCCGACGCATCGGCTCCCTGGCTTTTTTTTGCGACCGGCTTATAATCGATGTGCTCGGCGATGATTTTTACCTTGCTGTGGCTTTTCCCGTCGTCATCCTTCCATCGGTTCTGCTTGAGTCGTCCCACGATTCTTACTCCGCGACCCTTCGTTGCATACTTGCTTGAGAAGTCGGCGATGTTTCCGAATGCGTCCACATCGAAGAAAGAGACCTCCTCGTTTGTCTTTCCGTCCTGAGTTTTTGTCGTCCTGTTTACGGCGATGGGGAAGGTGCAGATGCTGAATCCCGTTCCCGTCCTTGGTTCCGGCTGCCTCACTACATTTCCTTCAATAATAACTTGGTTCAAATTGTTCATTTTCATTTCCTTCGCATAATCAGATGCGTCGTTTTTTGATTTGTGGCTTACGGCGCGCGCTACCGTTTTTTTTCGCCTGCATAATATAATAGGCCTCAAATCTCCGCCGCTGTAATCAAAGTGCAAAAAAATCCTGAAAAAATCAAAAAAAATTCGAAAAAATCTGCGGCATCTCAAAAATCTCCAATTTTTTGCCGTCCATGTGGAAAAATTTAATCAGCCTCAGACCGATAATATAAGGAAACACAGTAACAAAAATCTTGTTCATGCGTTTTATATTTGTGTGGCTCCGGAAAATCTCTTTTCAGGATGCCCGTCTTTCCACCGTGCAAAACGGAGGATTTATGGAGGAATTGATGAAATCTCTTTTCAAAAAGGCTGTTTCCGCGCTTGTTTTTTCACTTGCCCTGATTCTTACGGCGAATGCTGTTCCCGGCATGATTCAGTACATCCCGGATTTTTCAGGCGAATATGTCTATTATTCTGACAAATCTTTTACGCGCACGTCCATAATCGGTTTTCTCTTTTATGATGAGGGCACCTATGCTGTCCGTTACTACGCTCCTGCAGACGTGAAAAATGGTCTTCTGGAAAAGGACATCACGCTCTACATCAGTGTGAACCCGGATTCACCTTCCCTTGAGATGACCGGCGAAAAGACAGTGGGCGTGAGCTCTCAGGAAGATTACGACATCTGCAATTATCTGCATGACTTGATTTATGAATTTTCGGCCCGTGCACAAAAGGCTTTCCTTGAGGGAATCGACAAGATTGAGAGCAGACAGGAATTTCCCCAGTTCGGCGGCAACGTGACCATCGTTTTTTCCACCCAGGTTCCGATTTTCAACATCGACTCAATCCGCGCGTCCGACGGCTCCACAATAATGAGCGTTCAGACAGTGGGTGCCTTGGTCTCATCTGGCGACACGAGCTTCACATCATACAAGGGAGTAGAGGGACTTCCGAAAGACAGGCAGGACCGCTCGTTCAAAAACAAGTCCAGGTCAAAGAAAATCACGGCAAGCTTTGAGAAACAGAGCATAAGCATTGACGCACAGTGGAGCAAGTCCATGGAAAATCTCTGGCTCCTTGGCGATTACGCTCTTCTCACTCTCAACACTGTTCCTCTTCCGGAATCCTACGCAGGAAAGGAGGTTCTTTTCCGTGACACACTGATCCGAAAGCTGAGTCAAAGCACAAGCGGCTCCTACATTCTCTGGCCCCACAAAAACATGAGCTTGCAGGGAAATACCGTGAGGATGACGAACATTTTCTTCCAGCCCGATTCAGGGGATGTGACAAGGGACTTCAAAATCCTTACCAAGATGTCCGACGGCTCCTACTCATATCTTACGCTCACAGTCTTTGATTCCGTCTACCAGAAGAACAAAAAATATTTTGACTCCATCCTTGCAAGTTATAAGGTTAAGTAGGAGGGGCGTTTAGGGGGAGCAATCACTTAAGCCATCCCTGCTTGTTGCTCTTCGCATTGTTGCATGACCGGCAAAGCATCTGTAAATTATCGGAGACTGTTTTGCCTCCGCGGCTCCATGGAACAATGTGGTCGCCCTGCATCTGGTCAAATTCAAAATGCCTGTTGCAAAGCGGACAGATTCCCTTTTGTTTCTCATACATCTTCCGCTTCATTTTGTCGTCAAATTCCCGTAAGCTCAAGTGACTCTCCTTTCCGTCAAACAGATAGTAGTAAATGCCCTTGTGATTCGTCACCTCCTCATTTTCAATCAAATCCAGAATTCTCTCCTCAAGCTCCGCCGGATCATAATCATTTTCGTGATACTCGTTGTACAAAATCCCCCAGTCAATCCCCTTCATCTCCTTTCTGTATTTCGGAAACAAAGTCTTCACCCATGCAATCACAAATTGAAAATAAACCCACAGCTCGTTCGCGTTGGAGTCATGCTGGTGCTTTCCCATGTAAGCGCAAATCAGCTTGTCATCCTTTCCCGCGTACCAGCCCAAAGCCGTCTCCAGAAGTTCCTGCCGAATGGGATTTCCTCCCACATATTTGTCCCCCAAAAGTTTCGCCGCGCAGTTTGACTTTGAGAAAATCTTCTTCGCATCCGCTGTCCACGAGCCCGCATAAACCGCATTCCGTATCTCCTGATCCGTGAGTTTTTCCCCCGCAATATTGATTGTCTTGAACCAGCTCAGCTTCTCGCTCTCCGACCCCTCGCAAAAATAAACCTGCAAATCATAATTCAGAATCCTCTCCTTCTCATCCTCCAGAAGATTTGAAAAATAACGCATGTTGTGGGAAAAATTTCCGCTCACGTAACGGCAAATTGAAATGGTCCTCTGCTGGCCGTCCAAAACCTCATAGCGACCGTCCTCCCTCACGCCCCAGTACATCGTGTTCAGCGGAAAATTATTCGTCACCGTATCCATCACAGCCTGCTGCTGACTGTCCTTATAGCAGAACTCCCTTTGGTACGGAGGCCGGATGTCCAGTTTACCGCCAAATCCGACAACCCCGTTCTCATCGTTGTCCTGATATCCGTCCACCAAATCCCTGACCTTGATTGTGTGCAAAGTAATTTTCATAATATCCTCCTTGTGGGGGAAGTCTCCCCCTCGCGTCCACTGCGTTGGCCGCTACCCTCTCTAACGGGGGATTCCCGAGTAATCTGCGTGGCATCTGTTTCAGCAGCCCCCGTAACGCCCCCATAATCTTGCCACGCGGATTTTATTTTTAGAAGCGACTAAAAACTATGATTTGTCATTGTCGTTCCGCACAATTGTCATTGCCGGGCGTGACCCGGCAATCTTTAAACATCACTAACGCAAAAAATGGCATAGTTCCGCGTCAATCTGTGGTTCCTTATTTCTTCCGCTTGATTAGAATACGAAAATACGGGCATTTTCCATTTACAGATAAATCCTTTTCATCATTTCCTTTTCTGAATTTAATTATTTCAAATTGATTTGGATTATATTTGTCCAAAAAAGTAATAGGTACTCCCATCGGTTCATAATAATCTTTTGGTATTTCCAAAACTTGTCCAACATCTATCGCATCATAATTGTCATATTTTGGATATTCTTCCGGTGTGTATTCTTTATATGGTATGATTTCCTCTAGTTGTTTTTGTGTCGGTAAGTTTGTATACCAACAGGCCATTATATGCTTTAATTTTTTGCCGTTTACGAGTTTTTCATACACATTTCCTTCTGGAACTTCAAACCAAAAATCAGAATTCATATTTCTATATCCTATCCATACTTTATTTTCCTTAATCAGATTAAAGACTTCTTTATAAGTGACAGCATTTTTATTTCCTATGATTATGAATTTTTTATCAAATTGAACAAGCTGCATAATGTATTCTCTGAAAAGACTGAAAGGGGGATTGGTCACAACAATATCAGCCTGCTTCAATATTTCTATACATTCCTGACTCCTGAAGTCACCGTCTCCATTAAGTTGCTTTATTTCGATTGTTGAAAAATCTGTTGAAGTTGAATCGTTCGGATTTCCTCGGTAGTCTATCCAAACAGCCTTTTCACAATTATGCTGGCTGAATAAATCTGCATCTTGATTTTTGTAACATGTGGTAATCAGTCGCTTGAGCTTGAAATTATTGAAGTTCAATGCAAAAAATCTGAAAAAGTTCGAGACACGCGGATCATCACAGTTGCAAAGAATTGTTTTGTTTTCAAAAAAATCTTTATAATGAAATAATTCCTTTTCAATATCAGATATTTGCGTATAATACTCATCATTTCTCTCAGAGTCCGCCTTTCTTAATCCTGACTTGCTTGGCATATAGGCTCCTGTTGTACCAAAAGGGTGTAAAGATTATAAAAATACCAATAGGTAATTTTATAATATAATAATACCAAATGACCATAAAATAAAGTGGAAAATACCAAAAAGTTATAGATTTTTTACATGAACTTTTGGGAAAATGTTGATCAGGAATTAAAATTCAGAGGAATTGAACGAAAAGAGCTTGGCAGTCTCGCAGGATTTCCAGAATCATATATTTCAAAAGGCATAACGCGTAAAAGTTCTCCGTCTGCTGATCTTGCCGTAAAAATCGCGTCGGTGCTCGGGGTAAGCGTGGAGTATCTCGTGACAGGCACAAACGGCCCGTCGAAAAACAATGGGCAGGAAACTGAGGAGCAGCTCAGATTATATAGAAAACATTCCGAAATCATCAAAAAATGCGAGAAAATCGGTCCCGAAAAAGAAAAAATCCTGCTGGAGTTCCTGGAAGGTTTCGTCAGTCAGTAGTAAAAGAAATCAGCGCAGTACCCAGTTCTCACCTCTCAGTTTTCACCTCTCAGTTCTCAGTTCTCAGTTCTCAGTTCTCAGTTCTCAGTTCTCAGTTCTCACCTCTCAACTTAAAAAAAATTCCAGTGGACATTATGGAAAAATTTTATTATACTAGTATATAGAAACTTTTTTTTGCGGAAACATTTTGACCGCAGATGTACTGGAGAAATGATGAAAACTTCTATTAAAAACATCGTTTGTGAAGATGAAGAGGAAGAGGACAAGAAGAAAGAGACTGGTCCCGATCCGCTTGCTGAAAAATTCCTTAAAACACGCCAGATTCTTTTGAGTGGCGAAATCAACGAGGAAAACGCAGACAAGGTTGTCCGACAGCTTTTGATTCTTGAGGCTGACAGTGACGAGCCCATTTACATCTACATTGACAGCCCCGGAGGAGACGTTGACGCAGGATTCGCAATATTCGACACAATCCGCTTCATAAACGCTCCCGTCTATACAATCGGATGGGGACTTGTAGCATCCGCCGCCGCATTGATTCTTCTTGCATCCCCGAAGGAACGCCGCCTTGGTCTTCCACACAGCCATTATCTCATTCACCAGCCTTCGAGCGGAATGAAGGGTGTCGCGACCGACATTGAGATTCATGCGGCTGAAATCGAAAAGACAAAGAAACTGCTCAATGAAATCATCGCAAATGAAACCGGGACTCCCGTGGAAAAGGTTGCCAGTGATACGGACAGGGACTACTGGCTCAACGCTGATGAAGCAAAGACATACGGACTTATCAGCACCGTCATCTCAAAGCGATCCGAGTTAAAGAAATAGGGAAGTGCGGGGACTGTAATGCAATTTGAACTAACGGATGAACTGAGCGACGACATTATCTTCTCAATGGAGGACCAGAGTTCTATCTGGTACATAGATTCCAGGGAAAGCTCCATTCTTTCCGACGAGATGATGCGTGAGCTTGAGCTTGAGACCGATGAGGCAGAATCCGAGGACATATTTTACAATCTCCCGCATTGGACGAGCGAAGACGGCTACGATCTCATGGCCGATTTCACAAATAATCTTCATGCTCCGCTTGCCCGCTCCGATTTGAGGCAGGTTTTGAACAGCGGAAGGGGGGTGTTCAGAAATTTTAAGAATGTTTTAAAGAAGTACCCTGAGGTTGAGAAAAAATGGTTTTCCTTCAAAAATCAAAAAATGAGGGAAAGAGTGACCGAATGGTACAACAATCTGCGTGAATCCTGGGGAATGGAGCGTCTGGAATCTGAATCGGGTGATGACGTTCAGGAAACTGACGAGCTGCTTGAGAATGATTTTGTGTTTAGTGATTGGAATTTTTCCAGGGACCAGGAGGATCTTGAGCGCGGAATAAAGACGGTTTCGGACGATTTTTGTCGGCAGTCTTCTGCGGATTTGGACCGCAACGTGGAGACGGCCATAGCATTTTTGCAGGAAAGACATTCAGCGCTTTCGGAAGGCAGCGGAAAATCAGGTTTGGTCTGCAGGACACCCGATGGAGAGTTTACCGCATGCATACTGGTGGCACAGTGTCCTCTTCCGGCAGAAAATACCGTTCTTGTCACTGATTTTTTCGTCGTTCAGAAATTCCGCGGATTGGGAATTGCCAGAACCATGCTTTCAAAATGTCTGGAGCATTTGAAGGAAAATGGGGTACGGTGGATTTTTATTTCAGACGCAATGGCTCCTGATGTCGTTAAACCCTTGCTTGAGCATTCCGGTTTTTTTAGGGCAGTCACGGGCTACGCTGCGGATTTATCGGTACTTTTCTGAAATTTTGAACCATTTTTAAGACTATTTTTTATTTCAGAAGATACGGAATATTTTGCAGCTATTCAGAGGGGATTCATTTTGCCCCGAATATTTTTAAGGAGAAAAAAAGATGGCTTACAATAATGATTATGCCGTTAACGAGGAACAGATTGCTGCTTTTTTGAGTGATGCAGTAAAGAGCGTGGAAGAGGGATCTTCCGTTTCAGACATTGAGGCTCTCAAGGAAATTAAAAAAATTTTTAAGAAGAACGTACCTTTCTCAAGAAGAAATTACGTTACCGCATGGCTGATTAAGTCCGCCACATCAAGGGGGCGCTTTTCAACTCGTGACAGGGGAGACCGTTTCCAGGGAAGGGACCGCACGGAGAGAACCGACCGCTTTTCCAGCCGTGAGAAGACAGAAAGATTCACACGTGAGCGCACGGAGAGACATGTTGAGGCAAGACCTGCCCATGATGACGCAGACCGCGAGGAAAGACCCCATACACCCAGAGTGCAGATTCCGCAGGAGCTTGCAAAATCAATTTTCATAAGCATAGGACGAAACCGCCGTGTGTTCCCAAGGGATTTACTCGGACTTCTTGGAAGCGTCGCCGGATTGGAAAGGGAAAGAATCGGTGACATCAAGGTGCTCACAAGCTATTCATTCGTCCAGCTCTATGCCGAGGATTGCGAGAAGACAATTGCCGCTCTCAACGGATACGACTACAGGGGACGCAAGCTGAACGTCGGTTACTCAAGGAAAGACGCTGACGACGGATCTACAACTTCATCTGATGCATCCGAAACAACGACCGAAAGCTCCTCATTCACGTCATCTTCAGCAAGTCAGGAATTTGCAAATGAGTCCGGAGTCAACACGGATCCGATTCCCGCTAACGTGACGAACAACGCACACGCCGACACATCCGTAAACACAGAGGCAGCCAAAATTGCAGCAGCCCAGAGTGAGTTTGCAGCACGTGAGACCTCAATCTCATCCGGAACGGCGAATGACGAGAACATCAAGCCCTTTTTTGAGACCACCGATGACGGGCAGGTAAAATCTCGTTTTGGTGTCACGAATGCTTAGGATTATTCCTTCAGGACCGTACCGGGTGAACAGTCTGATTGTAAGCTTGGGCGGTTCCGATGTCTTTATAGTTGATCCCGCCGCATGCAGATATAAAAATGGCGATGACAAGCTCAAGATTTCATCCTTCCTTATGGCCGAGGGACTGAATCCGGTCGCTTTTGTCCTGACCCACGGACATTTTGACCATGTGTGCGGGCTTTCTCACCTGAAGAGTCTCTATCCCGATGTTCCTGTTCTGATTCATCAGGAGGATGCCGTCTGGATCGGAAAGGACGGATTTGAGCTTCAGAAAAAAGCCCTTGAATACTGCGGTCATCCCGAGTACCTTGAGACTGTTCAGGACATGCCTGAGGCCGACGGATTTCTTCTTGGGGAAAAGACGCTTTTTGACTGCGAGATTCTGAAATCAATGTGCGCGGAAGGAAAGATTTCTCCTCAAAGTGCGGACGAACTCAAAAAATGGAGGGTATTCCACACTCCGGGACACAGCAGGGGAAGCGTGTGTCTTTACAATGCCGAAAAGAATCTCCTTTTTGTGGGGGACACGATTTTTTACGACGGTGAGGGAAGAACCGACCTGCCTTTTGGAAACCGGAAGGAGCTAAAAAAATCAAAGGACGAGATTTACGGGCGATTTCCTTGCGATGCCCTGGTCTATCCGGGACATGATTATTCCGGCTTCAAGCTCATGTACAGCAGGCCTCTTTTCTATTAGAAAGAATTTCTTGTGAGCGGTACTCCGATTTTCACTCCCTCTCCCAAAAAATCCCTGTGGGCTCCCTCAATCAGAAACTGCACGCTTTGGACCGAAGAGAATGCCGTGGCGGTAAAGACCACCTGCTGCAGCTCTCCCATTATTCCCTCTATTCCGTACTGGTTGAACTCGAACTGCTCGCTGAAATTCAAGGTGGCCACTCCGTTTTTGATTGATGAGCCGAGGAGCCTTGTGCCTGAAGAAACCAGGGTCTGGCATCCGTAGAGATTACTTTCCGCCTGTGTGGGACCGTCAATCAGCGCGTTGATGGCATCGGTGAGGGGAGTGTCTGATTTTTTCATCTTCCTGACAACTTCATTTCTCAGAAGGGTTCCGTCAGGGGTGAGTGAGAAAAAGTATAATTTAAGATTCATTATAGCTTGCGGATCCTCAAGAGGTGAAAGAACCGGAGCCGTAGTCACTGCGTCTGTCTGAGATGCCGGAGTGGGTTTGGGACTTGCCTGATGGGAGAGCAGAGTGATGTCGTCCGAGTTATAGATGTCAGAAACTGAGCTTCCGTCTCCTTCTATGCCGAAAGAATATGCCTGCTCGATTTCCTCTCCCTCTCTTTCGTAAGTGTACTCCTCCTCATCATCTTCCCGGTGATTTGTGGACGCTCCGTTGTAATAGGACACACCGCTTGAGGAGCCGCTTTCATCCGCATAATTCGAACCTGCCTCCGTGACAGAAATCTGTATGTCTGAGGAAAAGGCATCCACGTCATTTTTCTCATGGGGTTCGGTAATCTCCGCATTTTCCACGAACGCGGGTGTTTTTCCGAAGAGACGGTCAAAAAATCCTGTTGCCTTGAGGTTCGAAGTGATTTTTTTCTGATTCGCGACAAAGATGATTATGAGAACGATGGCCGCAAGAAGCCACAGACCCCAGCCGAGCAGGGACGTGTTTTTTCCCCTTCCGCTTGATTTTTTACTTTCTTCTCTATTTTTAGCCATAGATTTCCATCCGACATTGAAAATTTCTTCTATTATATAGAATATCGTACAAAACGCGCATAAAATCAACTGTAACTTTCCCTGATTGTGATTTTTTTAATTTACATAGGCCGGATCCCGTGTTATACTTGAATAGAACCGTCATTTTTAAGAAAGGCTTAAATCTTAACAGCCGCAAGGAGGACTCATTATGCAGTTTGAGGAAAATGGAATAAAAATACAGGGCAGGGGGTATGCCCACGGACTGAGGCTCGTTTTGTTGTCCCTGCTGATTTTGCTTAACCTGTGCATTCCCGCATTTGCACAAAAAAACTCGGGCGGACAGATGTATGACCGCGGGGCCGTGGTGAAATCCATAAAGAACGGTGCGAAGATGAGCGGCTATTTCGTGAAGGTGGACGCTAAAAAGAAAATCGCATATTTTTATACCGACAAAAAGCTTACCGACCAGGCGGGTGAGTACAATCTGGGCGAGCAGTTCTGGATTGACTGGGACGAGGAAAAGATTGACCCGCTCAAGGTTGATTTGAAAGCCTTCTATAAAAAGATAAACCTTTCGAAAACTGTTCTGATGAGGACACAGGACGGAACCCACCTTGCGAACGTGACCGTCGTAAAAGCGTCAAGGCCTGAAAAAAACGAGGCGCAGATTAAAAAGGAAAAGGATGCCGCAAGAAAATCCGGATATGACGCTGGATATGTTAGCGCGGGAAGAACTCTCCCTAAATCACATGCCGATTATGCGGACGAATGGTACGCCGGATATGACGAGGGATCCGCTGAGGTGAAAAGACAGGCTGCGGAAAAAGCAAGGCAGGCAGCGGAGATTGCAAAAAAAGACGGCTACGATACAGGACTGAGCGGAAAATCCGGTACCGTTCCAAAAAAATACTCGGCCAACTCAAGCGACTGGAAATCAGGTTACAGCGAGGGTGCCGCAGAGAGAAAGAGACTGAGCGACGTGGCCTACAACGCAGGATATGAAGATGGACTGAAGGGGGCGTCCAAATCACCTGTCGTGCCCAGCGACTACAAGGCATACAGTGACAGCTACAAGTCAGGCTACACGAAGGGCTGGAATGAGATGCTTTTGAAAAAACAAGAGGAAGAGAAAGCGAGAATTGCAGAGGAAAAAGCAAAGGAGGAGGAAAGGGCAAAAGAGGAAGCCAGAATTGCGGAGGAGAAAGCAAAAGAGAAAGCCCGGATTGCGGAGGAGAAGGCAAGGGAGGAAGCAAGGATAGCTGAGGAAAAGGAGAGGGAGAGAAATGCAAGTCAGGAAAAACCCGCACCTTCCACCGGCTCAACAAATACAACTCCAATCGTACAGCCGACGGGAACAGCATCCACGTCATCTACATCTACGTCCTCAGCGTCAACTTCCACATCCGCATATATTCCCGACGCACAGGTCTCCGAGAATTTTGTCTTTACCGCAAGAAAGCATCCGACGTTGGTCTCATACGACAAGCTTGACGCGCAGGTTCAGAAAATCAAGTGCCCGGTAAGCATGACCCCGGAGGAAGCCGCAAAAAAGATTGTCGCCCCGGCAAAAACGGATATGGAAAAGGCACGCGCTCTCTTCACATGGATTGCATGCAACGTGGTCTATGACTACAGCTTCAAGAAAGACTCTTACACTGCTGCCGGCACATGGAAAAACCGCACCGGTGTCTGCGAGGGCTATACTCACCTCTACATTCAGATGGCAAAGGCCGTTGGGCTCAACGCTGAGTACATTTCTGGTTATGCCAAGAACACTGCCGACTACAATCCGGGAAACCCTCTTGAAAAGCACGGCTGGGGTGTCGTTCACATAAACGGAAAGCACGTTCTCTTTGACGTGACATGGGCTGCAGTTTCAAAGCTTAATGAGCCATCTACATTTAACGGCGACTGGTTTGATGTGGATCCCTATCTTTTCATTTTCTCACACTTCCCGCAGGATTTGAGTCTTGCCTATATTGCGGACAAGAGCATGGATCTTGGACAATTCTATGAATACTTCAAGAAGCTGCCTACGGCTCATCCGGGACTTGCACGTCTTGGTGTGGACGGAAAGGAGCTGTATGACTTCTTCAAGGTAAATCCTGATGCATGGGTGCCAAAATGCTATAATGAATTTTATGCAGACCGCGGCGTAAAAATCAACAAACTGTCGTTGACCAGAACCCTTGCAGGAAACAAGACGTATGCTTTCAACTTTACCATACCAAAGGGCGTGGCAATGACTTTGGGAGACCAGCCTCTTGTTTCAGGAAAAGATTTGTCCTATACCCCGTCCTCAACGTCACAGGCTGGTGCGATTCTTAAATTTGGCGTACAGAGCGGCATTGTCTACAGCACGGAATTCAATCTGATTGAAAATCTGTCTGATTCATCATATTTTAAGGCACAGAACCTGAGCAAGGCCCAGTTTAATATGGCAGACGGAAGCAAGAACGACAATGTGGCATCAGGTAAGCCCAAGGTCTTGGTATTCATTGACGGAAGCAAGGACTACTTATATTCAACTCTTAGTTCCTTGGCGATTTATTCAAATAAATTCAATGATGTTGATTTGTTTTTTGTTGATGCCGGCGACAAGAACGGAAGCAGCGTAAAGAACAGCGTAAAGGGGGCGGCTGAAAGTGCTGGTGTAAGCCAGTATGTTGCCCTTCAGGATGCTTCCGAAAACCGTGCCCTCGTACAGAAGTACATGACACAGGCAGGACTCTCAAGTTCTACCGTACATCTGCCCGTCGCA
The DNA here is from genome assembly GCA_002373325.1 of Treponema sp. UBA3649. Lineage (GTDB taxonomy): Bacteria > Spirochaetota > Spirochaetia > Treponematales > Treponemataceae > Treponema_D. Next base: position 14,449 of record DFKI01000032.1, read on the forward strand.
GTTTTCATTGACTCATCAAATAAGCTCCAGTTTGTCGACGCCTTTAAATCGGTTCCGGATGCCTATTCACGCGTAGAGCAGATTGCAAAGGCAACAGGAACAAAGTCTTTCAATACTTCATCATTTAATGTTCCCAACACAAATAAGGCAGAACTTCCTGCAATGGGTGGCGGAAGCGTAAACAATCAGGCCGCTGGAAAGGCAAAGGTTCTTGTAAGCATGCCATTCCTATGTGGTGACAAGGACAGCGAGCGTCTTGCAAAGGAAATCATGGCCGCTTCAGCACAGTTCAAGAATATTGACCTTGTGATTACGGACAGCAAATTTGCCTGCGACCGCATGAGCGCTACAAAACAGTTCAACACAATGCTCAGGTACTCGCTGGGAGAATCCTACGACCAGGCCTTTGCGGACAAAGTATTCGCCGCGTCAGAGGATGTCATAGGTCTTGGCGGTGAGGATTATTACTGGGGAGCTGCCGGATTTAATGGAAGGGATCTTTATTCTTCCGCCCAGATTTTCTACATCGACTCTGCGAACCATTTCCGCTGGCTTGACTGCATCCCGGGCCTTACGGTATCTTCAATCATTTACCGCGTCTCTGAGATTGAAAGGACTGTGGTAAGACAGGCTTCATCCTCCTCTGCAAATGCAAACAGCTATGGACTTCCTTATGATTCCAAGGCGGTCTTTAACGGAAAGGAAATTGAATTTGATGCATCCAGCTATTTCAATTCAGGCATCATGGGAACTCCGAAAGACAACTACATTTATTTCTATGACGCGGGACGGGGTCCCTACGGCTGCTATGACTGGAAGGAGCAGTGCTGGCTTTGGGTGACAAGCGACAGGATTAAGGAAACCGAGATTGACTTTACCAAATTCTACACCAAGATAGAACTTTCAAAGACAAAGCTCAACCGGGACTTTACCGGAGCCCCTCTTGGACCTCAGGTAAATGAAGCGAAGTCTGAACCTGTTTCTCAAATCCCAGCTTCTGCATTGAATGACTATGGACTTCCTTATGACCCTGACGCGGTTCATATCGAGCTTCCGGCGGGCAAACGGAATCTTGGTTCCATTGCCATAATGAAATCCACTAAAAATCCGGAATGGGTAAGCGTTCAAAGCTTGATGACAGGAGGCTGGTACACCTATGACCTCAAGAATCAATGCTGGGAGTCTGCAAGAGGACTAAGTTCGGATGCTCTGGACATCTCTATACTTTATGAAAAGATAGATTTGTCAAAGACTGAACTTATGCGTGACAAACAGGGAAATCCGTGTGGTGGATGGAAAAACACGTCAATCAAGTTTATGAATGCCAGTGATGCCGAGAGATATGCTAATCTGGAAAAAGAAGCCGCAAAGAGCAAGATTACCACTGGATACAAGAATTCTTACGGCCTGATTTATGACTTTGACTATCGAATGCCTGGTCAGTCAATCGTTTTCATGGAAAAAGGAATTACGGGAAGCGCAAATAACAGCACGAAACTCATAACCTTTAAGAACAGGAATGGAGACATACTTGGAACGTACAATTACGACCAGCAGGTTTGGGCATCCCGAAAGTCGGATTTCTCTATGACTGATGTTGAGCTTGCCATGTTCTATACTGCCATTGAACTGAGGGCTACCACGCTCAACCGTGATTACTCAGGAACGTCAATCATTCCCTGAGCCCTCTCTTCCTCGTATCTTTCAAATTCTTTTAGCAGCAGGAACACGAAGCGGGACGCGTTTTCGTCAAGGGATGAAAATCTCTTGCGGACGGTCCTGCTTTTTCCGTTTTTGATTTGATATATTCTGATGATGTAGTTTACGGCATTCGCTTCCCCGAGACGGTTTTTTGTCCTTGCCTCAATCACGTCGGAAAAATTCGCGGTGTATCTTCTGAGTCCCTTGGTGTAGGAAAAGGTCCTGCTCTTTTCGTCCACAGTCATGTAGCTTCCCCTGACAATCGGAAAGTAAAAAAGGGATGCAATCAGGATGCCGCCGAAAATGGAAAAGGCAAGAATCATGTCCTTTACGGAAAAACTCCTATGGTGCAGGATGAAAATGGAAAGCATGAGCGCCGCCACAAGGTCACTTAAAAGCATGAGGATTAGCTCGCTTTTTTTACGCCGGATTTTAAAGGCCCTTGGTTTTTGTGCCTCAAGATTTTTGTAAAGCCACCCCTGCGCAAAATTGCTGAAAAGACCCGCGTTCACCAACATGCCGTCCACGGAGATTTTCCCGGATTCAAAATCGACCTTGACGTTTTCCGCGTTGTCGATGTGGCACGAAGTTATGTCCTCCGCAAAAAAGATTCTCTCCTTTCTGAAAAGAGTCCTCTGAGTGATTGTGTTTCCCTCCACTTGCACCGAAAATGAGTTTTCCCAAATCAGCGCGAAAAGACTTGCAAGTGCGAAAAGGATAAAAAAGACGCCGGCGATCGGAACCTTTGCCCGGAATGAAAAAACTGCGAAACCGACAAAAACCGCGGATGCCAGAAGCAGGACGGGAATCATCCAGTTGGGTTTCCGTACCGTGAAGCGGTCTGGCGCGTCAAGGATTTCATCTTCACTTTCTTTGTTTGACGAGCGGCGCAGAAGGGCGTTGACAAGTGTGCCTATGAAATTGAAATTCATTTTTTCCTCCGTTCACTTGATGGGAAGAAATCCCTTGCAATTATACATTCTGCTGAATATAATTTCAACACCCTGAAAATGAATTGTAGAAGGCAAGTGCAAATCTAAAATAAACTTGGGAAACTAAAATCTAAACGAGGAACCGCTTTCATTTACGGTGAGAA
>DFKI01000161.1 GCA_002373325.1 Treponema sp. UBA3649
TTTTGCAGAACATGAAGTTGTTGGCGAAGGTGAGCTCCTCCCATGCGGGATACTTTTTGATTTCATTTTTTCTCATTTTGATTTACCTCTATTATATAATAGCCGCGAAAGTCCGCTACGGTAATCAAAACTGCAAAAAAAAGAAAAAATTTTCAACTCTCCACTCTCACCTTTCAGTTTTCACCCTTCTTGCAACATTCGGTACAGCCGCTTACCGCCACGTGTTTTTTTCCGTCGGCGTAATTGAAAAGGCGGGCAACCAAGTGACCTTCCTCCATGGGAACCTGCTTGTGGCAAACCGGGCACTCCCTTTTTAATCCGGGCTCAAGCGACGGGTAACAATGCGGACATCCGCTGATTGTACAAAGCTGGTGGGGCACATTCATCGGTCGGTACACACGGCTGAAAAGATCCTCCCCCTTTTGAAGACGGCTCCCACAAAGCGGACAGGTGATGACAAGCCCTTTTGCCTCCGCGGTCTTTTTTATGAGGCGTGATTTTTTTTGCGCGGCATCTCTTCGCGACTTCCACAAAAGATATTTCATCAGAAGCCATATTATCAAAACTGCAACAAGTCCAATAAAAATATAAGTCATAAATCCCGGCATTTTACATCCCCATTCCGCATCCTAAGTTCTGGTCCGCAAGTCCTTTTTGATTTCCTCAAGCACGGCAAGCGCGTTGATTCCTGTTTGAAGCGATGACTGCAAGGGATTTTTTGAATCAAGAAAATCCACGGCGTTCTGGACCATGTTTGAAAAATATCCCGTGAGTTTCGGAGCCTGCACTGATTTATCCCTCTCCAGGCTGTAAAATCCTGAGTAAAGAGAGCTTTCCTTTCTGCGGTAAAATTTGAAAAAACCGTTTCCCACGCAGATTTTTCCCTCGGTTCCAATAATCTCCAAACCGAAACCAAAAAATCTGGAACGGCCGCTGAACGAAAGATTCACATCAGGACAAACGCTTGTGTAATAATGCGCGCTCGCCTGTCTGACGCATCCCTTTTCATCAAGAAAAACGCCGGTAAGCGCCGGAGTATTTAAAATCTCGCTCACATATTTTTGACCAAGCGAAAACCATGTGGCCAATTCCAAAAGACCGCCCTTTTTTCTCCTGCTGATTTTTTTGATTCCAGAATCCGTTTTTCCCTCAAGACGCTCCAGAAAAAAAAGCACCACGTCGGCAAGGTGGGTTCCGTCGTGAATCAGACTGTAGGCTCCGGTCCTTTCCTCGCGCGGATTGTAAACCGGCATTCCCGAATTCAAAAATGCGTTTATAAACTGAACGTCCCCAATCTCACCGAGCAAATCTGCGGCAAGCTTGTAGTCGGAAGAAAATCTCCTTTCGTGATTAATCAGCACGGGGACTCCGGCTTTTTTTGCGGCGGCTGAAATCTCCAGGGCCTCGTTTATGTTCAGCGCGACAGGTTTTTCAAGGATTACAAGACGTGGATGTTTTGAAAAAGCTTTGAGCGCTTCCTTTTTGTGCGAGTCCTCGTTCACCGCGATGACTACAATATCAGTGTGTACGGCATCATACATTTCATCAGATGAGGAAAAAACTTTTGCCTGAGGATTCGCGTTCTGCCACACTGAAAGATTTTCTGAGTTTGTGTCGCATCCTGCTACAAGATTAATACGCGGATTCGCATTCAGTGCCATTGTGTGACTTGCAGGCTGCTCACGTTTCGGGTCAAGTCCCAGACTGTAGCCAATCCTGCCGCACCCCACAAGAGATGCGGTATAGATTTTTTCCGCCATAATCAAGATGCCCCGTTTTACTCGCCCATGAGCTCTGCATATTTTTTTGCAAGGCGCTTTGATTTGACGGCGGCAAGTCCACGGTAGCGGGAAGGATCCTCAAAGAAGTTCGCGGGATTTTCCACTCCAAGTTTTTCAAGCTGAGCGGTGATTTTCTCATAAGCCTCGGTGTGGGTCTTAAGAACCTCGAAGAAAGTCTTTCCAGTCTTCTCAGCCTCCAAAGTGATTTTGCGGATAACCTCATGTCCGTCATTCACTCCGGCCTCACCCAAAAGGATGTATGCTGGCTCGGCAAGAACTCCGCCCTTCACCTTTCCGCCTGCACCCGCAAGATTTTTTGCCATGCTCTCACGGTCAGCCTGAAGCCCGGAAACGACAGCCTTCATACGAGCGATGGCCATTGTGAATCCTGCGACGTAATCCGCAATAAATCTCTGGCTCGCTGAGTTTGTCAAATCACGCTGATGCTCTGAAATCTGATCCATATAGAAAGTCATCACGCGGGGACACATCGCTTTCCAAAGAGACTTCACGTGCTCGCTGTTCCACGGATTGCGTTTCTGCGGCATGGTTGATGAGCCTACCTGTGTTGAAGAGAAATACTCAAAGACTTCCCCGATCTCGCTTCTCTGGAGATTGCGGAGGTCGTCCGCAAGATTCGCGATGATTCCGAAAGCGACGTTCATCTCAAGCAAAAGACGCAGAAGATACTCAGGCTCCACAAGCTGATTTGAATACTCACTGGGCTCAAGTCCAAGATAAGAAAGATATGTCCTCTCCAATTCCTCCGGGTCCTTCACAATCATGCTGGGTCCATTGTAAGAGCCTACAGGTCCCGCAAGTTTTCCCTTGAGCTGATTTGAAAGCTCCTCAATCTTCAATATGGATTTTCCAAGGCGTGAGACAAATTCCGCGATGCTCCATCCGAAAGTAATCGGTACCGCGTGCTGTCCGTGTGTGCGTCCGACCTGTGGAGTCTCCGCCTCCCTTTCTGCAATGGCACAAAGAGCTTTTTCCAATCCCTTGAGTTCGGGAAGAACCACATTTTGAGTAACGTCCCTCATGCGGCAGGAAAGAGCCGTGTCCAAAATATCCACCGATGTGGCACCCAAGTGAACGAATGGTCCGATATCCGCGGGAACCTTTGTCTTAAACACATTCACCAAAGCGCGGATGTTGTGTCGTGTCTTTTCCTCTTCCGCATAGACTTCCTGCGGGTCAAGATTTTCGGCTGTGGTATCAAGAAGCTTCACAACTTCATCGGTGAGCTGTCCACGGAGCTTCAAGTGTGCCTTTACCAAAGCTGCCTCTGCCTTGGCGCAACTTCGGATGCTCGCTTCCTCCGAAATATATTTTGACAAGCCCTCGAACACGGCGGCTTCCGACAATGAATATCTGTGGTCGATACAAGAAATGTTCTGAAAAATATTGCGTGTTTCCATGCACTCAGTATGTATTATATGAAGAAAAAATTCAATAGGGGGATGGGCGGGATGGGGGAACACATGTGAATAAATTTTCTTAATACCGGCAGGAATTTCAAGACAAAAAAAATGTCTTATGATATAATTATTACATGCTCACAGCAATTAGGACAAATTCATGGCAGAATACAAGATAGACAATCATTCCAATTACAGAGACTTATTACCAGAACAAAAAGCCCGAATTCACATAGATCAATATCTTGAAAATGCCGGCTGGACAGTAGTAAACAGGGATGGATTTGTACCGGAAGCAATAAATGCACAAGCCGTCCGTGAAAATATCCTAAAAGGAAACAAAGAAGCCGATTATATTCTCTATCTTGATGGAAAAGCCATTGCTGTACTTGAAGCAAAACGTGCGGAAAATAAATTAGGCAATGCGGTTGTAGAACAAGCAGTGGATTATACCGACAGACTTCCACATTGGGTGCAAGCATGGAAAAGGCCATTACCATTCATTTTTCTATCCAACGGAAATGAAATTGTTTTCATAAACACTCGGCAAAAAGAACCAGATTATAAAGTTCTTAAAAAAATGTTTACTCCTAAAGAAATTGTAAATCTTGCTGGCGATGATATTAACTCACAATTTGCAAAACTTCCGGCTCTTCCACCTGTTGGACCAAAAGGTTTACGAGAATGTCAGTTTGAAGCAATTACAAATCTGGAAATCTCTTTTAAACAAGGATTAAAAAAGGCTCTTATTGTTCTTGCTACTGGTGCTGGAAAAACCTTTACAGCCTGTACAGCCGCATATCGTCTGTTAAATTACATGGGAGCAAAAAGAGTACTCTTTCTTGTAGACCGCAATAATCTTGGAAAACAGGCTGAAGGTGAATTTGGAACTTATAAATTAACAGAAACAGGAAATGCTTTTTCTGATGAATATATTGTTCACCGTCTTAGAAATGTTGAAAAGATTGGAAA
>DFKI01000107.1 GCA_002373325.1 Treponema sp. UBA3649
GCGCACTTTCATGTATCAGCAGATGAAGGATGATCCGTCATACATCACGACCTTCCTTTCCATGACACGTACCACCAGACCGAAGAATATCAGCGAGGTTCCGACCTACGTTATTGTTCCGGCCTATATTCTTCACGAGCTTACGGTCGCGTTCAAGATAGGAGTTCTGCTTTACATTCCCTTCATTATAATAGACATGGTGGTAGCTTCAATCCTGATGAGCATGGGAATGATGATGCTTCCTCCTGTGCAGATTTCCATGCCTTTCAAGCTCATGCTTTTTGTGCTTGTGGATGGATGGGGACTTCTTACGACCCAGCTTTTTCACAGCGTGGGACTTTGAGGGAGGTAGAAAATGGGATTGGGAGAAATCACGATGCTCATGCGGGAGGGCATACAGCAGGTTTTGCTCATGTGCGCTCCTGTCCTTGGGGCTGCCGTAATCGTCGGTCTGATTGTAGCGATTTTTCAGGCCACGACATCCATTCAGGAACAGACGCTCACTTTTTTGCCCAAGCTGATGATAATCCTTCTGATGCTTGCGTTGCTCGGCGGGTGGCTTTTCGGCACAATGGAAAACTATACGCTGAATCTGTTCGCACGGATTCCGGACATGGGGTAAGATATGCCTGTGCTTGAGAGAATCCTTTCCCGGGCTCCGGTCTTTCTTCTGGCTGCGGTCCGGTGTTTCGCGCTCATAATGACACTGCCTCTTTTTTCATCGAGATCGGTTTCAAGGATTGCGAAGGTGACTCTTGCGGCTTACATGGCCTATTTCATTTCTCCCCAGCTTTCTCTCGGTGACGGGAATTTTTCGGTCTACGCTTCTTTCATAAGGGCGGACGGTGCGTTCAACATCGAATTCATTTTTTTGCTCGTGGGTGAGGCTCTCATCGGAATCATCATCGGGTTCTGCGTGAGCATTATCTTTGCGGTCTTCAGCACTGCGGGTCAATTTTTTGCTTTCCAGATGGGATTTGCGGCGAGCGAGGTTTACGATGCCCTGAGCCAGGTGGAGAATCCTCTTATGGGACAGTACCTGAATCTTGTGGCCATGTTGGTCTTCATGCAGAATCACTGGTTTCAGGAACTTTTTCTTGGCGGCCTTAAATCCAGCTTCGAGAGTCTGAACGCTTTTTCCATTGTGAACTACAACGGGAATCTTGTCTCATTCATGCTTTCTTCACTCACAAGGCTTTTCAAGGATGCACTTGTAATCGCGCTTCCGATGATGGGGACTCTTTTCCTTATAAACGTTGCCATGGGAATTCTTTCAAAGGCGGCGCCACAGATGAACCTCCTTGCCGAGGGATTTCCCATTTTGATTTTGACGGCTTTTTTCGTGCTTACGGCAATCATGCCACAGCTTACGGATTATTTTATCAGCAGTTTTTACAGCGGCTTCAAGGCTATGGAAAGACTGTTCGTCTCTTTGGGCGGGGGAGGTTCGTGATGAGCACAGGACGTGTGAGGGGCAAGAAGATTGCAAAAAGCTGGCCAGGGAAAAACAGTTCCGTGTACATTGACTTGCAGTGGTTCGCTCCCGAGGATGAGGGAAAAACCGAGGAACCTTCAGAATACAAGCTCCGTAAATTGCGTGAGGAGGGCCGTGTCGCAAAGAGCCAGGAACTCAACGGCGCGCTTGTTTTTTTTGTGGGTGCCATCCTGATTATTCCTCTTGCCCCTTGGATTGAACGGAAGCTTGAGGAGATGATGGTCTTTTTCTTCCAGCATGTGACGGCGGAAAAGGTCGATGACATCCAGTTCGCCTATGTCTTTTTGCGCTATTTTCTTTCCATGGTGCTTCCATTTTCATTTGTGGGCATTGCAGCCGCGGTGATTTCAAATCTGGTGCAGAACAGGGGCTTTCTTTTTACTACGAAGACAATCTCTCCGAAACTCAACAAGATTCTTCCGAAGTTCGGTGAGTATTTTAAAAGAACGATGTTTTCTTTCCAGGGAGTCTTCAACATCGCGAAGTCCATAATCAAGGTGACTGTGATTGCCGTCGTCGCTTTTCTCATAATCAGCTCGGACATGGACCATCTTCTTTCCGCACTTCAGACCGGTGGACCCATGCTTGCGCTGAAGAGATTCGCGGGGGATGCTTCAAAAATGCTTGTCATTTCCGCCGTGATTCTCGTTGCCATCGGTGTTCTGGACTATTTCGTGCAGAGACGGCAGTTCAGGCAGGAGAACAAGATGACCAAGCAGGAGGTCAAGCAGGAATTCAAGGATTTGGAAGGGGATCCCGAGGTGAAAGGACATCTTGAGTCAGCCCAGAAAGAGATGCTGATGCAGAATATCCCCAAGGCTGTGAAAGAGGCCGACGTGGTGATTACGAACCCGACCCATTATGCTGTTGCGGTACAGTGGAAGAGGGACGTGAACGATGTTCCATGTGTGACGGCGAAGGGAGAGGATGCGACTGCACGTAACATGAAGAAAATTGCGCGTGAAAACGGTGTTCCCATGGTGGAAAACAGACCCCTTGCGCGAGGACTTTACAATGAGGTGCAGGTCGGAAAGGAAATT
>DFKI01000175.1 GCA_002373325.1 Treponema sp. UBA3649
AGGCCGCAGGTTCGAGTCCTGCCCCAGCTAACGAAGGCATCCAAAAGGGTGCTTTTTTTTTCTACAAATCAAAATCCCCGGGTAAAACAAGAGATTGTGTTGACAACCCCATGCAAAATCGCTAGAATTCGCTTCACTTGGAAATTTTTTTCGTTGGAGGAATGACATGAAAAACCTTTCTGGAAAAGCAAAACTCATTTTCAAATGCGCGCTTGGACTTTCTCTCTCAGCCCTGATTTTTGCATCCTGCTCAAAAAATGAGCCCGTGGTAAGCGAGCCGGAGACTCCAAAAGAGTCCGCCGTAAAGACCGAAAAGCCTGCCGAGAAAAAATCCACCGCCTCAACGCTCTCGTCCGATTTGAAGGATGTCGGTTCCGCCGTGGAAAAGCTCGGTGAGGATGTTGCCAAAAGCGACGAGGGAAAAAGTCTTCTAGGCACAGCTACAAAAATAGTGGACGGAAGCAAGGAGGCTCTGGACACCCTGACATCATCCGACACATACAAGGACGTGATTGACTCAATCACAAGCAGCGATGGGTACAAGAACACGAAGGAATCCGTTGACAAAGCCGTGGAGACAGTAAAATCAGTCTCAAGTGAGGATCTTGCGAATGCTGCGAATTCTGCCGTGGAATCCCTGAAATCAAGCGAGGTGGCTGAGACAATCAACACGACCCTTGACAATTTGGGAAAATATGCCGAGGATCTCAAATCCACAGGGGAGGAAACAAAAAAGACTCTCAACGATCTTAACGGTCTCTTAGGCGGATTGGGACGGAAAAAATCAGAAGGCGACTCTGAGTAATCCGCCCATTCCCATATCCATTTATTTTTTGTCGATTCCACGGTCCCCGAAATTCATGCAAAGGCCCAGAAAAATCTTTAGGTCGTGCCCGGAAAGAAGGTCCGTGGAATTTTGAAAATGCACTCCGCCCGTTGAAATCTTCAGTCCAAGGAAGGAGCCAGCAAGTGGAACCGCATATCCTGCCCCGAGATTGAATCCCAGGTGGAATCCCTTTGTGTTCAAAAGATAGCACTTGTACATCGCGTTGAATGCGAGCGCGAAATCGAACTGTCCGTAGATGTCCAGAATCTGGTCCCAGAGAAATCCCGCGTTGAACTCAAGCGACGGACTGAACGAAACTGAATTCATCTCGTCGAAGGAGTAACGGAAAATCGGTCCCAGCGTTGCGAATGCTTCCCCCGCGAATTTGATTTTGAAATCCGCCCAGTCAATGTTCACAATTTTCAAAAACTCGGTTCCGAAAGTTGTGTTGATTCCAATGTCCAGATTCTCGTTCTGCGTCCCGAAGAAAAAAGAGAGGTTCCATTCATTTCCCGCAAGAGAGTAGGAAGCGGCTGCAACATCCCCGTCAGGACACCGGTAGGCCCTTTGGCTTGTCGGTATGAAATAATAGTTTATGCACAGCTCCACGTTCGCGAAAGCCACACCCGCCGAAATAATCAGCATGGAAAAAATCAGGATAATTTTCTTGTCAAATCTCATGCCATGATTTTATCAAATCCGGAGCATGGAATCAAGGGATAGAATAGGAGAGAGGAATGAGGGGTTAGCGGAAATATCTTGCGGTCAGGGCATCGGCAAGGTACTGGGATTTTCGGAATGTCTGCAAAATCAGCGGGACGAAAAGCGGGATGAGAATCTTGAGTTTCGCAAATCCTTTTTTTCCGTCGAACGCGCCGCGGATCAGCTGTGTCTTGATGATTCCGGAAAGCTCGTCCAAAAGCAGGGGGATGAAACGGAACATGATGCCTATGACGAGGACAAAGTATCGCACGGGAATTTTTATCATCGCGAGAGGTTTGAGCAGTCCCGAGATTCCGTCCATGATTTCCCTTTCGCTAGTCGTGTAGATGTAAGTGCCGAGGATTGTGAGTATGGCGGGGGCACGGACAAAAATCTTCAGCGTGTTCTCAATCTTTCCCCTTGTGAGCCTCAAAAATCCCTTTTCGAAAATCACCGTGGAGGAATCCGCGCTTGATGAGTAGAGGAAAAATTGCACTGCGGCAAAAAAGAGAAGCCATGGAAGCAGCTTGACGAAAGCCGTGAGTGTCTTCCTTAGCGGATATTTTGAGAGAAGGGCGTAGGCTATGGAAAGTGCGAGCATGGACAAAAGAAAATATGCGTTTCCGGCTGCCACTGTCGTAAAAAAGAGGACCATGAAAAGAAGCGTCTTGATTACGGCGGGCATACTTCCAATCAATGAGCGTGGAGCCTTGGGAGGAGCCATGAGCGCGGCGGATGTTTTTTGAAGTGATTTTAATATGGAGGAGTTTTGCATGACACCCATTTTTTTCAGTCCGCTTTCCGGGCTTGTTTTGTCTTCCAGTTTTGATTCCGCCTCTGATTTTGAGCTTCCGTTCAGTTTTTTCCATGAAATCTGCACGTCGGCATAATCCGCTTCCTCCATGCGGTGTGTGCTGAACAATACGGTCTTTCCGGATCGGGCAAGGCTTCTCATCATCTGCAGGACTTTGATTCTGGAAATGGGATCCAGCGCGGATGTGGGCTCGTCAAAAATCACTATCTGTGAGTCGAGGGCTACTGTTCCCGCAAGGGAGAGCTTTCTTTTTTCTCCCCCCGAAAGATTGAATGTCCCTCTGTCGGCGAATGTCCCGTATGGAAGCCCGCAAAGCTCCATGGAATTTTTTACTCTCTCCACCAGAGCTTCCCCTTTTACCCCGCGTTTTTTTGGACCGAACGCGACGTCATCAGCGGCATAGGTTTCAAAAAGGGCCGCCTCACTTTCCTGCAATGAGAGCACGGGTCTTTCCGACGCAAGGATTTCACCTTCACATTCCTTCAGTCCCGAAAGACATTCAAAGAGAGTTGATTTTCCGCATCCGCTTGGTCCTGTGAGTGCCGTGAGGGTTCCGCTTCGAAGCTCAAGGGAAATGTTCTCGAAAACTTTTTGTCCCGGATATGAGAATGTTAGGTTCTTTGCTCTCAGGCTGATTTCACCTTCCGTTTTTATTCCGTCATCCGAAGAGAAAAGAATCGAGTCATCGCCGAAAAGTTTTAGCTGTAAATCCGTGCGCGAGAAAAAATCTGTCCTTGGTCCGTCGAAAACAAGCGAGGCATTTTCCATGACGATTATTCTTCCTGCCCTCATCGCCTCATCCCTGTCATGCGTTATGTGCACGATTGCGTGTCCGCTGCGGTTCCATTTGTCAATCAGCTGGAGAATCTCTGTTCTGGATGCCGGGTCAAGCATTGCGGTCACTTCATCCAAAATCAGGAGGTCGGGAAATAGCGCAAGGATTCCGCTGAATGCAAGCCGCTGTGTCTGTCCGAGTGAAAGTTCGAATGTCCTTGAGAGAGCCTTGTCCGCGAGGGATACCACCGAAAGACATTCCATGGTGCGGAGCTCAATCTCACTTTTGTCCATGTCAAGGTTCTGTGGCCCGAATGCCGTGTCCCTTTCGACCACTCCCGCAACAATCTGCTCCTTGGGCTGCTGGAAAACTATGCCGGGAATTATGTCGCCGTTGATTTGGACGCTTCCGGAATCAGGAGAAAAAAATCCTGAGAGCATACGGGCGAGAGTGCTTTTACCCGAACCGTTGCATCCCAAAACCGCGATGTATTCCCCCTCTGAGATTGAAAGACTGATATTTTTCAGTGCCTCCACGGATGTCTGAGGGTATGAGTAAGTTGCGTTGCTGATTTCGACAAGTCTTTTCTTCTCTGGCATGATGTGGATTCTACAACATTTTTAAATTTTCCACAATAGAAGGGGAGGAGATAGGAGAGAGGATGAAGTTTTCGGAGGTTCCTTGCATCGTCAGAGGAGTCGTAGAAGATGTCTATTCTTCTTTCAGTTTTTCAATAATCTTATCACTGCCCACAAATGCTTTTGATAACTCTACTGCCAGCCACTTCATAAATTCTTCTAATAAGTGTAGAAAAAAAATTGTCAAGACTTTAACCTCTCACCTCTCACCTCTCAATTCTCACCTCTCAGTTTTCACCTCTCAGTTTTCACCTCTCACCTCTCAATTCTCAATTCTACCCTCCCCTTGACTATTTGCCGAAGAAAATTTAAATTGATTTTGTAGCATTTGCTTTGAAAATCCTGGAGATGATAAAATGGAAAAGATAAAACTCGTCGTGCTTGGAATTGCCGTAATCATGTATGCGCTGATTGTGATTGTGCCGAAAAAAAAGGTTCTCTTTACGACTCTCGCGGCCCTTTCGATTGTGGGACTTGCCTTTGTTTTTCCCGACGCAATCTTCAAGCTGCCGCAGGACCTTGTGGTGGCAGAGGACGTGATGCAGAACCGTCTCTTTGCCCTTGAGCACTGCATTTTCGACGGTGTAATCAACTGGAACGTGATGCTGATTTATCTGGGAAGCATGATTCTTGCGTCCCTCTTCATATTTTCCAAGGTTCCCTCCCGGATTGCCGATGCCATAATCTCCAGGACTCCGAACACGGGACTTGCCATGGTCCTGATTCTTGTTATGACCGGAATAATCTCAATCTTCGTGGAAAATGTCGCGACCGTTCTTGTGATGGCTCCCGTTGCCATGGCTCTCTGCAAAAAAATCAAGGTGAATCCGACTCTCTTTATGATTGGACTTGCCGTGATGAGCAATCTGGAGGGATGCGCCACTTTGGTAGGTGATCCGCCGTCAATGATTTTCGCAGGATATGCCGGATTTAATTTCAACGACTTTTTCATCCACTCGGGAAAGATCTCGGTATTTTTCATCGTGCAGGTGGGGCTTCTCGTAGGCTCCGTTTTCTTCTATCTTTTCTTTGCGAAAAACGGTCGAAACGTGGTGGAGGTGGAAAAGGAAAAGGTGGTCTCATGGTTTCCCCTCATCCTTCTTTGTCTCATGGTTGCGGGGCTCGCATCAATGTCATTCGTCAAATTCCGTTTTCCATATACGGCGGGTGCCTTTGTTCTGGGGCTCGGAATTGTCGGTCTTTTATGGTACATCATCCGCACGCGTTCTCTCAAGGCACTCCGTGTTCTGCTCAGGGATTTGGACTGGGAGACGATTTTCTTTTTAATCGGAATCTTTGTCGTGGTGGCGGGAATTGAGGCGGTGGGTCTTTTGGAGGATCTTTCAGTCCTTTTGGCATCCCTCACCAAGGGCTCTAAGTTCACGGGCTTTGTACTGATTCTTGCGGTGTCCATCGTCATAAGCGGATTCGTGGACAATGTGCCCTACATACTTGCCATGCTTCCCGTGGCTGATTCCCTTGCGAAAAATCTGGGGCTGAATCCTGAGCTCTACATGTTCGCTCTGTTGATTGGAAGCTGCCTTGGTGGAAATCTCACTCCTTTCGGGGCAAGCGCGAATGTAGTCGCCATGGGAATCGTGAAAAAGGAAGGCTACCCGATGGGATTCGGCAAATGGCTTAAGGCGGGTGTTCCATTCACATTGCTTACCACAGCTGCCTCCGCACTGGTCTTGTATTTGATTTGGGCATGATTTGATCTTGATTTTTTTGTCGCATGGCTATAGAAAAAAGATTTGAAATTTTATATACTCAATCAGGGAGTTTTACCCTTTTTGAAATTGATTTCCTTTAGACGGAGGAGTTTATGGCTGATGAGGCTTTGAAAAAAAAAGTTCTGGAGACATTGGAGGCGTTCAGACCTGCTTTGAATGCTGAGGGCGGCGACATGGAGTTCCTTGAGATTGACGAGGAGAACAAAGTTCATATCAAGCTGACCGGTGCCTGCGATGGATGTCCCATGGCCACCATGACCTTGAAAATGGGAATCGAGCGATACCTGAAGGAGACCTGTCCCGAGATATCTGAAGTGGTTCAGGAGTTATAGAAAAATATGAAGATTGAAAAAAATTCTGTTGTTACAATCAACTACACGCTCAAGGGCGACGACGAAAATGTGATAGACACGTCCGTGGGTCAGGAGCCGCTCATCTACATGCACGGTAATAACTATCTGCTTCCGAAACTTGAGGAGAGAATCGAGGGACACGAGACCGGGGATAAAATCTTTGCGGTGCTTTCACCTTCCGAGGCATACGGTGAGTACGACGAGAATTTGGTCGCGGAGATTCCAAGGGAAAACTTCGAGTTTGACGGTGAGATTGCGGTCGGATCAAAATTTCAGGCCGACACACCCCAGGGACCTGCCATAGTAACTGTGTCCTCCGTTAGCGGCGACAAGATTACCGTGGATGCGAACCATGAGCTTGCCGGAAAGACCCTGCATTTTGAGGTGGAGATTCTTGATGTCAGGGAAGCCACCCAGGAAGAGATTAGAATGCAGAGCGAGGGCGGATGCGGATGTGGCGGTTGTTCAGGCTGCGGTGACGGATGCGGCTCTTCGTGCGGCGAAAACTGCTCGTGCGGGGAGTGCGGCTGATACTTACACGGAAAGGAGCTCCTATGGAAGATTTCATCAAGACGAATTATCACACGCACAGTACTTTCTGTGACGGAAAAAACACTCCTGAGGAGATGGTCCTTGCAGCCATTGAAAAGGGATTCTCTGTCCTTGGTTTCAGCAGCCATTCGATGCAGCCTTTTTCAAGCGACTGGCACATGTCATGGAAAGATCACGGCTCTTATGTAAAGGAGACCGACCGCCTCAAAAAGGAATACTCCGGAAAAATAGAGATTTACAGGGGATTCGAAGCTGATTATATTGAGGGAGTCTGTTGTCCGACTTTCGAGCGCTACAGGGATTTTTCCCCCGACTATCTGATTGGAGCCGTCCATTACGTGCCATGTCCCCACGGATATTATGGTGTTGACGGTAAATTTGACGAGACAAGGGAAAAGATAGAGACTCTTTACGGCGGTGACAGAAAAAAAGCCGTCCAGGAATATTTTGCAGCGGAAAGGGACATGCTCAAAAAGGGCGACTTTACCATTCTGGCACATGCTGATTTAATCAGGATACAGAATTCAAAGAAAGCTCCCGACAGATTTTTTGACGAGGGTGAGAGCTGGTACCGTGATGAGCTCAGGGAAACTGCCCGGGTCATAGCCTCCGCCGGTGTGTGCGTGGAAATCAACACAGGAGCCATCGCACGCGGATATCTGGACACGCCTTATCCCTCCCAGGATTTTCTTTCCTTCTTGAAGGACTACAATGTGCCGCTGACCCTGAGTTCCGACGCTCACAGAACCGAGCATCTTGACCATGCTTTTGACATGGGAGTGCAGTGGGCAAAAAAAGCCGGGTTCACGGAGCTTCAGTGCTTTGTCTCAGGCAAAATCCGCTCCATGAAGATTTGATTTTAAGCTTTAGTTCATTCTTTCCCGCTTTGACTGGCAGTTCACGCAATAAGCCGCATAAGGAATGTAGTCAAGGCGTGGCTCAGGAATGGGTTGTCCGCACTCAAGGCAGATTCCGTACTGGTTCTGCTTTATCCTCAGAAGAGCGTCATTGATTTGGTTCAGGCGGTTCGCGTCCTGTTCCCCGAGCTGATTCAAAAGGCTTCCGTCAATCCTGCTGGATGCCTGATCCACCTCGTCCCCCGGCTCATTGTCCGTCGCTATCTTGGAGACTTCCTCGTTCCTTCCCGATATGGACGCAAGAAGAGCTTCCCTTTGCTCCAAAAGCTTTTTCTTCTGCTTTTCGATAAAATCCTTTTTCATTCGATTCCCCCTGGAAAATATTCGAGCCGCTTCCTTAAAACACATCCCACGGATGCTTTTCGTTTTTTAGAAGTTTCTATCTTATTGACTTTTTAGCTCATTTTGTACATACTAGTATAAGTATTTTTCGAAAAAAAAGCAAATAAATTCTAGAAAAATCGAAAAACCACACTGGAGGATTTTGTGGCTAACAAGGACGAAGCTATTGAAGTTGAAGGTATCGTGAAGGAGGCTCTGCCGAATACCATGTTCAGGGTAGAGCTGCAGAACGGAGGGCACGTCATCCTTGCCCATCTGAGCGGAAAAATGCGCAAGCACTATATCAGGATTGTTCCCGGCGACACCGTAAAAGTAGAGCTCTCCCCCTATGACCTGAACAGGGGAAGAATCATTTTCCGCGAGCGTTAATCAAAGAGAAAATTATAGATTATAATCTTTGATTTAGGCGTTGACTTCCGGACTGATAAAATCCCAGACTTTGTTCCAATACACATCTGGATTCGCAAACTGTGAGCCGCAATGGTCAGCCCGGGGAATAACGAACCAGTCTTTTTTTGAGCGGGTCGCTATGTAGTTTTTGCGGATCATGGAGACAGAAACAAAATTATCATCTCCGCCATGAAGAAAGAGAATCGGCGTGCGGGATTTCCTGAGTTGCTTTACGGATGACGCTGTGCCGAATGTATAATGGAACCGAAGCCCGCAGAAAAGAGTTCCCAGATGAAGAATGGGAAACGCCGGTTTTTTGACGAAGGTGCGCCACACATGAAAGAATTCATCCCTCACCGACGTGTATCCGCAGTCAGATACGGCAGCCTTGACTTGTTCGGGCAGATTCTCTCCTATTGTCATCATGACGGAGGCAGCTCCCATGCTCTCACCGTGAAGCACAATCCTTGCGCCCGCATCCCTTGAGAGAATTTCGTTGATCCACGTGATGTTGTCTTTTCTCTCTAGCCATCCCATGCCGAAAGCCTTTCCCCCGCTCATCCCGGAGGCACGGTTTTCCACCATCAGGACATTGAATCCGTGCTCGAAGTATTTGCATCCGTATGTGCATGTGTTTCTAAGGCTCCCCTTCCATCCGTGGAGAACTATGACCCATTTGTGGCTCGTGAGTTTCTGGGGATAAAAAAGCGCGTGAAGTTTGAGGGAGTCGAAGCTTTCTGTCCACCAGTCCTCATGATCTGTCTCACCAAGCCATTTAAGGGCGTTCTTTTTTATTTGCGAGCTGCTCTCATCCGAAGTCTCGTCAGGATCGGAAAGCGGCTGTTTTTTCCATGCCCTGCTTGAGGGAACGAGAAATGAGTCCAAAATCACGTTGGCTGCGATGCAAAGGATGGTAAAGGCAAGAACCAGTGCTCCTCCCGCACAAAGAATGACAATCTCCCTTATCCCCATAATCATTTTTTCCCCGCGGATTTTTTATCGCTTGTCTTTTGGGTCTTTCCCGTTGTCACTCCGGATTTTTTTACGGTCGCTTTTTTTACAGCCGATTTTTTTTCAAGACTCAAAGTTGAGCTTGTCCTTGTGAGTGCGGGTTTTTCCAAAATCTTTTTTTCAAGAGCCGGTTTTTTTGCGGCAGGAGTTTTTTTGTCGGAGACAATGCTGATGTCGTATCTTGTGAACGGAATGACCACGCCGTATTTTTTGAAAATCTGGACTGCGTTCATGTACACGGCGTTCTTTGTGTCAACCAGCCTTGCCCTCTCGAACCACACGGCGAGCTTGAGCTTTACGGCATCTCCGAATCCGTCGTAGAAAACTGCCGGGGCGGGATCCTCCAAAATCACCTTGTCTGCAACACATTTTGCGGCGACCTCTTTTGCGGCGAGCATGGCGGAGTCCATGTCGGAGTCATAGCTTATGGGAAGGTCAAAGACAAATCGACGTTTGTCATAAAAACTGTAGTTGATGAGGTTGCTGTTGATTACCGTGCTGTTCGGTATGCGGATCATCTGATTGTCAAGCGTGTGCACCGTTATGCTCAGAAGACCGATTGTGTCCACCGTACCGCTCACTCCGGACACTTCTATGAAATCACCGAGCTTCAGTGCCTTTTCCGCGATGACAAAAAATCCGCTTATAAGATTGCTTACCGAAGTCTGTGCCGCGAAACCGATTGCAAGTCCCGCAACTCCAGCCGCTCCCCAGATTGCCTTCAGGTCGACTCCGAAAAGACCGAGCACGTACATTCCGATGAGGACAAAGAAGATGTATTTTATGATTCTGGTTATGGCACCGACGGCTTTTTCATCAAACCGCTTGGTCGCTGTCTTTGTGATTATCCTCTTGATAATCCGGTAAAGGGCATAGAAAATCAGTATGGCGATTACGCTCGTTATGACCTTCACAAGATTCGCCCACGTGAGGTATTTTGAAAGCTCGTCCAAATGCAGCATGGTCTTGGTCTGATTCGCAACTTCCGCCGTTAATTCCTTGGTCGCGTCCACGACTGTTTCCACGGTCGCCTCTACAACGCTTGTTTCTTCAGGCATTTTTTTCTCCTACATAAACTTCTTTCTAAAAAAAATCCTTTCCTATTATAGCAAATATTTTGATTTGATAAAAGAGGGGGAGGTGAGAGTTGAGAATTGAGAGTTGAGAGGTGAGAGTTGAGAGTTGAGAGGTGAGAATTGAAAATTGGGGGGTGAGATAATTGGGCTCCTGAACAAAAAGAGTCATCCTATTTCCTCAATTGATTTTCTGCCGGAACTTTTGTATAATCATGGCATGGTTTTGAAGGACATTATACTCATTGTTGCAGCGTCTCTTTTGATTTTGGTGGGGCTTGTCGGATGCATTATCCCGGGGCTTCCAGGAACTCCTCTTTGCTGGACGGCTCTTCTTCTCGGATTCTTTACCAGCAGAAGCTCCCTCACTGTTCTCATGCTGATTGTCTTCGGAATCCTCACGGTGATTGTGGAAATCCTTAACAATTTTGTTCCCGCGATGTTCACGAAAAAAGCTGGAGGTTCCAAGGCCGGGAGCATAGGTTCCACGGTGGGCGTGTTCGTGGGGCTTTTTATGGGAAGCATTGTAACCATCCTGCTCGGTCCCTTTGTCGGTGCTCTCGTCGGTGAGCTGATTCATGACCACAAAAACATGGACAGGGCCGTAAAGTCCGCAGCTTTTTCCTTCCTTGGATTTTTGTCGGGAAGCGGCATCAGGCTGATTACATCCGCTGTCATGGTGATTTTTTTCGTGAAGTCCTTTTTTAACGGATAATAATGAAAAATGCCGAATAATCCGCGAAAATCGACATGGGCACTTGACATGTTTTTTAGAAATCTATATAATAGCAAGTACTTTCGGGCGATTAGCTCAGCTGGTAGAGCAACAGACTCTTAATCTGTGGGTCGGGAGTTCGATCCTCCCATCGCTCATCCGAAGTCCCCCAGTTCAGGGGGATTTTTTTTCGGCTCCCTTCCATTATTTTGTAATCCATGTGTCATTATCAGCCAAGCCATGTGTCATCATCGGGCTGGACAATGTGTCATCATCGGGCTGGACAATGTGTCATCATCGGGCTGGACAATGTGTCATCATCAGGCAAGCCATGTGTCATTATCGGGCTGGACCCGATAATCTCTGATTCATCCCGGAGCGAGCCTTCTATCTTCCAAGGACCATCGCCCAGTAGTATTTGTATCGGCTTGAGGGTGCGTATACGTATGCGATTCCTATGTGCGTGAAATTTCCGAGCATGTTTCTTCTGTGCCCCTGTCCGTCATAATTCTTGTCATCTTCCTTCCACTGTGTGAATGCGGCTCTTCCGGTGCTGCTTGCTGTTCCTGCGGCGATGTTCTCTCCTTTTGCCCCGAAACTGAGCGAGCATTCGGCAAAGACTGTAGAGCAGCTCGTCCCGTCAGGTCTTGTGTGGGAAAAATTGCTCACAATCTCCCTCGCACGTATTTGTGCCGCCCTGCAAAGTCCCTCGTCCAAGGTGAGCTCTCCGAGCTGTCCCACGAGACTCGTTGTCGTTGTGTTGTCCTTGTTCAAGTAGAAAGCCTCGTCTCCTGTCCTGAACTCATTCACGAGCTTAAAGCAGGCCCTCACCTCGTCGTCAATCCCGTACTCGACTATGTTTTCAGAGCCGGATCCTGAATTTCCGTCGCCTGATTCTCCGTGCGTCCCTGTGCCAGATGAACTTTCGCCGTGGGGAAACATGCATGATGCAAGGAGCGAAACCGCAATCAATGTGATAATGCAAAAAAATGTCTTCTTCATGCTTTCATTTTAAGGTAGAATTTCCGGATGGTCAAGAAAAAAATTGCGCGTGGGACTTTTTTGCGTGAGACGTGATTTCAAATCCATGAGCGCGTCCCGGATTCCGTTTTTGTTTTCTGCACAGTCCGTGTAGCCTAAGTCCATACATTCCTTCACGTGGACCGGGGAAAAATCAAGTGTGCCGGAAAAAAAATTACCGAGTGATTTTGAGGGAAAAATCTCCGTGAGATGCCTTCCGTTTTTCAAAGTGATTTTTTCATCGTTTCTTTCCTTAAGGTGGACCGCAAGTATTTCTTCGCACTCTTCGTCGTAAAGAGCTGAGACAGGACAGTTGTCGCTTAGCCCTCCGTCGTAAAAATCCCTTCCACCGATGCTCTGTGGCGGAAAGATTCCAGGGATGGCCGAGCTTGCCAAAAGGATTTTCAGAATATCATCCTTGGCGTAATCGTTCAGGCGGAAGATTGTCTTTCCCGCAGTGGAGACGCACGTACAGTTCGCGTACAGATTCATCGGTGAAGTTTTGATGAAATCCAAATCAAGGTTCTCCGCGATTACCGAAAGAAGTCCCTTTCTGTTGTAGATTCCCTCGCCCGCGACTTCCATTGCCTCGGAAAAAAGATTTTTGAGCGAATCAAGCGGATTTTGAAAGAACATGGAGAGATTTTCTCTTCCGCGCCTTTTTCTTTCCTCCCTCACTTTCCTTTCCTGGCTGAGTACGGCATCCTCGATTTTCGTAAGCCAAATTTCCCTGGCCGAATCCAGATTCCCCGATGCGAAGAGAACAGCGTTAAGAGCTCCCACGGATGTCCCTCCCGCGGCAAGGACGCAATGCTCAAGTCCCGTTTCCCTGAGGAAGGTCCAGACACCAATCTGATATGCGCCTTTCGCACCGCCACCTGCAAAAACAAGACCGAGTTTTTTGTCCGAGCGTTTTTTAAAGACATCCATGAGTTAATCCGCCGTCAAGCCTTCGCTTTTGTCCAGACCGCGTTTGCAAGCCTGAATGCGTCGAATCCGTGGGTCTCGTACATTTCGAAAACACCCGTCACGACAATCTCCTCTCCGTCCTTCGGATAGAACTCTGGATTCTGCATGTCAGGAGGAAGCTCGAATTCGATTCCCTGGGCACAACAGGCGGTCGCGTCCATCACGATGCAGGCGAAATAATCCTTGTTTTCCTCCTCGTCGTGCAGTGCGGTCGCTATTCCGTTAAGGCGGATTTTTTTACCCACGAAAGATTCCGGCTCCAGCATCATGTTGAAGACCTGGGAATAGACCACCGTGGAACTTTGCTTCGTGAGGTCAAGGTTTATCTCGTCATAGACGGGTGCGTCACCGGGAAGATTTTCGGAAGGACTTGCCTCATCCGTTTTTTTGGAATCCCCCGCGGTCGCTTTTTTTTCAGCGGCTTTTTTTTCTGATTCCGCCTCCGACCTTGCAATCAGCGTGTCCATGTCCACTATTTTTTTCGTGCCTTTGGAGCATGAGAAAAACAGGGATGGAACAATCAATGTGAGAGCAATGCAGAGACGTTTCGTTTTTCCGCCGGATTTTCCGTTGGATTTTCCGTTTGGCAGCATCAGTAGTTTTCCGCGTTGATTTCGAAATAGCTCTTCGGGTGATTGCAGACAGGGCATACTTCCGGAGC
Organism: Treponema sp. UBA3649; assembly: GCA_002373325.1. GTDB lineage: Bacteria > Spirochaetota > Spirochaetia > Treponematales > Treponemataceae > Treponema_D. The sequence goes on from DFKI01000175.1 coordinate 13,492, forward strand.
CTTTGTTCCGACCACGATGTGACCGCAGTTACGGCACTCCCAGATTTTCACGCTGCTCTTCTCAAAGACTTCATTGGACTCCACATTTTTAAGAAGCGCGCGGTATCTTTCCTCGTGATGCTTTTCAATCGCAGCCACACCGCGGAACTTTGCCGCAAGCTCAGGGAATCCTTCCTTTTCAGCAGTCTTCGCAAAATCCTCGTACATGTCGGTCCACTCG
>DFKI01000146.1 GCA_002373325.1 Treponema sp. UBA3649
AATTTAGAGCATATACCTTCTAAAAATCATGCAATACAAGAATATAGATTATCGGGTCAAGCCCGATAATGACATTTTTTTACTTTTTGGACATCCTCCTCCTGTAAATTTTTTTTGGAATTGGAAAATTTTTCCTTGACAAGATACGGGGGGGGGTATACTAAGCTATCTGCAGTTAGCGGATGAATAAATTTTTTAGGAGGCTTTTTTATGAAAAAGTTTAAATTCCTGTTTCTGGCTCTTCTCAGCTGTATCTTTGTGTCACTTGTCGCGTGTAACAACGACGCTGCGTCTAATGACGGAGACTACACTCTGGAAAGCGTGACTGCCGCGGGAGTAACGGTTACTTCTGCAAATGCGGATGCGTGGGCGTTAATTGCGGATGACTTTAAGACCGCAACCGTAAGCGGAGATAATGTCACCATTATGGGAGAAACTTTTGACATTGCCACATGGGAAGCTGCGGGAGCTACAATCACTTTCGAGGGTGGAAAACTTAAGGTTGAGATGACATCGGGTGGTGCAACTGCCACTTATATCTACGTAAAATCTTGAGTAATATTTAAGCTATTATGCGGCCCCATCGGCTTTTGCTGGTGGGGTTTGTTTTTTTTTGCGGATTCTATGAGCGAACCAGGGATTTTGTCATCCATCTTTTGCTGAGCCATCGGAAAATCATCACGATTCCGCGAGTGGTTTCGTCAAGTGCGATTCCTATCCAGCAGCCGACAATGCCCATGCCCATTTTAAGACCCAGGAGCCAGCTCAAAAACACCATGATGCACCAGTTCGAGAACATGCCGTAAAGAACCGGGAATCGTATGTCACCCGCGCCCTTTAGTCCTCCGATCCAAATGAGGTTGAGCGAGCGTCCGAATTCCAGAAGAATCTCGACTTTGAGCAGGGCTTTGAGAGTCTTCACAATCTGTAGGTCGGTGGTGAAGATTCTGATGACGGGAGCATTTAAAAGGTTGATGAGCAGAATCATGCCGAGGGAAACCGATGTCGCCACAGCCGAGTAGGAGAACATCTTTTTGTATGCGACCTCACTTTTGTGCGCTCCCACGTAATAGCCGGTCTTTATCTGTGTGGCCGATCCCATTCCGATTGCGACGATGTAGACGTACTGGCAGATTGTCCTTATGTAAACCTGCGACGACATTGCTGATGTGCCGAGCGTTGAAATCATTGCCATGATGACAATCTGGGAGACGTTGTAGGAAAGACTCTCGCTCGCGGTAGGAAGTCCCACGCTCAGGATGATTTTGTAATAATGGAGCGGCGTTTTTTTCAGTCCGCGCAAATCAAACTGCACGTCTTTTTTCCGCCTGATGATTTGTGAGAGAATGATGCAGGAGACCGTCATGGAAAGAAGCGACGCACCCGCGACACCTTTTACGCCGAGAATCGGGAGACCGAAGAATCCGTAGAGGGAAAGAGCGTTGCCCGTAACATTGATGATGTTCGCAATCAGCGTGACGAAAAGAGCCTCCTTGGTGTAGCCGTAGCATCTCAGGATGGATGACTGCAGGAGACTGAGTGAATTTACGATGGCGCCTATTCCGCCGTAGATTAGAAAATATTCGTATGCGGCTTTACGGACCTCATCTTCGAGCGTGTATCGGGAAAGGAGGGGCTTGGTTCCCAGGAAAACAACGCATGTAAGAAACAGGGCTACTGTGCAAATCATCACGGTACTTGCCTGCACGATGGAGTTCAGCTCGTTCTTAGGTTTTTTCGCTCCGAGATATTGAGCCAGGACGATTGAGGTTCCCGTGGTGATTACTCCGAAAAGGATGTTCAGGAAAAAGACATACTGGCCCATGAGACCCACGCCAGCGACTGCCGAGTTGGAATATGAGCTTAGCATCACCGTGTCCGCCGATGAGACTAAAATTCTGAAAAGCTGTTCCAGAACCAGGGGGAGACAGAGTTTTATCATGGGGAGCTCGCCCCTTTTCATTTTTGGACTTTCATTTTGTTTGGGTAGAGTTTCTGATTTGCTTTCTTCCATAAAATCTTCCTGTCGGCCTCTTTTCCGGTCTTAAAATGAAATACCATTAAAATAGAAAAAAAACAAGTCATTTTTTGGTAAAAAACGAGTTCTTTTGACGAAAATATGTTATAATGGTAAAGATGTTTTGACTGTAACGATTATTTCTGTCTCAAGAGATGACGTGCTTAATTTTGAAAAGTAAATGAATTAAATATTGGAGAGTCTTATGAAAAAAAAGATTTTTGAATCATTTTGTTTTTTTGCGGTTTTTCTGATTTGTCCGCTCTTTTACGGATGCGACGCTTATGTTACGAACAAGCCTTCCATACCGCTCGGAACTTATTATTGCGCTTCCACCGGGCAGACCATTGTTGTGGACAAAACCTTTTTGACCGTGACGGGTGCGTCCTCCGAAAACGTTGAGCAGAAATTCTCATATTCGTATGGCAACGGATTGCTTCGTCTGAGGCTGCGTGAGTACCGCGATGAAAAAGGATTGCACACACAAAGCGAAGAGCAGGATATCATCACAAGCAAATACAATGAGATTTTGTCGCTTGCGATTCCCCAGTCGCATGAGGCCATTCAGGATATCGTTGATTACGGAATTGATGAGCGGGGCCGTGATTTTACGCTTTACGGAGAGGCAGTGAACAAAATCCTTGACGAGAAGATAAAAAATTACCTTGACCTTTTGAAAAAAGCACATCTTGCCATGATCAGACAAAAGTATCAGAACCTCAGTTATTTTGATTACACTTTTGATGATGACAAAAATCTGACGCTGAGCCATCAGTTCACTTACGATTTCAAGGATCCGCTTGCTTTTTTCGAGTCGGATTCGGGGGATGATTGCCTGAATGATTTTGCAAATAATCTTCCTTTTATAATCTCTGTGGACGGAGAAAAATACATCGGGGCGCCGTCAATCAGCAAAAAGAAATTTTCAGCCCGCATGGTCAGGTATGTGGATTTAAATGATTCCGAGCTGGATTCTCAGGACATCGTGGACTATTGCCAACTTTGGATAGCTGACAGAATCTTTGAGAACGAGGATGATGTTTTTGATGAGGCAGAAAATTTTCTTGACGGAAAGGCTACTGGCATACCGGTTGCAAAAATGGTCGTCAACACGGCCCTTCCAAGCGAGACTCTTTCTGGAAAAATTGAGGCTGCGGAAGGCTCTGGTCTTAGGATTTCCCAAATCTCCTGCGCGTCACCTGCCATCTCGGACGGAACCCTTTTACTTTCAAATGTAAAATCAATTCTCGAATCCAATGGCAAGCTTCTTGTGCGCGAATAGTTTTTTCTGGAGTCTCTGGATTTAAACTGGTTTTCCCGCAAGAATCTCCTTGTAGTCAGCAAGATTTTTTCTGAGCAGGGACGGAATTTTCAGTTCGTAAGGACATCGCTTGAGACATGCTCCGCAATCAACGCATTTTTCAATTTTGAGCATCTCTTTCTGCCAGTAGGGTGTGAGCCAGTTTTGTGACGGGGCACGACGGATCATCTGACTCATTCTCGCGCACTGGTTGATTGTGATTCCCACCGTGCAAGGAGAGCAGTAACCGCATCCACGACAGAACTCACCAAGGAGCTCATCCCTGTCCTTTTTGATTATGGCACGAATCTCATCTGTCATCCGCACTTCTTTATGGAAAAAACTGAGCCACTCATCAAGCTCGCTTTCCTTTTGAATCCCCCAGATTGGAAGCACGGGATAGTCCGTCATAAATGCCATGCAAGCGTCTGAGTTTGTAAGAAGTCCCCCGGAGAGTCCCTTCATTGCGATGAATCCCACGTTGTTTTCGCGGCATTTTTCCACAAGGTCGATGTCTCTTTGTGTCGCAAGGTATGAAAAAGGAAATTGAAGTGTTTCATAAAGTCCGCTTTGTGCAATCTCTTCCCCGATTCCGATTTTGTGTGCGGTGATTCCAATGTGCCGGATTTTTCCTTCCTTTTTTGCTTCCTCAAGAACCTCGTAAAGTCCTGTTCCGTCTCCTGGCCTGTAACATTGCTTTACACAATGCAGCTGGTAGATGTCGATGTAATCCGTGCGAAGATTTTTCAGTGATGTTTCCAAATCAGATTTGAGTTTTTCCGGTGTCTCTGCCGTGGATTTTGTCGCGATGTAGATTTTATCACGCTCAAGCCATCCGTTTCCAAATGCCATGCCGATTTTTTCCTCGCTGTCGGAATAGGCGCGGGCAGTGTCGAAAAAGGTCATGCCTCCGTCGTATGCTTTCCGGAGAATTTTTACGGCAGTGTCCATATCAACACGCTGGACCGGGAGTGCACCGAACGCATTTTGTGGTGTGGTGATTAAAGTGGAGCCGAGAGTTATTGTTTTCATATTCTGTCCTTTTCTTTGGGATGAATGAATTCTACTTGATATTTTGAAAAAAATCTAGAGCGAAAAACGCTTGACATATTCCACAAGTGGAAGTATAATTTGATTATGATATTCTACAAGTGGAATATAGGGGGCTCGGATGCTGAAACATGGTATTCTTGGACTCTTGAATTACGGGAGCATGAACGGATATGAGATTATGACGGTCTTTCGTGATTCATTGAGTTTTTTCTGGCAGGCACAGACCAGTCAGATTTACAGGGAATTGCAGTCGCTTGAAAAAAACGGGTGGATAAAATCTACCCGTGTGGAGCAGGAGTCGGGGCATGAGAGGAACATGCTTTCAATCACAAAAAAAGGAAGGGCTGAGCTGAAACGCTGGTTGAAGGAGGATGGCGGAAAAAATCCGGTCCGAAATCCGCTGATGATGAAAACATTTTTTCTCGGAGAATGCAGCATTGACGAGGGAATTGATTTTTTTAAGTCGCTCCCCGAAAAGGAATCGATTTTTCCGGACGGAAGTGACAAGGCTGTTTTGCTCAGAAAAGAATATCAGAAAAACATGCCGGATCCGCTGAAAACTTTGTACTGGAAATTCACGATGGATTTTGGACTTATGTATGAGAAGATGCTCAGAAAGTGGTGCGAGCATTGCATAAAAGAATTGGAGGAGGTAAAGCATGAAAGTTCTTTTAATCAACGGTAGTCCCAAGGGGAAGAGGAGCAATTCGCTTCGTTTGGCGGAAAGTTTTATAGAAGGATTCAAAAATCAAAATGAGAGTCGCGGCTCCCAGGTGGAGATTGAAAGACTGGATCTTGCCTCAATGAAAATCGCATCTTGCAAGGGATGTTTCGCATGTTGGAAAAATACTCCGGGGTCATGTTGCATAAAGGACGACATGCAGCAGGTGATTCAAAAAATGCTTGAGTCCAAATTGATTGTGTGGAGCTTTCCACTTTATTATTTTAATGTTCCGGGGCTTTTGAAAAATCTCATTGACAGACAGCTTCCGATGAGTCTTCCGTTTATGAGCGAGAATGAGAGCGGATATGGAAGCGGGAGCCATGACGCAAGGTTTGACATGAGCGGCGTGAGGCACGTCCTTGTCTCCACATGCGGATTTTATTCTGCGAAGGGAAATTATGACAGCGTGACAAAAATGTTTGACCATTTTCTTGGACGTGGAAATTATGCGACAATTTTCTGCGGGCAGGGTGAGCTCTTCAATGTGCCTGAGCTTTCCGAACGGACCGGGCAGTATCTTGAGACTGTAAAAAAAGCAGGGTGTGAATATGCGGACGGACAGATTTCAGATGCGACACAAAATCAACTGGAGACGCTGCTTTATCCGAAAGATGTTTTTGAAAAACTTGCGGACGCGAACTGGGGAATCGACAAGGGAACCGGAAAAAAGGATTCGGCGGATTTGACTTTTACAAAACAGATGGCGGCTCTCTACAATAAAAAATCTTATGGCGGAAAGGACCGTGTGCTTGAGATGCGTTACACGGATTTGGGAACGAGCTATCAGATTCTGCTTGGAAAAGACGGAAGCGAAGTTTTTACCGACGGAAGTTTGAAGACCACGACCTGCGTTGAGACACCCTTTGAACTTTGGGCATCCATTTCCCGGGGAGAGATTGCTGGAGCTGAGGCGCTTGCAAAAAATCTGTACAGCGTTACGGGTGATTTTTCCCTGATGATGGACTGGAACAAAATCTTCGGAAACGAACTGAGTGAGTCGCATGAGACGCAGAATGAAAAATCTAGCGAGGGAAAAAAATCTGTGCAGAAAAATCCTTCCATGACAAGTATGCTGATTCCCTGGATAACATTTTGGATTTCGCTTGCCATTGATGTAAAAAACGGATCGCTTGTTTCTCTTCTTGTCTGTGCTCTTGTTCCTTTGATTATGGGAAAACACCGGCTCATCATTTGGGACAGGCTTTCTCTTTCTGCGGTTGCAATCCTTTCCCTTGTCGCGAACATCAGCGGAAAAGGTGATTTGATTACGAACATCGGATATCTTGTGTTCGGTCTTTTCTGGCTCGTCTCCTGTTGTTTCAAGGAACCTCTTTGCGCGTCCTATGTAAAATACAGTTACGGCGGGGAGGAGGCTGTTAAGAATCCTCTTTTTATGAATGCGAATTACATTCTGGCTGCGGCTTGGGGAGTGCTTTACATTCTGACTGCGGTTTGGACATTCTTTTTGAGGAAAGCAGGTTTTGGAAATCTTCTGATTGTCGTGAACAATTTGATTCCGGTTGCGATGGGAATTTTTACGGCATGGTTTTCAAAATGGTATCCGGCGTGGAAGGCGAGGGGAAAGAAATAAAAATTTCTTTGGGCTTCTTGTTTGCCGAATATAAAATGCTATATAGTAGAAGAAAACAGAAAAAGGAGAAAACATGTTTTTAGAGAAAGTGACCGGTATTCTGGACAAAATTGACGGGGTGTTTTATTATCCCGTGCTCATTATCGTCATGGCTGTGGCTGGATTTTACTTTACGTTCAGGACACGTGGAGTTCAAATCAGGCTTTTCGGTGAGGCCTGCAAAATGATTCTGGAAAAACCGGGGGACAAAAAGCATGTCTCTTCGTTTCAGGCTCTGATGGTCTCAACCGCGTCAAGGGTCGGCACGGGAAATATCGTGGGTGTCTCGACGGCAATTTGTCTTGGAGGACCTGGCGCTGTTTTCTGGATGTGGGTGATGTGCATAATCGGAGCCGCATCGGCATTTGTGGAAAGCACGCTCGCTCAAATTTACAAGAGACGTGACAAGGACGGAACTTTTTACGGAGGTCCCGCGTATTACATTGAGCAGGCTTTGAAGGCACCGTTTCTCTCAATCCTCTTCTGCATCTTTTTGATTGCGACCTACGCCGGTGGATTCAATCTTTTGTGTTCATACAATCTGCAGTCTACGTTCGCGGCATATTCATTTTACGACGCAAAATGGACTCCGGTAATCATCGGTGCGGTTCTCGCAATCCTTGTGGGGCTCTGTCTTTTCGGAGGCGGAAAAAAGATTGTGAGACTTACGGAGGTGATGGTTCCTTTCATGGGGATTTTCTATGTGCTTGTCTCACTGATTGTAATCATCGCGCACTTTACGAACATCCCGGCCATGTTTGCCGCAATCTTCAGGGACGCATTTGATTTCAAATCAATCTTCGGGGGCATATCGGGCTCCTGTCTGATTTTTGGAATCAAGCGTGGTCTTTACTCAAACGAGGCAGGTGTGGGTTCGGCTCCAAACGCATCGGCTTCTGCAAATGTATCGCATCCTGTAAAGCAGGGACTCGTTCAGACCGTTTCCGTTTACATCGACACAATGCTTCTTTGTACCGCAACTGCCCTCATGTGTCTTTCAAGCGGCGTGGAGATTTCTGAAAAAGTCAACGGAACTCCCTATGTCCAAAATGCGCTCAGCACGGTCTTCGGTTCGGCAGGTCCAATTTTCATTACGGCGGCGATGATTCTCTTTGCGTTCACGACCCTTCTCGGAAATCTCTATTATGTGGACAATGCCCTGATTTACATGAACAAAAAAAGGAAGCCGGGAAAAATCTTCATGAACATTTTCTATGTTGCCTGTGTGCTCGTGATTTTCTTCGGTGCGATTGTTCCGATGGATGCGGCTTGGGCGGTCGCTGACATTGCCATGGGACTTATGACCATAATCAATCTTCCGTGTTGTTTCGTTCTCTTTGGAGTGGTGGGAAAAACTCTTGACAATTATGAGAGACAGAGAAAAGAGGGAAAGAATCCTGAGTTCCACGCGAAGGACATCGGTTTGGAAAATGCGGGTCTCAGCTGCTGGGACTAGGAGATTGATATGAAATGGATGATTGCCTCTGACATTCACGGCTCCGCAAAATTTTGCCGCATGACTTTGGAAAAGTTTGAGAGTGAAAAAGCTGACCGACTTTTGCTTTTGGGTGATTTGCTCTACCACGGACCCAGAAATGATTTGCCCGAAGAGTACTCGCCAAAAGACGTGATTAAAATGCTGAACGGAATCCGGGAAAAGATTCTTTGCGTGAGGGGAAACTGTGACGGTGAAGTGGACCAGATGGTTTTGGACTTCCCGATTATGGCTGACTACATCGCATTGGACTTCGGGTCCTCCCGTTTGATTTACGCGACCCACGGACACCACGCATGCAAGGAAAATCCGCTTCCCATGAAAAAAGGCGACATCCTGCTTTGCGGACACACCCACGTACCGGCCTGCGATGAGCTTGAGGATTTCACATATCTGAATCCGGGCTCCGTCGCAATCCCCAAGGAAAAAAGCTGCCACTCATACATGACTTTTGAAAAGGGAATCTTTTTATGGAAGAATCTTGAGTCCGGGGAGGTGTACAAGAAGTGGGAGACGTGAGAAAATCACTCAGAAAAATCATCCCGGCACTTTTTGCTCTTTGCGTTCCTTTGATTTTTTCATCATGCAGGGGAAAAGCGGAAAAAGACACTCGGAAAGAAAATGAGTTTTCTGAAGAGTCAAAAATAGATTCAGAAGATTTACTCGAAGGCGATGACACGAACGTTAAAACAAGCGTTAAAACGAGCGGTGATAATATCAGCCTCAACAAGACGGAAGAAAAGGGAAGTTTTGATTATATCCGCTCATTGAAATCAAAGCACAAATATACACAAGGGCGGAAAAAAATCTTTCCATGGATTATCTTCTCGGGACTTGGAGCGTCGAAGTCATTTCCGAGCCCCTGAACTATGTGCGGATTGCCTTTGATGATGACGGCACATATTATGTTTTTTCTCCATTCGGCGGTTACATGGGACAAAAAGGTGAGTTCAAGCTGGACGGAAATCAGCTCACTTTGTTTTTTCCGAATTTCAGGAGCAGCCGGTGGGATGATTTGATTTTCCCCGACGGAAAGGAAACAAGTCTCGTTTACGATTACGACTTCAAGGATTTTTACGATGTGGGAGTTTTACGGAATGAAAACGTGATTCTGAGAAGTGGCGTGGAAAAAAATCCTGTCGGCACAAAAAGCATTCTGAAGGGAATTGAGGTCATAAAAACAGAACCGACCGGAGTGGTCGCGAGCGATAATCTTAAAATCCGTCACGAACCTTCGCAAAAAGGCAATGAGGCAAGTTTCTGGTACCCCATGTTTTTGACGGTCGCATTAAAAGATTTGCTTGAGGATTCTTATTACAAAAGTGACGTGGAGCAAAAAAGTTCCCATGTGATTTTAAAAGGAACGAAAACATCCTATGATGCAAAAACGGTAAAGGAAGACACGATTGACGGCATTACTTCCCCGTGGTACAGAATCAGTCTTTTTGATATGGACGGCGAGAGCATAACGCAATACTTCTGGGTTTTCGGAGGATATCTGGAGCCATACGACAAAAGCAAGGATGCGGAATACAATCAGCAACTCTTTGACGCTGCCGTTGAAAAAGGTCTGCTTGTCATTGATGAGGATGCGTATCAAGATTACATCTGGTTGGAAAGCATAAAACGTGTGACGGAAATTGCGTCGGATTCAGCGGAGAAAATCCACAAGGCGGGAAATGTCGCGGAAAACAATGACGTGCTTGAAGGAACCGTTTTCAAAATGGGGATAACAAAAAAGGAGCTCGTTGATTTGCTCGGTGAGCCGCTTCGGACAAAACTTGATGAGTCATCGGTATACTGGGTTGATTTTATAGGCGTTCTGCCACGTGGAGAAAAGGATGGTTCGGTCAAAACTGCGGGTGATTTGCTGCAGTATTTTGTGGACCACGGAGGATCTGGCTTCCGTCTGATTTTTCATTTCAGCGGTGACAAGCTTGTGAAAATAGAGACCGAGTGGGAAAAATAACAATTGCCTGTCATTGCCATACTTGATTGTCTGTCATTCCCGCACTTGATTGTCTGTCATTGCCGTACTTGATTACCTGTCATTGCCGTACTTGATACGGCAATCTCTTTTCAATATGGATTATCAAGTCGAGTCCGATTTTGTCAGGCTGGAGAACGGCAACATCACCATCACCGAAAGCACTGAAGGTTCGCACGGTAATCCCTATGCAGCTCCGCAATACTGCATTATAACTCCTATGGAGTATGGAGCCACCTATGAGCTTATAATTGAGGGATGCGAAAATGTTGGTGGTAGTATGATTTCTGCCAGCAGAATCACCAGTCGCACCCAGATGGAAATAAAGATTGAGACTACGCAGTAGCAAGGGATTCCCGTGTCGGAGCACGGGAATGACAGGTGTTTGCCACGGCAATGACAGGGGTTTAATGACAATGTGTCATTATCGGGAGACTTTATGTCATTATCGGGCTAGACCCGATAATCTCAACAAGCAAGAGATTGCTTGTGTCATGCTAATACTGACAACTTTCAGCATTTATGCTATACTGTACCTATGGACTTTGACCGCAACCTGCCCATTGGCATTCAGGATTTTGAAAAACTCAGAACAAGCGACTGCGTATATGTGGACAAGACATATTTTGTCTACAAGCTTGCAAGGACAAAAACACCCTATTTTCTTTCCCGGCCCCGTCGCTTTGGAAAGAGCCTTTTTCTTTCTACCTTGGAGGCGTATTTTCTTGGCAAAAAGGAGCTTTTCCACGGTCTTGCCATAGAATCCTTGGAAGAGCAAAGCAAGGAGCCCTGGCAGGTTTATCCTGTGCTCAAGTTTTCTCTTGCGGCAGGGGAGTTTACCGAAGAGTTTGGATTGCGAAAATCCTTATCTTTTTCCTTGAATTTGTTTGAGGGAAAATACAAGCTTGAATCGGATAAAGAGCTGTCTCTTCCTGAGCGTTTTAAGCAGGATCTGATTTTGGCTGCCGAAAAGACAGGTAATCCGGTTGTAGTGCTTGTGGACGAATATGACAACCCCCTCTTAAAGAACATTGGAGAAAATGAAGAGCAGGAAAAGAAGAATCGTGCCCTTTACAAGAGTTTTTTTGCTGTGCTTAAAGATTGCGATGCCTACCTGCGTTTTGTCTTTTTTACCGGAGTTACCAAGTTCAGCAAGGTTAGCATTTTCAGCGACCTGAACCAGCTTAAGGACATTTCTCTGGACTACAATTATGATGCCATCTGCGGTATCACCCAAAAGGAGCTGGAAGAAAACTTTGTTCCTGAAATCGAAGCAATGGCTGAGCGGATGGGTTTTACAAAGGATGAGTGTCTGGCAGAGCTAAAGCGTATGTATGACGGCTATCACTTCTGCATGAACTGTCCGGATATTTATAATCCATTCAGCCTGCTCAATGCGTTTTCGGAGAGAAGATTAGGCTCATATTGGTTTGCAAGCGGTACACCTACTTTCCTGATAAAAAAACTGGAGGCAATCAACTTTAACCCGAGGACTTTTATCGAGACAGTAAAGATTTCAGAGCAGGAGATTTCCGATTACAGGCCGGAAAACATAAATCCCATCCCCCTCTTTTACCAGAGCGGCTACCTTACCATAAAGACCTGGAATGAACGGCAGCTCTCCTACAAGCTGGGATTCCCCAACGACGAGGTAAAATACGGCTTTTTGACGGCCCTTGCTCCATCATACCTGAAAGTTGCCGACAAACCCGCTCCCTTTAACATTGACATCCTTGACGATGCGGTGGAAGAAGGTGACACAGACGGCATCCGAAACTGGTTCACGGCCTTGTTTGCCTTGCTGCCATATCCTGCTGGGGGAGACATGGAAAGCGTCATTGAGCAGAATTTCCAGAACGTAATTTACATATCGCTTCTTGTCTTGGGCAAGTACTGCCGCACCGAGGTTCACTCCGCAAAGGGACGGGCCGACTGCATTGTTGAGACAGACGATTATGTGTATGTCTTTGAGTTCAAGAGGGACGGATCGGCGAAGGATGCTCTTTCACAGATTGACGAGAAGGGATATGCAACTCCCTACAGTGCCGACAGCCGCAAGCTTTTCAAAATCGGAGTGAACTTCGACACTGACCAGCGTAACATTTCTGAGTGGGTAGTATGCTGAGCATGTGGACGCTGTGGAAGAAATCTTCTTTCCATAAAAATAGGATTTCTTAAATTTTTTAGAATTTTTATTCCTTTTAGTTTGACAAATGGCTGTAATCTGTTTAAAATAAACATAAGATTCCGGAAAATTCCGGAGCGATCCTCTTTCATGGAGTTTATATGTCCTCAGATTCATTTGTCCTGTCTTCCACAGATACCAGAAAAGGCTTGTTTTCCATTCACAGCATCAGGAGCCGCCTTATCATTGCCATTGGAGCCGCCCTTGCAGCCTTGCTTATAGCCTGTGCCCTTTTTATCCTCATGATTGTCGAAAAAAACATGGTGGAGCTTGCCCAGTCATTTAACAATCGCACGGTCGAGTACTACACGTCGGACACAAAGTCCATCCTTTCCAAAGAGTTCAATATCTGCAAGACTCTGCAGGAAGCCGTGGAGCTTTATGAAGAAATACCTGTCGCCGAACGCCGGGACTATCTCAATACAATCCTCCGCAAAGTGCTTGTGGAAAACGAGGATTTCGTGGACACATGGACGGTCTGGGAACCAAATGCTCTTGACGGAATGGATGCCGAATATGCCGACACTTATTGCCATGACAGCACCGGTCGGTTTATCCCGTATTGGACCAGATCCGGAACTACCATTGATTGTGTGGCCCTAACTGATTACGACGGCAGTTTTTGGTACGATCAGCCACGCAACAGTCCCAAGGGAATCCTCATAGAACCGAACCTTTATGAGGTCGCCGGAAAGATGATTTGGGTTTGCGGAGTTGCATTCCCTATCCACGACTCAAGCGGAAAGGCCGTGGGTGTCGTCGGACTTGACATGTCCCTTGACTCTCTCTCGTCTCTTTTAAAATCAGCGAAGATTTATGAGAGCGGATACCTGACATTGATTTCAAACGACGGTCTTGTGGCTGTGGGTAAGGATTTAGAGCAGGAAGGCAAGATTTTTGAGGATTTTAACAAAGCGGAAAAAAAGAAGCTCTTTCAGAATGCCGCACGCACCCTTACGCCGTTCGGTAATATGGTAATGGAAGATGGAGTGAGAACCCTTGAGATAATAAAGCCCTTTAAGGTCGAGAATGCGGATCAGGTCTGGTATGTGGGACTCATGGTTCCTTATGCGGAGATGACAAAGCAGCAGAAAAGTCTCAGGGTCATAATCATCGTGATTTTTGCTCTTTCGTTGATGATTGTGTCCGGTGTGGCTTCCTTTATCATCACCAAGGTGGTCAGGGAAATCAACAAGGGTGTGGATGCCATGAAGAATATTGCCCAGGGGGACGGAGATTTGACGGTGCGCATGTCTGTCCACAATAACGACGAGATGGGCATAATGTACAAGTACTTCAACAAGACCATTGAGAAGATTCAGACATCCATTGCTCAGGTAAAAGACGAGTCTTCGCGCATGGACCAGATTGGGCAGACTCTTTCCGACAATATGAACGACACAGCCGCCGCCGCAAATCAAATTACCGCAAACATTGATTCAATCAACCGTCAGATTATTCTGCAGGGAGATAATGTCAGGGGTGCGGGAGAGTCCGTGGAATACATCGCGAACAACGTGGCTTCTCTGATTCAGGACATTGAAAACCAGAGCGCGAGTGTTGTGGAATCTTCATCAGCCATTGAGGAGATGGTAGCGAATATCCGTTCAGTCACGAATATCCTTGAGAAAAACAGTTCTACAATCAAGGAGCTGGAGAATTCTTCCGAGGCTGGTAAGTCAAGCATCAATACTTCGGTGGATGCCACTCGCAAGATTCAGGAGCAGTCGGAAACTTTGCTTGAGGCCAGTAAGGTCATACAGAACATCGCTTCCCAGACGAACCTCCTTGCCATGAATGCTGCGATCGAGGCGGCACATGCGGGTGAAAGCGGAAAGGGATTCTCCGTGGTTGCGGATGAAATCAGAAAGCTTGCGGAGGATTCAAACACCCAGGGTAAGAAGATTACCAAGAACCTGAAGGAAGTCCTAAAGAGCATCCGTGAGGTGGCGGATTCGTCAAAGCTCTTGCAGGAAAAATTTAATGACATCTATTCTCTGACACAAATTGTTTCTGAGCAGGAAACAACGATTATGAGCGCGATGCAGGAACAGTCGGAGGGCGGTGGTCAGGTCCTTACTGCCATGAGGGACATCAACAACATAACGGTCAACGTCAAGAATGGAGGTCAGGAAATGTCCGGGGCTGCGCAAACTGTAAGGAGCGACATGAACAATCTTTTGCGGCTTACGGAGGAAATCACTTCCAGTATGCAGGAGATGTCCATGGGTATGGAGAACATCAATCACTCAATCAACAACGCGAACGATTTGACTCATCAGAACTCTGACTGCATAAAAGCACTTGGCATGGCGGTAAACAAGTTCAAAGTGTAGCGGAATTTGGGGAAAGGAGTGACAAGGCTCTGATTTTAGATAATTTCCATGACAAAACCCTGCTTTCGTGCTATAATCCTAGGCGCAGGAGAAAAGAAGATGAAGTATTTCCAAAAGGAAATGGAGTGTATGGGAGCCGAAGAGCTCAGGAAGCTGCAGGGAAAGCGATTGGCAGAAAATTTCCGGCATGTATACGAAAACGTACCCTATTACAGGGAAAGATGTCAAAAGGCTGGGGTTACTCCGGACGACATAAGGGGACTGGACGACATAGCGAAGATTCCCTTTACTTGCAAGGATGATTTGAGACAGACCTACCCCTACGGACTTTTTGCCGTCCCAATGAAAGACGTCGTTCGCATCCAGTCATCATCAGGAACCACTGGAAAGCAGATTGTGGTCGGCTACACAAAGGAAGATTTGGATCTCTGGGATGATTGTACCGCAAGACAGCTTGTTGCCGCCGGTGCCGATGAGAATGACACCGTTCAGGTCGCTTACGGATACGGACTTTTTACCGGCGGATTCGGAGTGCACGGTGGAGCCACAAAGCTCGGAGCCACGGTAATCCCCATTTCATCCGGAAACACACAGAGACAGATTGCGTTCATGCACGACCTTAAGGCAACCGTCCTTTGCTGTACTCCATCCTACGCCGCATACCTGGGTGAGACATTGCACGACATGGGTTACGGTCCCGACTATCTGAACCTGAAGGCTGGAATCTTCGGAGCCGAGCCATGGACTGAGGAGATGAGACACAACATTGAGGAGCTTCTCGGACTCAAGGCCTACGACATCTACGGACTTACTGAGGTCATGGGACCCGGAGTCGCCTTTGAGTGCAGCGAGCAGAAGGGAATGCACGTGAATGAGGACCACTTCATCGTAGAGACAATCAACCCGGAGACAGGCGAAAAACTTCCCGACGGAGAAAAGGGCGAGCTTGTCTTCACCGCAATCACCAAAAAGGCCTTCCCGCTCATGAGGTTCCGCACAAAGGACATTGGTGTTTTGAACCGTGCTCCCTGTGCCTGCGGAAGAACCTTCGTCCGAATGTCCAAGCCGATGGGACGCACCGACGACATGCTGATTATCCGCGGAGTAAACGTGTTCCCAAGCCAGATTGAGGGAGTGCTCCTGCAGAACAACTATCCGCCGAACTACCAGATTATCGTGGGACGCGAGAACAACACCGACACATTCGAAATCAAGGTGGAGATGACACCGGAAAAATTCAGCGACGTGATTGCGGAAAACCACAAGCAGGAAAAGGCGTTGGAATCAGCACTGCTCTCCGTGCTCCAGATAAAGGCAAAGGTCACGCTTGTCGCTCCGAAAACAATCGAGCGTTCGGAAGGAAAGGCAAAGCGCGTCATCGACACACGCAAACTGCATGACTAGGAGGATGCCATGACAATCAAGCAGATTTCAATTTTCATAGAGAACAGGCCGGAGTCCCTTCTTGAGCTCACCGAAGTCCTTGCAAAAAACAAAATCAACATGAGGGCATTGAGCCTTGCCGACACAAATGATTTCGGAATAGCCCGTATCATCGTGGACAATCCTGATTCAGTGGCGGAACTGCTCACGAAAGAGGGCTACATCGTAAAGGCGACGAACGTAATCGCACTGGAGATTCCCGATGAGACCGGAAGCTTGAACTCAATCCTCCGCATCCTCGGCGAAAACGGACGCAACGTTGAGTACATGTACGGATTTACGGGACGAAAGTCAAACAGCGCGTTCATGATTCTCCGGAGCACCGACGTTCCCACAACCGAAAAGGTCCTTGAGAACAACGGAATCCGAATGGTTTCAGAAGAGGGCCTGAAGGAAATCTAACAGTCTAAATGTCGAGTTTCACCAAACAATGTCATTCCCGCACATTGCGTGTGATTCCCGTGCTTTGTGTGTCATTCCCGTGCTTGACACGGGAATCTCTATTAAAACGGATTGTTCACGTCAAGCCCGATAATGACATCTTTTCGACTTCTTGGACATCTCCATGACATGTTTTTGCAGAACTCTTTTTTACTCATGATTCAATCGCCAGTCGATTGTCTTTTTAAGATAGTCCACGTACTCGCCGTCCTTGCACATCGTCTTTCCCAAATCATTTGAAAGCTTGGCGACCGGGCGACCGTTGCACTCGGTTACTTTCATCACTATGTTGAGCGGGGGAACATCTGTGTCGTTCGCAATGTAGGTTCCGATTCCAAACGCAACTTTTGCACGGGACTTGAAATGTTCGTAAAGCGCGCTCGCACGTTCAAAATCAAGACTGTCGCTGAAAAGAAG
>DFKI01000101.1 GCA_002373325.1 Treponema sp. UBA3649
GCTTGTGACCACGATTATTTTTCTCGGATTCTCGTCCGCAATCGTGTTCAGGGACCTGCTCACGGGAAAAATACCGGATTTTCTTCTATATATATGCTCAATCACCATGTTATGCTACAGGCTCGCATGCACAAGGAAAGAGCTCGTCATCTACATCTGCTCGGGAATCATCTCCGCGGCACTTTTTGTGATTGCAAGAAACACCATGAAAAAATCCCGGCCCTGGACAGAAGTGAAATATTCGTTTTTCTGCGGAATTTATGGCGGTCCCATAGTCATTTTTCTCGGATATCCGATTTCATTTCTCCTCAGAGCAGTTTTTTCCATATTTTCAAAGAACCGGGGACGCAGGGACAATGAAAAAAAGATTCCATTCACCCCATTTATGATGCTTGGAACCCTGATTGTTGCCCTCCCCCCTATTGTTAAACAATTCGCAAAGTGATAGAATAGACGGACGGCGTTTC
Organism: Treponema sp. UBA3649; assembly: GCA_002373325.1. Classification (GTDB taxonomy): domain Bacteria; phylum Spirochaetota; class Spirochaetia; order Treponematales; family Treponemataceae; genus Treponema_D. The sequence continues at coordinate 468 of DFKI01000101.1, forward strand.
AGGACAAAACAGCAGTGGGACAGTCAGTTTTTCCTCCGAATCTGCCGAAATTATAAGTTGAGGGGAATCTTGTGTTTTTAAAGAGTTTGGAAATCTTCGGCTTCAAATCTTTTGCCGATCGAACCCATATAAATTTTGACGACGGAATCACGGCTCTTGTAGGACCGAACGGATGCGGAAAAAGTAATGTTGTGGACGCAATCAAATGGGTCCTTGCCGAAAACCGTTCTAAAAATCTTCGTGCATCGACAATGGAGGACGTAATCTTCAACGGAACAGAGACACGTCCCGCGCTTTCACTTGCAGAAGTCACGCTTACAATAGCAAACGAGAACAGTCTCCTGCCCATATCGGACACAGAGATTGCCATAAAACGCCGTCTCTACCGCTCTGGTGAGAATGAATATTTTATCAACGGAAGACAGGCGACCGCGACGGAAATCAGAAAGCTGTTCATGGATACAGGAGTCGGAAAGGCTGCGTATTCCGTCATGGAGCAGGGAAAAATCACCCAGATTCTTTCATCAAAACCGGAAGACCGTCGCTATCTTTTCGAGGAGGCGGCAGGAATCAGCAGAAACAAGGCGGATGTAGCAGAGGCTGAGAGCAAACTCGCAAAGACAAGGGCAAATCTTGAGCAGATAAACAGCGGTCTCATGGAAACGAAGCGGTCCTACGAGGCTCTTAAGGTTCAGGCTGACCAGACAATCAAATTCAGGGCTTTGAACGACCAGAAATTCAATTATGAGCTAGACATACAGCTTTTGAAACTCAAGGATTTCACACAGAACAAGGCACGCCACGAACAAATCCGCAATGAGGCAAAGGAAAAACGTGATGCCGCAATCCGGGACATCGAGGAAATCTATGCGACGCTCAACGAAAATACCGGCAAAATCAAGTCGCTTCAGGAACAGCTGGACCAAAAGCAGAAGGACATAATCAAGCTTCAGGCAGAACAGGATGGAAAAAAGAGTCTCGCCAAGCAGGTAAAGCAGCAGCAGAGCTCAATCCGTGAAAAAATCGGGCTTCTGGAGAGCAGGATAAAAAACACGAGCGAAAGGATTGACGAGTACAATCAGGACATTGACACGCTGAACGCCGAGCTGTACGAAAAAAAGAAATCTCTTGATGACATCACAAAAAACATCACAAGTTTTTCCGAGAACATACAGCAGTGCACAGGTCAGATTGACGACAACCAGAGGCAAATCAGCACGAACGCAGGTAAAATCAACAATCTGAATGACCAGAGATCCACATTGCAGAAGGAGCTTGCGGCGATTACCGAAGACATCGTTACCGAGCTGGACGCAAAGTTGAAGGAAGCCGGTTACTCATCGTCGGGAAGCAAAAAAGCGAAGGAAGACCTTTACACCCTGCTTGAAAAAATCAGGATTTTTGCTACGGGACGCTCCAACATTTTCATGGATTTCTCGAAGCTTTCGACACACTCCGAAAAAGAGTGCCAGAGATTTTCAACGGATGCAGTACAGGCATTTACCGATCTCCAGGGAATGCTTTCTGAACTTTCCGATTCCATAGAAAAATATACGAAGACGACTCCACAGTTCATAGACGAATTCCTTTCACCCGAGGGAATCATCACGAAAAAAAGGCACATTGACCAGTCCATCGATGACAATCTCGCGCAGGTAAAAAATCTGAACGAAGAGAACGAGACGCTTTCGAAAACCAATGCGGAACTGAGCAAAAAAATCACCCAGTACCGAGAGACCCTGAACCAGCTTCAGATTAACCGTGCCGAAATGGTCCAGAACATCACCTACAGCCAGCAGCAGATTCAGTCGCTAAAAAAGAATCTTGCGTCTGAGGAAAGCAGTCTGAGGGAGCAGCAGGATGAGCTCTTTCAGGAAAACCGTCGCCGTGAGGAAATGGACGAGCAGCTTCAGGAGCTTGAGGAGCAGATTGCGGATTTCCAGGTGCGCGGTGAAAATATGCTCAAGGAAATTGATGCTCTTAACGCACAGATTGACGAGTGCAACAGCAAGGTCAGCGGAAAGGAGACTGCACTCAAAAAAAGGCAGGAAGAAAAGAACAAATATCAGGAGCAGCTTGAGCGTTACAGCGTGTCCATCGCACAGAATGAGACTGAAATACGCAACGTAAAGCAGAATTTCCAGGAAAACCATTCAAGGGATCTCATGGAATTCGAAGAGCGCATGTATACTATCACGGATTCAGCTCAGACACTCAAGGAAAAACTTGCCGCGACGAAACAAAAAATCAGTGATTTGGGCACTGTCAACCTGATGGCTGTGGAATTGTTCGCCGAGGAAAAGGAAAGGTACGAAAGACAGCAGGAAAGTTACAACGACACGAAGAAAACCTTGGAGGGACTCATCCGCGTAAGTGAGGAAATCAGGACAAAATCCACGGAGATGTTCCTGAGCACATACAACAAGATAAGGAAAAATTTCCACAACATGTTCCGAAGGATGTTCAACGGAGGTGGAAAAGCAGAGCTCAGACTTCAGGATCCTGCAAATGTTCTGACCACGGGAATTGAGATTTACGCACAGCCGCCAGGAAAAAAACTTGAGAATATCTCTCTTCTTTCCGGTGGAGAAAAAACGATGACCGCCATGGCGCTTCTCTTCGCCACGTATCAGGTACGCCCCAGCCCATTCTGTCTGCTTGATGAGATTGATGCGGCTCTCGATGCAAAAAACGTCGGAAGCCTTGTGAACGTACTGAAGACATTCTCGGGAGTGAGCCAGTACATAATCATCACGCACAACAAAAAAACTGTTCTCGGAGCGTCATCTGCCCTTGGAGTCTCAATGGACAGCGGAATCACAAAGGTTCTGCAAATTCGATTCACCGAGGACATGCTGAATGGAAAAGCAGAATTCGATCAGACCGATGACTTTGTTGAGGAGGATGTCGCACCGGAGGAAGGAATCGTCATACCGCCGCGTCCGCCAAGAAGGGAGCACAATCCGGATGGATCGCTGAAAGAAAGCTCCCAGGATGAAAATCAGGCTGAAAATGATGTAAAATATGAAGAAAACTCGTTGAATTCAGCCGAAAATAAGAATGGTGTGATTGACGCAAATGCAAATAATGTGGAAAATAAGATAGAATCCACCGACGAGCAGTCTGTACAGGAAGCCGCTCAGGAAGAACAGAGTCATGGATCGGATGATACGGGAGAAAATGAATAGGGACCATGAAAATTTTTGATGATATTAAGGAAAAAATTCAGGACTTTATAGATGAAAACAAAAGGCTGGCAATGATTCTGCTGGTTTCTGTCCTGCTCATTCTGATTCTTCTCGTCTTGCTGATTGTAGGCTCATCTTCCGCGAAAAGTAAAAAAGCACCTTTAAAAGCTGTGACTAGCGGAACGGAAGTATTTGAGGATCCTTTTATCCCGCCACAGGATGCAGGGCTAAGCGACGACTATTATTTTTCAAGGAATACGGAGGAAAAATGGACCGATGAGGAAGCGGAAAGCTACTTTACGGTACCGACACCTTCCGTCATAGACGAACTACGAAAAGACAACGACTCACTTGTTGAGGATATACTAGGAGCAGCACCATGAAAAAGACATTATTTATTCTTTTTGCGGCCACAATGTTTTCTCTTTCCGCCAACGCACAATCTGCGGCTCAGGAAACGGGAATGGAGGAAATCTCACAGGCTGCGATGAACGAAGAGATTCAGGAGGCTGAGCAGTCCATAAACGAGCTTGAGCTGGTGACGGACAGTCCCATTGACAGTGCGCAAACAGTCAGTCCGGGAGAAGGTCCCAAGGCAAATTTCAATCCGGAGGACTTTCAGCTGGAATCCCTTGATGAGATGGACCTTGGAAGATGGAAGGAATCAGATTATCCGGAGTACATCGACATTCCCAACGTGGACACGATTCTTCCGTCAGTGAATCCGTCGGACTCATACATTCTCAAAAGGGCTGAGAAAAGCACACTGGAAAGCGACTCAAAGGTAAAGCCGTCCCGCTCGGTTATCATCTCTGGAAATCAGTATCTCGATGTTTTTTATCCCGGCAAAGGATGGATTTATCTGGGAGAAACCGAAAATACGACATTACTCCGCTACTTCGGTCACACAATCAGCACAAAAGACACGATGTTTACCCTCCGTGCCCGGGGAAGCGGTAAGGCAGTCCTGCATTTCTACAAGATTGATCCCTTGGACGGAACTTCCATTGATGATTATCTCGAGGTCGTCATATCAGGCTCCTCTGACGGAACATCACATGTGACAGCCCCTTCTTATGCGGAAGCTGTTCCTGAAAAAAAATACAAGAGCGGACAGACGGACTCGGCTCAGACAAGTACAGAACCACTTTCCGACCCGGCTGAAACAAGCGACGATTTGTCTCCCAAAAATGATTCCGACTCAATCATTGGAACAAAAACCGATTTACGCAAAGACGAAAGTTCTGCCGCAGATTATGATGTGGAATCTTACAAAAAGACAGAAACTTCAATGCCGTCAACAGCATCCGAAACAGAGGCAAAAACAACTGAGGAAACAAAGGTTGAGGAATCTGAGGACGAACGCGAAATCAAGATAGCCGAAACATCCCCATCCGAATCAGTCTCCATAAATGAAGAGCCGGTCAAGGATGAAAAAACAGAGTCCACGGCAAATGAAACTACGGTCGACTCATCATCTGCGAAAACGGAGACACAGACTTCAAGGACGCAGGTTTCTAATACAAGCAGACAGCCCTCTACAAACTCAAGTCCTGCAACGGATTCCGGAAACGCTTCATCAAGCACAACATCCGGCTCAAGGACCTCCACAAGCACGGCTCCAAGAACATCAGGCTCAGGAACAAGCTCAGGTTCAAGCTCATCCGCACCAAGGACAAGCTCAAGCACAAGTTCCACAGCAAGGACATCATCGAGCTCAGCATCGGCATCAAGTTCAAGCACAAGCTCAAGCTCAGGCTCAAGCTCATCAGCCGTATCGTCCAGAGCAGAGAGTTCAAACTCAACAGCGGCACAAACCGAAAAAAGAAGCGGTGGAAGCCAGCCACAGACAAAATCAAGCGCACAAAGCTCGGTCATTGGCTCATCTGCGGATGACGATTTGCTCGAAAAAGCCCAGAAGTCATACAACGCAAAGAAATACGGAGAATGCCTTGACTATCTTACGGAATTCTTCAACAATGCCGTGACGAGACTGGACGAGGGACTTTATTTGCAGGGACAGGCTCTTGAAGCTCCCTCAGATTACCGCAACATAAAGGCTGCTCTTGACACCTACGAAACACTTGTCAAGCAGTATCCGAAGAGCAAAAAATGGAAGCAGGCGAATGAAAGGGTCATCTACCTGAAACGCTTTTACTTCAACATAAGATAGAAAAAAAATCGGAGAGAGACCAAAAACACAGAGGAAAATATGTTAGACTACAGATTCATAAAAGAAAATTTGGACGCAGTAAAAGAAAACATCAAGAACCGCAACATGACGGCGGACGCAGATTTGGTTGTTTCACTTTTTGACCAGAGAACCGCAACAGTTACGGAATTGCAGGGATGGCAGCAGAAACGCAATGAAAATGCAGCGGCCATGAAACAGAAGCTCGACAATGAGACAAGACAGAAGTATATAGAAGAAGGAAAGACCATCAAGGAAAAAGTCGCCGAAGTTGAGGCACGCCTTAATGATCTTGAGTCACGTCTTGAAGAAGCCGCAAGACAGATTCCGAACATGGCAAATCCTGCAGTTCCGGTCGGAAAACTTGACACTGAAAATCTTGAGGTAAAAAAAGTCGGTACTCCGCGAAAGTTTGAGTTCAAGCCGAAGGATCATGTTGCCCTGGGTGAGTCCCTTGACCTTATTGATTTTGACAGGGGAACCAAAGTCTCTGGACCCAAGTTCTACTATCTGAAAAATGAAGCCGTGTTCCTTGAGCAGGCACTGATTATGTATGCCCTGAACACACTACGTAAGCATGGATTCACAACCTTCATCACTCCGGATGTCGCAAAGGAGGAAGTGCTTAAGGGAATCGGTTTCAATCCGCGCGGAAACGAAAGCAATGTGTATGCCATTGAGGACGAGGGAACCTGTCTTGTGGCCACAGCCGAAATCACGCTCGGAGGATTCCACTCAGGAGAAATCCTTGACAAAACAAAGCTTCCCCTTTTCTACTGCGGACTCTCGCATTGTTTCAGACGTGAGGCAGGAGCTGCGGGACATTTCAGCAAGGGACTTTACCGCGTGCATCAGTTCGACAAGGTTGAGATGTTCGTTTACTGTCTTCCCGAGCAGAGCGATGAAATCCACGAAAAACTCCGCCTGATTGAGGAAGAGATTTTCACAGGACTCGGACTCCCCTTCCGCGTTGTTGACACATGCACAGGAGATTTGGGAGCGCCCGCATACAGAAAGTGGGACCTTGAGGCATGGATGCCCGGAAGAGCCGACGAAGAGCATCCCGAGGGAGATTACGGAGAAGTGACCTCCACATCAAACTGCACGGACTATCAGGCACGCCGTCTCAACGTAAAGTACCATGACGATGACGGAAAGAACAAATACGTTCACATGCTCAACGGTACAGCGATCGCCGTGGGAAGAGCCATGCTCGCAATCCTTGAGAACTACCAGAATGCGGACGGTTCTGTGACAGTCCCGGAAGTGCTCGTTCCCTACTGCGGATTCGACCACATTGGACCAAAGGACGGAAACAACTCGCCGGTTTACTCATCGTCAAAAAAATAGCGAAAACTTTTGGAGACTATTATGGAAGAAAAGGAAAGAAAATTTGACAGACGCATTTTCATGGTGCTCATATTGATTGCTTTCGTGATTGTCGCGGCAGTTCTCAAACTTACACAATCCTTTTCCGTTCCCATAACGGTCTCCGTAATGCTGACATTCGTGCTCTATCCGATTTGCGTAAAACTGAACCGACTGCACATTCCGTGGATTCTCTGCATCCTCATCATGCTGATTTTGGGAACCTTCTTTTTCATACTCATCAGCACGGTCTTGGTCTCATCCATTTCATCGGTAGTAAAGGTTTATCCGAGTTACGAATATAAGTTCAACTATCTCTCCGAAAAAATTACGCAGATATACAAAGACTTCTGCATCGCGATGAACATTGAGTATGACGAGCAGGTAAGCATCTGGCGCACTCTCTCAAATTCACTCAACATCAATTTGAAATCCGCTCTCCAAAACGCGTACTCTCTTGGCACATCGGTTCTCTCTATGGTGAAGACCATTTTGATTTTAGTCCTCTTCATGGTTTTCCTGCTGATTGAACTGAATCCCAAAAACTCCACCTCCAAGATTGACGCAGCATTTTTAAACACAAGCACAAGAAACAAAGTGAAGGAAGTTATCGCAAGCACCATCCACGATGTGACCCGTTATCTCTCCATAAAATTTCTCGTTTCGCTGATTACAGGAACCGGAGTTTGGCTCGCCTGTATGATTATAGGTCTTGAGTTTCCCGTCATTTGGGGAATTCTTGCATTCCTTTTGAATTTTATCCCAACGATTGGTTCCATCATCTCCTGGGCCATTACAACAGTGTTCGCCATCGTGCAGTTCTCACCTTCGTGGGGTCCGATTATCTTCATCTCAATCATCGTGCTTGCCATCAACATGGTGCTCGGAAACATCGTGGAGCCGCGCTGGGAAGGTCAGGATCTTGGACTTTCACCTTTTGTCATTTTGGTAAGCTTGTCCTTCTGGGGATGGATGTGGGGATTCACAGGCATGGTTCTGGCAGTTCCCCTCATGGTGATTTTGAAAATCTGCTTCGAAAACTCCCCCTACCTGCGTACCGTCGCCATACTTTTGGGAAGCGGAAAAAGCGGAAAGAAGAATCAAACCAACAGCTAAAAAGATTTCCGGATGCGTTCCGCGACTGCACTACAACTACGGCAATGATGGGGACTTATAAAACTCGAAATTGAGCCTAATAACTCTAATTTCGACTTATACGAAACAATGTCATTCCCACGCTCCGACGCGGGAATCCCTTTTGCAGGAGAGATTGCCGGATCAAGTCCGGCAATGACATAAGACCAATCCGGCAAGGAAAAATTCTCGGGAAATTTACAATAAATGTGAAACTCGACATTCGGGCTGATTATACTGATATAACAAAAAGGCCAAATATTTTGAGGCGTCCTCAAGACAATTTTCCGGCAACGCTT
>DFKI01000064.1 GCA_002373325.1 Treponema sp. UBA3649
AACTGCAGAGGGATTTCCAACTTTAGAATCAGTTATCACGCCATTATTCTTCCACAGACAAACATTGATTTTATCCTCCGGGACATCACTGGAAGTCGGAACATAGCCACATTCCCATACACCGGTAAAGAGCTCGTTTTCATCGGCACCAGCCGCCAAAGTTTCCACACCACCTGGAAGGTATGCCATCTTCGGCATGGCCTCTCCATAGTAGCTGATATGTGGAACAATAACTCCCGAACCATCAACGCCCACGTCAATCGTAAGCTGGCTTCCGACATTTCCGCATGAATCGACAAGACACTTGACCGGTGTGGATGTCGGTGAGCTCAGATATGCGTAATGCAGGTCTCCACCGCTTGAAGGATCCTGGGCCGCAATGTGAACGCCTCCGTTTTTGTCAGCCGCTATCTTGCAGAAAGATCCGAAACCTTCAAATATTTTGACAGGAGGCGCCCAATAGTCAGAAATTTTTCCTGTACCGGCATAGCGACCAGCACCGTTAGCCCCATTTCCAGACAGATTGGAAGGAGTAGAGTCTGTAATGTGTTTGTCACTTTTGCTATATGTAAATAGTGTGTCCGTTCCGTCATACCAGACAAGCACGACGGTATCATTTCCATTCGTGTCAGGAATCACATCAAGGCTCACATAAGCCCCCGCCGTTCCCAATGTTGTTGTGGTAGTGGTGACATTTTCCGCAAGCACCTGAGCGTACATGGGATTATACTGGTGATCCTGCCCATCTGCCGAAACCTCATTGTCCTTATAGTAATCCACAAAGTATTGAGCTTCTTCTTTGCTATCTTTGGTAAATTTACCCCATTTGAAACGTATTTCCGCATTCATGGAGTCATAGTAAGCAGCATAAACATTTGTTGTAGCCTTTTTTCCGATTCCCGCGTAACTATGAGCGGCAAGAGAAGGAGACTGGATTCGTCTCTTATCCATTGCAATGGTACTTCCACTATACTTAGTTCCCTTCTGACCGATTTCTTCAATGCGAAGAGCATTGGTTCCATTTTTTCCACCGGCTAGGGAATTACTGGTTCCTTTGCCCCAACGGCTTGAGAAGAAATTGAATTTTGAGGCTCCATTAGAGTCATTTATGTCACCACCACAACCAAGCATATAAGAGTTTCCCGCGCCATCAAAGGTCATCGCTACAGCCGACCATACGTCATAATCCTTTGCCCACAATGCATAGGAATTACTTGTTCCGTCAGGAGCCGAAATCGAAGTGCTTCCATTTGTGAAGGCAAATCCGAGTTGTTTGCTGCTCGGGTTGGTCTTCATGGCAAGTCCCTGCAATTTACCTCGTCCACTAAGTCCTACGGCAGCCTCGCTGTTGATCACCCACACGTCAAGGAACACATCGTCATTCAGGTTGTTGTTGCTCACACCGTTGGGTCGGCGGTTGTAGAAGTTGGAGTACAAATCATAGTTACCGCTTGCCGGTATGGTAGCGCCCTCTGCCATATAGCTCTTGAGAAGATCATCGTCTCCTCCACTGTATGAGCCGTGCGCATCGTTGTTGTTCTTGTTGTTTATAGAAGCAACCGAACCAACTTTTACGAAAATCTCTCCTGAGTTTTCTACAGACTTCTCTACCGTAGCCGCACCCAAGTTGAATCCACTTATTTTCACGGTTTCTGAAACTGTAGCACCATACATCATCTGTACCGGATAGTGTCCCATCGCAGTCCTGTCATACTCCGAGGAATCCGGGTTTGAGCTTTTCTCAGAAAGTATAGTCTTCACAGACGTAATGTAAGGCACCACATCCATCCTGTAGACGGTCTTGTTGCAAAGTCCGTCACCACCTGTCGCAACAAAGTCATCCGATGAAACTTTACCGCCCGCATCCTTCGACAGGACACTGGTCTCTACATCATAGGCTGCAACCGGGTCGAGTTTTTCGGTGTCAAGGTTGAGAATCCACTTCACCTTGTGTCCCCTCTGCCCGAAGTAGGATTCGGGGTCTCTATCATCCACAGCAAAAGACCAACCGTCATCTTTCACCGTTGCAGAAGGAAGGGTCCACTTGCCACCAGCGTATGTCGCAACTTTCTTATAAGCACCGTCCTTACCGAGATGACCTGCAAAATCAAACTCCCCGACTTTCACGCTTATGGAAGAAAGCAACGTCTCATCATAGGCATAGCCTTCTATCTTTATCTTTCCAGAGACTTTCGGATCTCCGTCCTCCACACCGGACGTTTTCGTACTGTCATAAGCAGTTCCGGAAACCATCCAGTCTCCCTCAAGCTCAATGTGACCGTTTTCCGTAGACTCCATGTACAAGCTGTTGTCATCCGCTCCCTTCCAGTAGAACGGTGAAATAACATTGGTCGGAGCTTTCACATCAGTCAAATCCAGGTTCAAGTCAGCTATTCTGAGAACACTGTACTGGGAGGTCGAACCGCAGGTAAGCCCGTCGGTGCTGTCCCAGAATGAAAGGTGCACGGGAGTGGTTTTGTCATCATCATTATTATAGGAGACCTTACCCACAAGGTCCTCGTTTGTGAACTCATAGATTCCCTTGGAGAAAACAGAATCCGCATCCACTTTTGTGGCGTCCGCTTCTCTCAAAGTACCATCACTTCCCGAAACAGGCGTAAGGGCCTCCTGACTTCTCGTGAAGACAACCTTTATGGGATCCATTCCACCTATGAACTCAGGATATACGGCAAGATTTTTCTTCGCAATGAACGCCCCTCGATCACTGTTTTTAGCCTCATTTCCATCCATTACCTTGTATCCGGCTGTAATAAGATTGAAGGCTTCCTTGTAGTTTTTCTCGACACCGTAGATATCATAAGTCTCAAACTCGAAGTCGGAGTATTTGCCGTCACGGTCCAAGTCCGTACCAAGGTAGACCTTCGCAAGTCTCGGAGGATTGTTCTGCAGTGTTCCTTTTATACTACTTGCCGAGATATTTCCTGCCTTGTCCTGCGCAAATACCACAAGCTCAACGGGTCCGTCGGGAATGTAGTTTCCGTGCAGAGTGGCATCCCATGTCCACGTGGATGAGAGCTTGCTGATTGACTCAGGCATTCCGTCTCCGTCCTCCAGACCTTTGAACGTGTGTCCGCTAGTAGTCCATGTTTTTATGGTCTCGCTTGAAGTGTTGTCCACAACCATTGCGTAAGGGAAGAATACGCTTGAAGCAGGAGTGACATCCTCCGGCAAAGCCTTGTCCAAAGTAACCTCGGTACCACTTACAGAGCCAATCTTGTACCACACGCCGTCAACTACGACCATGCCGCCCTTACGCACATGAACATCAGCAGTACTCATGATAATCTTAGACTTGTCATTTGCACCCCAAGTGACATTCTTCCAGGATCCGTAGAGAGACTTTCCATCAATAGACATGGAGTCAAAGTCATCGCCAATTACAATCTTGCTGTTCTCAGAGCTCGTCTTATAGTCAAAATACGGGTCAAAAACTCTGGTTGTAGAACCTACTGCATTCGGATCCTTTCCTCTTATGAAGTAGAAGAGGAGTCTCTCGAATCCGGATGCGTCATCCTCAACATCACCACCAACAGTCAGGCGAAGATTGCTGTTCTGCATCTTTGCATCTACAGCGAACTCTTCATCGTTCAAAGTAAATCCACCGATATCCGGTTTCTTGCGGTCATAGTTGATTGTATAAGTCTCGGTCTTTGTAAGTCCGTTTCCACCCTCAATGGCGGTAAGATCCACCTGCCAAGAACCTGTCTCTTCCTCCGCAGTAAGAGGAATCGAAATGCGATAACCGTTTCCAGCATCAAGCCCGGACACAATGTCTGAGCCAGCGATTATTTGCTCGGAGTCCACAGCAACCGTTGTCGTGGTTCCAACCTTGTATGAGAGATCGGAAATGCCGTTAGTATGCTCTGCCGATGTCGAAAGCTTTGCATATCCGTTTATCCACATATCAGCTGTATAAGCCACAATCTTGGGGGTGCCGTTATAATCTTTATTGTCATAAATCTCAACAACGGCAGGAACGGCATCTCCGATTACAGGTGCATTCGGGTTCAGGGAAAGAGCCACGGGTTCTGACCATTTTCCAAGGAGCCCATTATTGTCCACGGCAATCGCACGAATCCAAACAGTATATGTTTTTTCCCTGTCTGCCGCATTACTATCGTCACAAGACGCCGAATTCTGGAATTCGCGAAGTTTGTTCAGGGTAATGTACCAGCTGTCGGTAGAAGTCGCCTCTATTCCCCAGAATTCTGGATCCGTCTCACTAGACGTGACAGCTTCCGGTCCCTTTATCAAGTTTGAATATGAGGTACGTACATTAGAATCTTCCAGAGCCGACAGGAAGGTTTCTCTGTTCCAAAGTCCGTCCTCAGCATTGGATTTGCTTTCCCACATTGTTTTGATGCCTGACTCATTCTTCAAACCGGAATGTCCGAAGGAAACCTGGAGATAGACTTTAGAGACTTCAAAATTGTCTGATGCAGTACCGCTTACACGAATTGTTCCCGAAACATCCGCAGCACTAGAGCCTGCCTTTACATCAGGATAGACAATCTGGGCAGTCGGTCGATCCGCATACGGATTGTACTTGATGGTTTTCACCTCAAAAGTTTCATTTCCAAGCTCATCACGACCAAGCAGAGCGACCCGCATATCATAGGTTTCGTCAGGATTTTCGAATTTCTTGTACTTTGCCAGCGCACTCTCACTTCCTGCCGGCATCTCCAAATCGAATGACCAGTTGAAGAAACTCGCCGGAGTATGAGCATTTACAGGATTCGTCAGCCAACTCTTTGCCTTATTTTTGTCGACATTGTTGTTAGAGAGGTCAGCAACGCCATTATAATAGTCGTCACTAAGAAGGAGACAGTTCAAGAAGGTCACAGGGGTTCCCGCATCATCACTGGCCGTTCCTCTCGCGCTCACTTCTCCGATGAAAGCGATGTCACTTTTTGTAGTCATAGTAATGTTCGGACCCTCGTTGTCAAAGAAAAGGTTCGCAAAAGGATGATTTTCAAAGCCGCTCTTGTCCTTAACCGTAACTGCAAGAGTCTTCTGTCCTGAAAGAGTGCTTCCATTAATTGTTGTATAATACTTGCCGGACGCAGCAGGATCTTCTGAGAACGACACATTTTGTGACTTTCCACCTTCACCGGTAAGCACACCGGAAACAGACGCTACTCCGATAAGATCACTTGCATCCACTCTCGCAACTACAAAGGCTTTGTTGCCTCCTGCCTTGAGAATGCCGGAAGCCTGTGTGGAACTTATTTTTACAGCGTCCTTGGCAATGTTTTCCGAACCGGCTGCTTCCACATACATATGTGCCTCAGGCGGTGTAGAATCGCTCACGTAAGTAATGACGGAATTTAAGCTCGTCTCGGACGTAGTCTTGGCATACTTCACTTTCGGTTGTTTCCATGCCGTAGTATGCGCGGTCCAGAATTCTCCGCCAGCACTGTCCTTCACATAAATATAGAGTGTCTTTACGCTGTCGGTTGTATCGGCAGGCTCATAATCAAATGTCACTATTGAGGTTCCAAGATTACAAGTCAGCCTTCCAACCTGATTGTAGGCGGCCCATCCCTCAGAGGAGAGTATCGGATCCTTGGAAATCTTAATCTCGGAAATCAGGTCATCATCCTTAACGATTCCTCCTATATTTGACCTGAACTTGGAGATGTACCTTTCGCTTTCAACGGAACCAACCCCGGTAATCTCATTCATGGAAATCAGAGGTCTGTCAGTGTCCAAATCCACATTATAAGTCTTATAATCAGTGGGCGTAATGTCATTCAGGTTCACGCTCGTGTTTCCAGCCTCATCATAAGCGACAGGAAGCAGGTATACGGTTCCAGTTTGGTTGCCTCCAAGAGAAGCGTTGAAATTATAACCGTCAATGCTGAAGTTATAGATGGAAGAGACATTCGCATTTGTAAGCGTGATTGCATCAGTTTCGTCTTTAACAGTTCCCGTAAGAGTTGTCAGTCCCTTGAATGCAGTCCATCCCTCAGAAAGCTTTGTAGGGGGCTCAGAGGTTCCCGTGTAAGAATAGAGGACTATGCTTCTTGGGGCACTTCCCACATCTGAAACCGTTCCCGTAATTGAAAGAGTTCCATTCACCTTGCTGCTCACTGAGGGGGATGTCACTAGCACAGAAGGTTTGAGCGTATCAAGTTTGAGTGTCGCAACAGGATAGTATACCTCAGTCTCCTCACTCGGATTTCCCGCCCAGTCCTTAACAATCGCATAAACTTTCGGTGATGTACCAAGGTTTTCCGTAGTAAACCATGTGGACTTCGGATTTATCTTAAGCTCCCATTTGATTTTGTGAGGTCCGTCCTCAAGGAAGAACGACGGGTATTTGCCGTCCCCAGGGTTTGACCAGCTGTTGTCGTCTTTCCTGTAAAAGTCAACCTTCTCATATTCATCTGCATAGGAATCCGTATCATCATCATAACGATAGAACCTTGCGATGCCTCTTGACTCATAATCATATCCCTTTGAAGCCAAGTAATTCATCACATCTGTATGAGCTGAACCATACATCTCTTTGTTGAGGGCAGAACTGGCATCATAAGAGAAAATCGGATACTGCTTGGTTCCGTCCGTGCTCTTGATCATGAAGTTCATAATCTCAATTCCGGAAAGTTTGTCCTCCGCAGTACCGGTCAACGTAAACTCAGAGGTTCCGTTTGTCGGCTTGTCTCCCATGGTATCCGATGTAATGTCGCCCAAATCAGCGTCAACATTCACAAAAACCTTCTTCGGATCGCTCATGTTTCCGCAATTATCCACTGCGACTAGATAAAGGACATTGCGGTTCGCCTCTGTCGTTGGCTTGAATCCCGCGAGAGTTTCACCAAAACTGTAGTACTTAGAAGCGGGGAAATCCTCCTCGGCAATCTTACCACTATTCACAACAGGCTTGCCCTCAACCCCGTACAGTACGTATTTGCGCACATCATTTCCATTATACTGGGGATGAATTGTTCCGTTGCCTGAAACAGAGAAAGTTCCGTTTTTGTTTTGTTTAACGTAATCGGAATTCCTGCTTACAGAGGAATTTTTGGCAAGCTGCTCCACATAATAGTAGATTTCCTTGATTCCGCTTCCCTCTTCTTTATAGTATCCGGAAACTGGAAGAGATGTAGACTTCGAGAATGAGCTTTCGGAATACTTTCCGCCACCCACGAAGAATACCTGATCTTTCTTTACGTCTTCCGTACCGTATTTGTAGTTCGCAGTGAAGACATGGCTGAGAATACTAGGCTTCGTGTTGTCAATCTCCAGATTGAAAGTTTCGAAGCCCTTATTTCCAGCGGCATCGAATGTAGTTATCTCAATAATTCCCTCTGTTTTATCTGGCCAAACAGAAGAATTCTTCATGTTAAGAGTAAAGGACCATGTTACATCTGCTCCAGAAGTCTCAAAAGGACCTGCCACAATTTCATCACCCTTTTTCAGAACACAAGAGGTCTTTCCAATCTTGTAGTCATCGTTTGTAACACCTGAAATGGTAAATATGCCTGTCTCAGCCGTGTCATTCTTGATGTAATACGTTTCGGTTGTTTCGGTTCCGTCATTCTCCACCTTCAGATACGAGCCATTTCCGTTAAGAACGACATTGCTCAGCGTAGGTTCATTTTCATCAACAACAACCGCAAAGTTTGCGTCAGCCTCATTTCCGGCCCTATCATAGGCCTTTACAGTAACATTTCCGTTTGGAATATCGCCCTTAGCAAATCCAGCTCTCCACAAGTTGACAGACTTGCAGTTGCTATCATTCAAGTCGCCCCATGTTGCAGCTGCCAGAGATGCTGATGCGGCATATTTCAGGGTCACAGCCGTAATTTTCGAACTTCCCTGGTAAAGTTCAAGTCTGTCAAGTCCTGAAACAGAATCCGACACAGTACCGAAAATATGAAGATTGTCGCCTTTGTTGGTAAGAATACTTCCGGTGTATGACGAAGGTGTAACATCTCCGTTCGCGAAATCCGAGACATCCAAAGTTGCGGCAGTCATATCCACATGCACGTCAAACGGCTTAACATCACTCAAGTTTCCGGCATTGTCTTCCGCCTGCAAGTAGAGTATATTGTATTTTCCGTCACTTGAATCAGATTTAAACGCTGTGGATGTCGCCCCGAATGTGACGGTATTTTTCCCGCTCAGAGCAATAGCACCATCAGCAACACTCTTAAACGTAGCTTTTCCAGGAACTGCTGTGGATGCAGTGCCCTCCACGATCTTATAATAGACAGACTTCAGACCTACAGCCTCCGTAACAGTTCCGGCGAAAGTCATGGCAGTCTTTCCAAAGTACACGGAATTTGACCAATCCTTTTCAATCCTCTCGTCATTTTCCATGTAGCTGAGTTTAAGAGCATCAGATATCACTGGCTCCACACCATCTATAGTCAGATTAATCTCACATGGATCACTCAAACGACCGGCCTTGTCCTTTGCAACGGCAGTTATTTTCCATGTTCCGTCCGCCAAGGGAGATGTCAAAACTGCACTCGCGGTCTGATTTTTTCCGATCGTAATATCATTATTAAGCTCAAGTCCAACCGACGCAGCGGTAGAATCGAAAGTACTGTCTCCTATTCTTTCCGCAGTTATGGAGGTGCTCTCAAGATTATAGGAGTCGCTTGCATTGAATTCAAAACTAAGTTTCTTTCCGTCTGGCAGGTCACCAGCCTTGTATATGGAATTGTACGACGGTGGAGTGAGAGTCGGTTTGCTCCAGTCAATCGTCACCCCTGTTATAGACACGGAAGTCTCATTTCCTACGGCATCCTCGGCAACAATCTCCAGTTCCTGTCCGCTTCCTTCTACAGCATTGAATGAGAATGACCATCCGACACTGGACTTCTGTCTCGGAGCATCATCCACCGGAACATAATCGCCCCAAGAAGCACCTGTTTTAATCCTGTACTTGAGTATGTTGGTTCCAGACTCCTCGTCACTCCATTTACCGCTGACCGTAAGTTTCCAATCATCACCGACCTTTTTCAGCATATCATTCGTCTCAAAGATAGAAACCCCGTTGGCAATATTCAGCCCTTCAACTTTAGGACCTACGGTATCTTTCTGGAGGCTGCATACAGTCAATGAAGAGGACCTTCCGGATTTGTCATAAGCTTTGGCGGTAACATTCTCGCTTCCAGAAGGAGTGAATACGGCTTTCCAAGACTTGATTGCATTTCCATCGCTCGCAGGCTCTGCGTTCCATATATCAGAATTATAATTACTCTCAGTCACATCCTGCACAGAGTATGAAACGACAGCACTTACACCAGATACTTCAAGACGATCGACACCGGTTCCCGCATCCGAAATCTGTCCGTAGACGGTCATTTCTTTTCCGCTGTGATATACGTTTTCAGAAATAGAATAATAGCTGCTTCCCAGCGAATATCCCAAAACTTTTAACGAAGGATCCGTGGAATCAACATAGATATCATAATAGAGTTTGTCGCTCTTATTTCCGGCGGCGTCCTCGGCCTGAAGCCAAATCCTGTCATGAACATCCCCAACAGCCTCTTCAAGTCCGGGAACATTAAACGAGAAAGGAGCATAATTATTTCCGACGGAGGTTCCAGAAACATCAAACGACTTTGACAAAGCAGAAGGTTCAGCTTCCGTCGAGCGTTTTCTATCCCAATATATCTTTGAAAGCCCCGAAGTCTCTTCCCTTGCGAATCCAGTTATATTTATGGAAGATTCAGTAAAGAAATTCTTAGCCGTCGCATTCTTTGTTCCAGAATAATTGTCCACTGTAAATGTCGGTTGAATTACAGGCTTCGTTCCGTCCACCGTAAGCTTGAATGACTTGTTCGACTTACGGTTGTTATCATCCGTAGCCTCAACATTGACAGTCCAAATTCCATCCCCAGAGACTTTAGAGAAAGTTACCGTTGATTTCTTTTTCTTCGGATCGGTTATCGTTGCGTCATTATCAACTCCCACACCATTAGACGTACCGTCCTTTTTGGTCGGAGTAATGGCCAAGGACTTCATTCCATAGCCGTCCTCCGCCTCAACAGTGTAGGATATGTCTTCGTTTGTGATTTTATTATCAGTTGGCACAGGAGTGATTTCGATTACCGGATCGCTCAGGTCAAATTTTACATTGCGAGGAAGAAGATTGCATTTATTTCCAACCGCATCCTCTGCAAAGAAAGTATACGATACGCCATGGCTGTCCGTAATATTTTCCAAAATAGTCGTCCAGCCTGTGGAATCAGCGACAGGCGTAGTAAGTTCCGTGATATTATGCTCTGTATCATCTGATCCAATCGTGTAATAAAGCCTCTTTATACCGGAGCAATCATCCGCCCATGTTCCGCTGACCTGATACTCATTGGAGTTATGGCTTGCATTGTATCGGGCAGAATCTTCCTTTATAAGACTGCCATCTATAAACTCCGCCCCACTGATTGTCAATGTCGGTATTTTACCGTCTACATGGAAAAGATACTTCTCCTTATTGGACTCTCCTCCGCCGTTCTTTGCCCTGACAGTAAGGAGATAGGTATAGTTATCACCAGCTGCAGTTCCATCCCCAGGAATCTTTACATTGTAGACATATATACCGCTTTCCGTATTGCTCTTCGCATTGTCTTTTACAAAAACCGTAGATCCATCTGGTTTATCTTGAAGAATTCCTGATGCAGACGAAATCTTTGTCAATGACGAAAGATCATCCGTATTTTTTGCATATCCTCTGTAAAGCTCATAGTTAATCTGAATTCCATCGTCCGTAGTATAATGAGGATTGCCGGAAGGCTCTTTTAATGAATCATTTACCGTGAGAACAAAATCAAAGGGACTACCCTCAACATATTTCACAATCTGATTCTTTTCCGCATCCAGGCCAGGAGCGTTTCCATTTCCTGATGCCAGGAATCCAAAGTAAGATTGTGATTCTGGGATAAGAGAAACTTCCTTAGTATCTTCGCCAAAGAGTTTTATAACATAATATGAGCCTTGCTCCAATTCAGGAAGCTGAAGAATATAAGAAGCTGTCGCAACAGGATTTACCCTGTCTTTCAGATAATTTCCATCCTGAGCCTCACTGTAGTAAAGATTTTGCCAGTTTTCAGCATCTGCTGAATTCCAGACCAAATTTTCATCCGTAAACAGGTTGTCAAAAGCCTCTTGAGTAAGGCTTGCCTCGGGAGCCTTGTAGATTTTTGCACTGATTGAGGAAGGAACAACACCATTAGCATCTGCTCCTTGCTTCACAATGAAAGTAAGTTTTGCATTTTGTGCAATTTTCTCCCAACTTTCAGCCGTAAGTATCTCAGCCTCATCAGAATTTAATTTAAGGGCCGTATTGTTGATTGTATAAGTCGGATTACTACGCACGTTGACCCTAAGCGCAAGGAGATAATCATCATCAGTATCGCTTACCCAGTACTTGTAAGCTTCGTTGAGATCTGGATTTCCAGCAAGAACATCTCTTACAACATTCACTTGTTCTGCTGACAGCCTGACATTCTGCTCGGAGTCGAGATCAACCTCCTTGTCGAAATATGAACCGTTCAGAATCTGCTTCAATTCGGCACCAGACGGAGCATTGCTTATTCCCCTGCTGGCAAGTACTTTCTGCAAGTTCTCTTCTATATAAACAGTTTTTATGCTCTCGCTTGTAGAGTTTCCTGCCACATCTTTCAATTCGACATCAAGCCGGAAACGCTGCGTGCCCTCATTCTCCAAATCATACGCAATCGCATAGTTTTCCTGCACCGGTGTTGATGGAGTTACATCATCACCAGCATAAAGCGCAATCTCAACATTCGTATCAGAGACATCAAATCCGTTGAAAACATTTTTCTTGAGAGCAACCTCGGTTCCATCCTCCTTGAAGAGCCTAATCTTCATATATTCGATATTGTGGTCATCTGCAACTGAACCCTTGATTGAAACGCTCTGTCCAAACGCGGTCGCCTCATCCATTCTCAAGGAATTCGGCTTTTTGAGAAGGAATACCGGTGGAGTATTGTCCACATCAAATGTGCGGGAAACGGCACTTGAATAAGATCCAGACTGATCACAGGCCTTCATTTGCAAAGTATATGTCCCGTCTTTCAACTCAAAGGTCTCTCCGTCATAGGAGTAGATTCTGCCGCTTTCATGCTTCAGAGTAAAGGTCCACTGCCACACCCCGTTTTCGTAACTTGTCGGGATTGCTTTTCCGGTAAGCAAATCAACTTTGGCCCCAGTCACAGAGTTTGCCATCGAAAAAATCTCCATGTGGTCCATCTTCACGTCATCGGTACTGGTTCCTGTAACAACAATGTCACCACTAACAGCGTCCTTGACCGAAGGAGAAACTATAGACGCATAAGGAGCTTCCGTATCGACGGCGGCTCCCAAACCGATTTCACAAGATGTCGTAATCAGCAGGAAAAGTCCAAGACCAAACAAAGTCCTTGTAAAAGCAAAAAATCTTCCCTTCATAATCACACCTCACTCTGTGGCACTTCCCCACAAGAATCTCTCACAACAAAAATTACCGACAAAGCAAAAAATCCGTGGATTTTCCGCAAGTCCCAAAAACACACAAGTGTCTTTCCAGAACTTTTATCTATTAAAACTTCTCTATAATATACAAACCATGGCACTCCCGAAAGTTACCGCTTCCAGGAATGCCCCTGATTTTTTCAAAACCCAAGCACTATCAGAACACGCTCGTCCTGATACCAAAGGCAAAGTTGAAGAGCACTGGACTTGCCACTCCAACATCTGACGGAATAAACCAAAGTTGTGGCTCAAAGTAGGCAGCCCAAGTTCTGAAATAAGACCAGTCCTTGAAGGTCATCCTCGGGAACTCAACCTGCATGATTGCCGCAGAAAGAATCTGTGACTTTGGTTTTCCATATTTATCCAAAGCACCAGATTCACTGAACCAGGCAAACTCCGCACCAAGTGAAATAGATGCACTCAGCCAGTCAAAGTCATGTCCAAAGAAGTAATTGAACGGTATATATCCCAACTGAGCTATAATTTTAGCACTGATTACAGCGTTTCCTCCATAGCGGAATCTGGTATCCACATCCTTTCCTATAAGGTTCGTGAAGAAGTTGCGCTGATCCTGACTGAACTGACCGAAGGAGAACTGAATCTTCACGGCGTTGTCAAAGGCTGTAAGTCCAAGTCCGGCACTCCAGAGCGTGGCACCCCAAACATTGAAGTCAAGGTAAAGTCCCTGGATAAACTTGGGCACCTCGTATGCAGAACGGTCTCCCTTACGCAGGTAGAGCACAACGTCCTCAAGCTCAACGTCATCGCTCGAAAGTCCCTCGAACTTGAGCTGCTGGTTGTAATGTCCGCCTACACCAGGTGAAATCAGCTTCACGTCCGGCAATGTGCGGTCAACCTGCACGATGGTCCTTGTTATGGCAACCTCACCGTTTGCCATCTCAGCCTTTACGAGAAGGAAGTGATAGCCCTCGGCAACATCCTGATTCTCAATGCGGTACTTCCAGTCACCCTTGTCGTTTCTTGAGACCGCAGTATAGGTCTTTCCGTTGTCCAAGCTCAGGTACACACGGCTGATTCTCTTCTTCTCAAGCTCCTCGCGCTCCTCAAGCGGAAGTTTCTTGTTCTTAAGGGCAGCCTTTTCATCTTCGGTCAGAGTATATCCGGCCTTACCACGAAGCATCGGTCTCTCAACGGCGAAGTCTCCGTAAGCGAAGTTGTCCAAAGTTACCCACGGTCCGTATGGACTGTATATGAGCGTCTGGACGTTTGAAAGAACCTCGCGCCCTGCGTCTGTCTTTGCCACGACCTGATACGTGTGGGTTCCCTCAGTCAGATAGAAGGTTCCGGCCTCATAAGCTCCGGGTTTCTCTTCCTCGAACACAAGCGGCTCAAACTCAGGTCCGTCATATTCCACACCAGCCTCAAGAGCGGCGGCCTTGGCAGCCTCAATCTCAGCCCTCTTTTTCTCGTTGGCGGCATCAATCTCAAGTTTCTTCGCGGCATTTCTCTCAGCCCTTGCCTGTGCATCAGCCTCAGCCTTAGCAGCATCCGCCTCGCTGAAGGATTTTTTATCCAGGGCAATCTGGTTTTTCAAGCGGAATGAGAAGTAGCCTGAATCACGAACCTTCGAGACAAAGCCCGGAATCTTCTGTCCGTCCACCAAAATCTCAACTTCGGTGATTTTTTCCTCTACGCTCTCCGCCACACCATAGATATTGAACTCGCCCTGCACGTACTCACCGTTGAGAGGATAGAGCAATCCGACCTTCGTAGTCTGCTCGTCCTTCTTGAGATGCACGTTGCGGCTCACGCTCTTGATGTTTCCGGCATCATCCTTTCCGGTCACTTCCACGTTGTATGTTCCGTCCTCAAGGTCACTTATGTCAAAGATCTGGGAGATGATTGAGTCGGGATAGAGGTCGTTCTCCGCAATGTCATCGGGAACATTCTTTCCGTCCAGGCTCGTTATGCGCATCACAAGGCTTGAAAGTCCGATGTTGTCCGTGGTCTGTCCTGAAATCACAAGGTTCGAGACAATCGTGCTGTCGTCAAGGGGAAGCTCAAGATGCAGCTCGGGGGCAGTGTTGTCCACGTTGATCAATGACGTGTAGAGTCCCGTAATGTCATAGCCGTCCCAAATCTTCAGATATACCACGTGCGTTCCGTCCTGGATTACGCGGGTATCGAACTCATAGGTCCATGTGGCCTTGTCCTCACGTGTGGCTCCCGGCACTACGACAGCCTCGTTATAGCTCGCTCCGTTGTCCACTGAAATCTGCACACGGTTGATTCCGTTCTTGTCCATGGCCCATCCGCTCAAAGTCACGAATCCGCTCACGGCCTCATCAAGTTTGGGCAACTCGACGCTACCCTCAGGCTCAGAAAGAGACACATTGAAATTGCGTGTCACCTCTTTGCCCCTTACACCATTGATGTCCTCGGCATATACCGTGATGGAGTGCTCGTTGTCGGCAAGCATGGACAGGGGTTTGACCATAATCTCGAAACTGGACTTCCCGATGGGATTCTCCAGAATCTGATAGTCACCGTCATCCATCTTATAGTAGATTTTGCACATGGTTCCGTCAGCAGATGTCATTCCGTCATCATCATACATTACGCCGGTAATGTCAAATTCCGTGGTAAGAACGGAGTTTTCGAAAGGCATGTGGATTTCCACGACGGGAAGATCACCCTCGGGATCGATGTTGAAGTCAAACGCGTCGATTACGGTGGTGTTTCCTGCCATGTCGCTGACAGTGAACTTCATCGTTGTGTCAATCGGAAGTCCGTCCTGTCCGAGATATGCGGAAGGCATGGGGCCCGTAAGAGTGTTGCTGTATCTGTCCGCAAGTTTCGCCATCGGGATCTTGCTTTCGGCATCCTCTTTTGCGGCTGTCTTTGCTGCGGGAGCGGGAGTTTCACCCTCACTTTCCTCACTTGTCTCAGCGTCCGATGCAATTTCCGTCTCGCCAGACTCAGATTCTGTACTCTCGGCAGTCTCAGCGGTAGCCACATCCGAAGCCGGCTCAGAAGTCTCAGGTTCTTTGGTCTCCGGCTCATCCTCGTTCGTAAGATTGTCCGCCGCCCTCAGGAAGAAGTCCTTGGAGACCTTTCCGTAGGGACCGTCGAAATGAATCAAATCAACATAGCTGTCATCCTTCACCTTGAAGACGAAGAGAGTTTCTCCGTTCACTGACGAGCCAGGATCAGGAAGCATGATTGTAACTTCAGGAGGTGTGGAGTCCTTTCTCAAGGCGGAGTTGAAGAGGCTCACTTTTCCAGTAAGGTCCGTCGCCCTGATTGTAACGGGCATGTATCCGTCCGAAACATCCTCCAGGTTCACCACCTCGTTGAAGGCTCCGTTGGACGCGACCCTCACATCCTTCCAGTCCTCCTCAGAAGGCGTTTCCGAAACAGTGTACTGCAATGACTTCACGCCGTTTCCATCGCGCACGGTACCTGCAATGACAAGCTGAGTCTTGATGTAGTCCATGGGCTTGATGCTCGTCACGTCCAAAATCGGGGATGAGGTGTCAACCACGAGATTCGCAGCAGGTGATGACCATGAGCCTCCCTCGGCATTAGTAACTCGCACGTTCACGCCGCTGAAAGTACCGTCCCCGGAAGGAACAATCTTCACGAGCTTTCCCTCGGTGGTCACGTTAAGCCCCCTCACAGTCTTTACCATTGAGGCCGTGAGATTTCCAGGCACGTTCGCAAATCCGATGAGAGGAGCTCCGTCGTTTAATATGTAAAGTTTGGACGCAGCGTCATAGGAAACATTTCCGGCTGATGTCCAGTAGATTGTCTCGGAGTTGTCCACGACGGCATGATTTCTGAGAACACTGACAGTACCGTTGATATTGGAGCTTCCGTTTATGAGAGCGTTGATTTTCACAATTCCCGCAGGAAGATTGACAAGGGGCACCTCAGCCTCATAGACTCCGTTTCCGTTGTCGCGGATTGTGCCCTCGGGAAGCGGATTTCCGTTTGCCGTCCACATGACAGACTGCACGGGTGAGTCGGAGATAATTTTCGCAACGAGTGAATGCGGGTCGCTGTCTATGGTTCCGCCCTTCTGAGCCTTGATTTCCATGCCGCTCATGTAGGGAAGTCCGTCCACCGAGATGAAGCGTCCGTTCGCGGGTGTCGCAGCCTTGGTCACGTTCACGGTTGTTCCGTTGAGCTCCAAGGTAGATGAGCCGGAAGGAAGAGCCGAGTATTTTTTATGGAGGAACATCATTCCCAAGTCGCCCTGGTAGACCGTAACTCCGTAGTAGTCCATGCCATCGCCGTCACCATGCAGCCAGTAGGTAGCCGGTGGAGCAGGCTCCGCAACAATTCCGTCGCTAAGCTCAGCACTGACTGCATTCTGGATTTTTCTGACAAGAGCCGCAGTGGTCGAAAGCTTTCCGGTGGAATTCGTCGCGATGAACTCAATCACCGAGATGCCGTCCACAAAATCATCCGCGCTCAGGTTCAGAGTAAAAGAGCCTCTTCTTACGGGCAGGGTCGCACATTCGGCAAGTTTCGGAGCAGGGACAGCCTGTGAGCCTACAACAGTTCCGTTCTCGTCATAAAGCACCTTCGCGGCAAGAATCCTGTACCGGACCGTCGGAGTTGAGACGCTCGCAACATTTCCGGAGATGGAGATTGTGTCCTTTGTGTTGAAATTATTGAACGCACCTGTCTGAAGGCTGTTGTCGTTTGTAAGAGTGATGCTCGGAGCCGATTCCTGTGACGGGAAATAAAGCGGCTTCGACTCATAGATTGCGCCGGATGACGTTGTGACGCGCACGGTAAACTTGTCCGTAGGCACAGAGCACTTCAGGATGATTGAGTTACCAGATGCGGAGGCGGATATGGATCTGTTTCTCGGATTGACCGCAACCCCGGTGATTCTTCCACCCGCAAAATAACCCGTGACGTTTCCGTTCTCATCGACCGAGAGAGCTCCGTCGGGGGAAACCACGCTGTCGCTGAAGAAGATTCCCGCGTTCTCGCTGTATGTGTGAGTAAAGTCAGAGATGTTGAAAATGGCTCCGTGCGATGAAACCCTGTCGAATTTGTCCACAGCAGTAATGGCAAGCTTTGAGACACCCCACGGAATCTCCTCGCCGCCGAAATCAATCTTCACAGTGGCATTCTTGCTTCCGTCCACGCCCTCGATGCTCTTCTCAATCTTTCCGTCAAGGCCCCATGTCCATTCATAGGAAACGGACTTGAGACCTGTGGTTGACGCAACATCAATAGTATATGAAGCCTCTCCCTCGGGATTTATCGTCATTCCGTTTGTAAAATCAGCTTCCCCGTATTTCTCATTGGAGAATGAGGGAGCCGCACCCTTTGAGGAGAAATTCGCCGTCACAGCATCACCTTTGACACCGAATTTGTCAACTGCATAGACAGAGACCTTGTGATCTCCGTTTGAGAGCTCACCGGGAATGGGAGTATAGAAAACGCCTGTGGACTCAAGCTTGTGCTCAGGTCCGTCATCAAGGGAGTAGAATACTGCGGCTACACCATCATCATCGCTTGCAAGACCACGGATGAAAAGAGCTCCGTCCTCGCCGTCAACCTCGCCTACGGGGTACTTCAGCTCAACGACAGGCTTGTCACCGTCCTGATTCACCCACACGAAATTGAAGGAATTCTTTCCGCCCCTGTCTTCCCTCATAAAGGTCCTGGAGACGCTCGCCTCGTTGCCCATTGTATCCACGGCACGAATCACGAAATCCCTGGAGCTCTTAACAGTGCGGGAATCAAGCTCAATGGCCCAGTAGGGGTTTCCTGCAATCAGTGGAAGACGCTCCTCCTTGTCACCCCATTTGTAGATGAGGCTCTTGAGTCCGTTCGCATCCTTCGCATAACCGGCGATTGTGAAAATTCCGTTGACAGAATCACCCGGCACAGGGGTAACAATCTTCATGTCTGGACCGGAGTTGTCTATATAATAGAGGAAAGATGAGATGCTCATGGATCCGCCCGTGTCGATTCCCTTGAACCAAATGAGTGTGGGACCGTCGGGAAGTTTCTTCGTGTCAAGGGGAAGCTTGAATGTCCAATATGCTGTGATTCCGTCCTCATCGGGATTGGAGAGCTTGTGCTTGCTCAGCTTGAGAGGTGTGTAATGCTCGCCGCCGTCCAGACTGTACTGAAGGGAGTCTATTCCGTTTCCGTCCTTTACAAATCCGGTAAGGGTCTGCTTTCCCGTAATCATCGTACCCATCGGGATGTTCTGAATCTCAACCACAGGAGCGTATCGGTTCAGCTCCCATGAGATTTTGACGGAGCGTCCGGTCTTCGGCTTTACCTTGGACTCATCCACCTCGCCCCCCTCGTTCAGATAGGCGTTGGGATTTCCGTTGTCCACACCGTATGCCTCAATCGTGTGGCGGCCTTCCTTGAGCTGCGTGGTGTCAAGATAGTATGACCAGAAATCGGTTCCCTCGACCAAAACGGGATTGTCCTTGTCACCGTCCAAAATGAGGTAGACAGACTCAACCTTGTCGTCATCAACACAGGTACCGACTATGTTCAGGTTTCCGGGCACAATCATGTCGGGAAGCGGGTTCGTGATGGCTATAACCGGCAGGTCGGACTCCTCGTCGATATAGACATTGAAGGGGCCTGCGATTCCCTCGTTTCCGGCCTTATCGGTTGCGGTCGCATACACGTTGTATTTACCCGAGCGGTTCTTTATGTCAAAAGTCTCTGACCAGCTGTTCTCAGGTCCAACGGATTTTTCCGAGACTTCCTTTCTTCCGCCGGCAAAAGCGATATTCGAGAGAAGAAGTAATCCGAATAAAAAAACAAGTCCTTTTCTGTCCATAGCCAAGTCCTTCCAAAGCATTTTGGATCCCCAATGGATTTTTCCACCGGAGCCTGATTGAATCATATCTTAGGTTCCCCTGTTCCGGGAAAACTCTAAATCTACGCAACAACCCTTGAAGACATTTCGGACTTGCAAGGGAGGGGTGTTCGAAATAATTCTGCAATAAAGTGAAGAAAAATGTCAGGCACAGAAGTGACGCTCCCAGAGCCCTCTTTTCCTTTTGTCTTATCGGCAGAATTCACCGATTTCTTTAATCCAACCAATTTTAAATGGAAGCGCCGTCAAAACAAAACGACCCGCTCTTAAAACATACAGGAGCCGCCAAGGTAACAGATTTCCGTCCGTTTCCCGGGATCCTAAACTTAAATTTAATCAGCCTTAAATTTTTAAATATCCTTTTTCTATTGATTCCCGCGTCAGACCCTTATCCGTCCGAGCACCTTTCCGATGCTGTCGTTGATTACAAGGTCCGCCATGGAATCGTTCGGCGTGGGATCCCGGTTTATGAGCACGAGATGCCGCCCCGTAAAAGCACGGATGAATCCGGCAGCAGGATAGACGGTAAGCGATGTGCCCCCGATTATCAGCATGTCGGCGTTCTCAAGATGCCACAAGGTCCTGCTTATGACATCATCATCCAGACTCTCGCCGTAAAGCACAACGTCGGGTTTTATGACTCCCCCGCAACTGCACCTGGCAACTCCGTCATTATCCTTGTTTTCGACCACATAGTCAAGACCATAAGCCTTACCGCATGACGGGCAGTGGTTTCTGAGCACGGAGCCGTGAAGTTCAAGCACGTTGACGCTTCCCGCAGCCTGATGAAGTCCGTCTATGTTCTGCGTGATGACAGCCTTCAGCTTTCCCGCCTTCTCCATCTCAGCCAGCTTAAGGTGAGCCGCGTTGGGTTTGATTCCCGTAATGAGAATCTTTTCCCTGTAGAAGCGGTAGAATTCCTTGGGATTGCTCCTGAAAAATCCCGCGCTAAGAATCTCCTCAGGAGGATAGTCCCACTTCTGGTTGTAAAGTCCGTCCACGCTGCGGAAATCCGGGATGCCGCTCTCGGTGGAAACTCCCGCTCCTCCAAAAAACACGATGTCCGAGCTCTCATCCACAAAAGACTGCAGCTTTTCTATCTGTTCTTCAGTCACTTCCAATCTCGCACCTCCGGCACTCCAAGCCCATTATATTCGACACGCCAAGCGAACAAAAGTTGCACATTCCTCGCAGAATATCCGCTATATTCTACTATATCACAAAACGGCAAAAAAGCAAGTGTTTTTTTTTCAGAGATTTTTTATCTTTCATTTTCTTACCACGACCAGATTCCGCTCGTAATCCTCCATGAAGGGAACTGAAAGGGGAATCTTTTCGTAGGAGGGAATGAGGAAGCTGACGGACTCCATCTCGGACTGGATTTTCTCGCTCCTTGCCTTGTATGCGACTGCAGCCCCACCTTTTTTGAGCATCCCCAGAAGAAGGCGAGCTGTCTGCTTGTCGAAGGGATGGAAGGCACGGAACACCTCAATGTCGAAGGATTCCTGCGGCACATTCACGGCCTGTGAGCAAAGGACTCTCGTGTTTTTGAGATTAAGGCGGCGGACGGCATCCTCAAGAAAGACGCACCGTTTTTCCATGCGCTCCACAAGGGTAAAGCTTTGGGCTGGGAACGACACCGCAAGCGGGATGCCAGGACACCCTCCTCCACTGCCGATGTCAGCAATGGAAAGGGATTTTCCGGTTTCAAGTCCCTTTTTCGAGCTGATTTCTTCTATTATATGTGCTATATGGGGAACTGCGGCAAGGGAATCAAGCACATGATGGACCGCAAGCTCTTCCCGGCTCTCTGCTTTCATCAGGTTGTAGCCCTGGTTGAACTCCATCACGCAGTCAATGTATGAGTTGAGGGCGGAAATCTGGTCAGATTCCATGGAAAGACCAAGCTTTTCACATCCCTCCTCAAGCCTGCCGCTCATTACTTCGATTCTCCCAAATCAATCAGGAGCTCAAGCTTCCAGTCGGGATCGGTGGTGCGCATGGTGACAAGATTTCCTGTCCTGAGAGCGTTGAGGTCGTTCCTTTGGGAAAGCTGGTACAGGAAGGAATACTGGTTCATGTAGTCCTGGGTAACTGCAGCCGCTGCATGGTAATTCTGCAATCCAGCCGAATCAGCGTCGGTCTTGAAAAGCAAGTGGAAAGTCTCGGATCTCGTCACTCCGTCGCTCAAATACCGTCTGTCGCCCGTGACAAGGAAGGTTCCGTCATCCTGCACGTCGGAGATGTAGATTGTGCGGCATGTCCTCAAAACATCATATCCGTTCACGGAAAAACGGATCAGCCTTGAATGTTTGCTTTCCCCCTCGGTCGATGTCACCACGGGAGCCTGCAATGAAGAGCGGACTGTTTCCGACGCTACCCCGCCCTGCTTTTTGATTTCCTCCATCTCGTTCAGCACCCGGTTGAGCAGAACGTTGGTCTCCGAAGACTGTGCCGAAGAACCTGATTTTGTAAGCGCACCTGAAATCAGATCCGAATCGCCGTCAAGCAAGGTTCCAAGCACTCCGCTTACATTGAGCGTCTTAATGTCGCTTGCCGTAAGGGTAGGAGCTGTCGTCTTGGAGGAGTCGGGCTTGGATTTTTCAGAGGCATCCTTTTCCCCGGATTTTTCGGAGGCGGATTTCTTGGCCGTTCCAGTCTTTGCAGAATCAAGTCTCTGCCTTTGACGCTGCACGTTCGTGTTGAAGAAATCATCGGTCAAAGTCGGTGCCGAGACAGTGGGCATGGACGGTGCCGTTATGCCGCCGATTCCCTGTGCGAAAATCTGGGTTCCGGCATGGGTCACAATCAACGTGAAAAATAAAACTCTGAGTCTTCTACAAATTTGCAAGGCTTTCCTCCACATATTCAAGTCTGGTTGTAAGTTCGTTTATGGTCTTGGTCAGGCGGTCCCTTTCTTTCTCAAGTTTGGTCCGGGGATCCATCGTCTTGGCCTTTTTCTTCATCATCTCTATGACCGACTCGGGACTCTTTCCGCTCTTTATGGCGTTCTGTGCGGCGGCCCTTTCCTCGGGCTTTTTGATTGAGGAGACAATCTTCATGTTGTCGAATCCCATGTAGGCATCCTCGTCCGGGAGAGTTCCGACCATCGCGACGGATTTTGCGGTTCCCCTCGGAAGCTGAAGGATTCTGTCAAGGTAGTCCTCGTAGCGTATGTTGCACTCATCGCACAGATTGTGGGCCTGAATCAGCTTTTTGCCGAATTCCTGCATGAGACGGCCATTGGGGACTATGTACTTCTCCTTGATTTCCTTTGTGAGCTCCTCAAGCTCCGGGGATGAGGCCAAATCCATTTTGTAGTAGCCCTTTTCCTCCGCAATCTCAAGAAGTCCGTGAAATTTCGCCCAGAAAGCGTTGTTGTGGACTCTTCCGCCGTGTGGAGGCTCCCTTCCGCCGGACTCCTCTATGCGCTCCTCGTTAATCAGATGGTGCGTGTATTCATGGACCGCAGTGTAAATGAGCTCGTTGTCAGTCTTGAAGTTCTTGTTGTGAAGGAGAATCTCACGTGTCTCGGGTTTGTAAAGTCCGTTCACGCGCTTGCTTTCCTTTCCCGTCATCACCACGGAAAATTCCAGCTTGCTCTCCTGTATGTCAAGAAGCATTTCCTTGATTTTCTCGTTGTCCATTCCCAGTTTCCCTTTGTCCCCTAGTCCCTCGCGGTCAGAATCAAAACAGCCGCTTCTCTTCTATAATATGTGCATTGCATTATAGCACAAGCCACCCATAAAACAACACTAAAAAATAAAGAATTTTCCTCTAAAAAATTAGGTATCTCCAATATCTCTACGCAAAATGCCTCTCCAATCTCAATCCAGAGCGCCCATCTCTCCCAGAATCAGGGAGGCTGCCACAGTGGATGCGGTCTCGGTCCTCAGAACACGGTTTCCCATGCTCAGACGGACAAAACCGTGACTTTCCAAAAGACGTCTTTCCCTCTCAGTCCATCCCCGCTCCGCTCCGATCGCCGCAACGGAAATCTGATTCGCGGAAGGTGGATTTTCCCTCAAAAAGCAGGAAAGGCTTCCGGCTGGATTCACATTGTCCAGGGCATAAAGCCCCTTGCCGACCTGCCCCTCCTGCAAAAGGGGAGCCACTGACTCAAGACACTCGTCAAGCGACGAATGCATGAAAAGTTCGGGCACATGGGTACTTGCAGCCTGCACGCATCCTTCAAGAAGCATCCTCCGGCCCTCACCTCCCGAGGCCAGTCCCGATTTCAGGTAGGACTTCTCACCCAAGTCCGTAACGGTCAAATGGATTCCGGAGACTCCAAGACCAGCCATGTCCCGAAGCAACCTTTTTAACTGAATGGGTCGTGGAAACCCTATCACCATCACCAGGGGATGAAGCGGTTTGCCATCTCCGTCAGGCTCGAAACGGAAGGAAATGCTGCCCCCGGCAAATGTCTTGCGTCCGTCAGAAGATTTCTCATCATGGACATCCAGAGCGGTAATCACAGCCCTGCCAGATGGTCCTCCGACTATACCAGCCGCAAATGTGTCGTTAACTTTTTTATGAAGGATTTTTATAATAT
>DFKI01000066.1 GCA_002373325.1 Treponema sp. UBA3649
ATCTTCCAAAGTATTCATTCTTTCCTCCTATGCGCCCCAGTGCGGGCGTCCACATAATATATATTCTCTCCCTGCTACAGGATTTCTAACTGTGCCAGCTGTCCAGTTTTTTTCCCTTTTTTAAAATTGTATTCCATTAAACTGTAAAAATCAAGCCAAAAACTACAGTATTCTGTTATTTTTAGACTGTATGGACTTTAGAGAACGCTTAAGAGATGAAATCGCATTTTCGGGGCTGTCCAACAAGGAAGTGGCGGCCAGGGCAGGAATAACTATCCGCTCGCTCGTGAGCTATGTGAGCAGTCAGGCTTGCATTCCGTCCGCCGAGGTAGCTGTGCGTCTTGCGAGGGTCCTGAACACAAGCGTCGAGTATTTGGTGAGCGGTGAAAAGTCAAGGGGCTCCCAGGACTCAACAAACGAGGAGGAGCGCAAATTGCTTTATGTTTACAAAAACCTGCCCGAGTCCCAGCGAAAACTCCTGCTTGCCGTGGCGGATGATATTTCAAAATGTCTTGGCCATTGAGGATTCCCTGACTCGCCCAGATACCCTTCCCATAGATTTTTTCCAAAAAAATTATAAATTTCCTGCATTTTGATTACCGTGGCGAAGATTTGTGGAACATATATATATGTGGATTTTTTCCCATAATTTATTGACCACAGGAGATTCTATGAGCACATCATTTTACCGACGCAAATCCGTGGAGGAACTTACCTTCACAGATGACGGAATGTTTCAGGCAGTCATGCGGGACCCGGCCTTATGCACGGAGCTGATTGAGGGGCTGAATTTCGGTGACAAAATCACGAAAATGATTTATAATGCAAGCGGGTATGAGAAGGAGACGGACGAGAGGGTAAGAAAATTCCTTCAGTTCGTTTTCACGAACAATCCCAGTGATGACGATTTTTCGAACCGGCTCAAGGACAGGGTTTCGAAGCTGAAAGACGACGAGCAGTTCAAGGAGGTATACGCCGCTATGAATTTACGAGAGATGGACATACGCAGGGAAGCGATTGCCGAGGGAATTCAGCTGGGGCTAATACGTGGAGCGAAGGAGAAAGCAATCGAGGCTGCCGTTATCGCTGTCAGGGATTTCAATATTGCGCCTCAGTTAGCAGCCCAAAAAATGAATGTTCCGCTTGAGAGATTAATGGAAGAGCTTGGCAACCCAACTTATGCACAAAATCACGAAAATGATTTATAATGCAAGCGGATATGAAAAGGAAACTGACTCGTGGGACTTCAATGCCCCGTTGCCGAAAGTTCTGGAAAGGCTGAAAATGTAGTTTTTCCCCCGCTTTTTCCGCATAGATTCTAACTGTTGATTTTTATGGCAAAAAACTGTATATTAATGGAAATAAATGTGTTTTCTATATAAAAGAGAGAATTTTGGGAAATCAGTTGGGGGAATCAATGAAAAAATCACTTGCTTTGGCCGCGGTTTTTTGTGCTGCCATGAATCTTTATGCTTATAATCCGCCTTTTGGTGGGGAAAATCTCTTTAAGCTCACGAATCCAGACCTGCTCTCAGGCTCGGCATCTGCTTCCGGGGGACCGATTTTCAATGTGGTTCCAGGCTCAATCAGCTTCAATCCGGCCCTTGCGTCCAAAGTGGAAAGGACCATGCTCAACGCGAGCGGAACCCTTTTGCTTGACGTGTACGGTGAAGACGGTTACAAGGGATTGGGTGGAGGATTCCAGGCAGGTGCGGTCATCCCTTCAAAATGGATGGTCTTTACTGCTCTTGCTGAGGGAATCTTTTCCGAGAATCCCGTGCTTGATGTGGGAAACAACCTGAATCTTAGGCTCGGTGTGTCAAAGGAAGTGATTCCGAGCGTTTCTGTCGGACTCAATCTCTACGGAGGCTACTATTTCGGCAACGGTTCTGATTTTATCGTCGGGGCTGATTTGGGATTCCTTTATTCGTTTGAGAAACTTGGATTTTTGAAGGACGCGCGTCTGGGAATCTCCCTGCTCAACATGGGAAAGCCCCTTTCTTCCTATGAGGTCCTTGGTCTGGACGGCTCGGGGGCATCAGGATTTCCGGGGATTTTTACACCCAGGGTTTCTTTTGCGGCGACTCTTTTCCGTCTTGGTTCCTTTGACAAACGTTTCACCTGTGCGTTCAGCAGCGACCTTTATTTTCCGACCTTCCAGAATGTTGCGTGGGATGTGGCCCTGGGATTTTCCTTCAAGGATTTCGTGAATTTCAACGTGGGATGGGACGGAAATCTCCGGGAGATTATGAACGGTTCCGGGCTGAGCTGGCCGTCATTCGGTCTTTCCATGCACTTTACCCTAAAATCCGACGCAAAGGGGGACGAGTGGATGAAGACTGAGATTGTGCCTTCCGCCGCCTATCAGAATATCTATGCGAAAATCCATGCAATCAGCGCGGGTGCTACTTTGTACATGGGAAGCGTTGACGATGACAGTCCCCAAATCATCCTGTGGGACGAAGAGCTTTTTGATGAGGACTGATTTTAGACAATCTCCGGGAACTGACTTTTTTGGACTTTTCCTTAGCGACTTGACATTTATGAGGTATATAATATGAAGAAAATTAAAAGGTTTGGAAATAAAAGGATATACGCAATCTGTGCCGCATTTGTCCTTGCTTCCCTTGGGGCCTTTGCCGAGAGAGCTCCCGAATACATCTCGCCGAACAACGACGGAGTGAGGGACACGCTTGAGATTCCCCTTAAAGTAAAGGAAAAGCGTTTCATCAAGGAATGGAAGCTCACCATTTACAATGAGGAAAGAAAGCCCGTTCGCACGATTGGAAACAAGAGAAAGGACGACGAGCATCTGAGCGTAAAGGGATTTTTCAAAAAACTTGTCGCGCCAAAGACCGGAATTGACGTGCCGTCCTCAGTGGTATGGAACGGACTTTTGGGTGAGGAGGCCGCCGCTTTGGGACTTGTGCCGGGTGAGGTTGCTCCTGACGGAATCTACTATTACACTTTCTCCGCGACCGATGACAATGACAACACTGGAACTTCACGCGAGTATGCGGTGATTGTGGACTGCACTCCTCCGACAATCTCTTTCGGAAAAATGACGGACGATGAGAAATCTTTCGGCGAGGGAGAAAAGACATCGCTCAGGATTCAGCAGAACGGTTCGGAGGAGACCCTTTGGACCGGAGCCATAATCTACAACGCTGACGGAAAGAAAGTCCGCACCTACAGATGGGAAAACTCAAGGCCGGCTCCCGAGGTGATTTGGGACGGAACTAGCGATACAGGTGCCGTGGTCCCGGACGGAGTTTACACATACGAGATTTATGCGACCGACAGGGCAGGAAACACATCCGAGCATGCCTTGGTGAACAACATCATTTTCTCAGCGACAAAACCTGTAATCAACATCAGCCTTAGGGGAATGAGATTCTTCTCTCCGAACGGCGACGGAATTTTTGACACAGCTGATTTTGACGTTCATCTTCCGGTGCAGGCGAGCAAGGTGAACAGCTTGGACTCATGGAAGATTTCAATCCTCACTTCGGACGGAAAGACTGTATATGAAAAATCAGGCGGGGAGGAAGGTCTTTCTGAATTCTCCTTTGACGGAAATGATGCAGGCGGAAAGATTCTGCCTGAGGGTGAGTACAAGGCGTCCCTTTCTGCAAGGTACATCAACGGATATGTGCCTCCCGTGTGCGAGTCGCCCCTTTTCATTTTGGACATGAGTGCCCCGAGTGCGAGCGTGAGCGTGAAAAACGGAATCTGCAACGGTGAGTCCAACATTGAGATTTCGCAAAAACAGACATCGGCTGAACCTGCTTTCAATGAGGTGAAGGTCTGGAACGGTGTGATTAAGGACGAGGGCGGAAACGTGGTGAGGACATACAGCTTCGGCTCTCGGCTTACCGATACAGTGCTTTGGAACGGTTCAGAAAGCGACGGACATTTTGCGGGCGACGGAAAATATTATTACGAGCTCTCCGTTTCTGATTCTGCGGGAAACACAAGCGTCGTGCGCTCAAGTGATTTTGTGGTGGACACATCAAAGACCGAGCTTGTCCTGAGCCTTTCCGACGAGATTTTCTCTCCCAACGGTGACGGAGCGAAGGATTTTGTCTCAATCTATCCTGCGGCGAAAACAACCGGCGGAATCGAGTCTTATACCTTGGAGATTTCGAATGATTCAGGTCTCGTGCGCACATTCCGGGGCAGCGAATCTGTTCCTGAGACAATCGCGTGGGATGGACTTGATGACTCAGGAAAAAAATGCGCCGACGGTGCCTATGAGATTTCCTTCTCTTCCGTGGCAAAAAACGGAACCAAGGTTTCCCCTGTAAAACGCAGCGTCGTTCTTGACACTCTTCCTCCCGAAATCAACGCGGAGACTCCGTACAAGCTTTTTTCTCCCGACGGACTTGATTCCAATCACAGCACAAGACAGGTTCTTCCTGTTCACGTAACAAAATGCAGCGAAGAGGAAATCTGGAACTGCGAGATTAAAAACTCTTCTGAAAAAATTGTATGGAAAAATTCATGGCAGGATGCAGGTGGAAAGAAATCAAAGGCCTCTGACTTTGAGTGGAACGCTCTTGATACAAACGGAAATAAGGTTTCAGACGGAGTGTATTCCCTGGAGATTTTTGCGCTTGATGAGGCCGGAAACCGTGGCAGCACAAAGATAAGCGGCATACGCGTGGACTCAAGGGAAGCCCGTGCGTTCATCACTTTGTCTGAATCAGGAATCTCCCCGAACGGCGACGGTGTGGTTGACAGCCAGACCATTTCGGTTCGGACGACTTTGAGCGAGGGACTTTCCGACTGGACATTCTCCATCTCTGATTCGGACGGAAAAGCCGTGAAATCCTGGAGCGGAAATGGCGGGGAAGTTCCATCTCGTTTTGTCTGGGATGGAAAGGATGATGACGGCAATCCGATGGAAGGAAACTTTTTTGCAAAGCTTGTCGCAAATTATGAAAAGGGAAATGTGATTGACGAGCTTTCATCTCCATTTGTCTGTACGGCAGTTCCTCCTGTTTTGAATGTGATTTCATCCGCAAATCCTGAGGAAGGGCAGTATTTCAGTCCGGACAACGACGGTCTTGAGGATGAGCTTGACATGCTCCTTTTCGTAAGGACAAAATCCAAGGTCCGCTCATGGCAGCTTGTTGTAAAGGACAGCCGTGAACATGAGGAAACATTCTGGAGGACGAGCGGTAAAATCATGCCGGCTGATGAGACTCAGGCAGACACTTACCGTGCGACCGTGGTTTGGGACGGACGCGGAAACAACGGGGAGATTGTCATGTCAGCGGAGGATTATCCGTATGTGCTTACTGTCACCGATGAGCTTGGCATGACTTCGGTTTACGAGGGAATCATCCCGGTGGACGTGCTCGTTCTTTTTGACGGCGGACGGCTCAAGATGCAGGTTCCTTCCATTGTGTTCCGAGGTGACGCTGCGGATTTCCTTCTTGCGGGTGAGAGGGACTCTAGCGGCAAGGTTCTTGAGAGGAGCAGCCTGACCCCAGAGCAAAAGGCAAACAATATCCGTGTGCTTAATCGTGTCTCCCAGATTTTGAATAAATTCGGAAACTATAAGGTGACTGTCGTGGGACATGCGAATCCCATGAATCAGTTCAGCGGTCCGGAAGAGGATAATCCTGAGGAAAACAGGGATGGTCCCTGGGGTCGCGGATTGAAACCACTTTCTCTTGAGCGCGCTCAGTTCGTCGTAAAGTGGCTCTCGGGCGAGGGAAAGATTTCATCGTCACGTCTCAAGGCAGAAGGCAAGGGAGGTCTTGAAACCATAGTGGACAAGAACGATTTGAAGAACCGCTGGAAGAACCGCCGCGTCGAGTTTATCTTGGAAAAATAAAAATCACAGAATCTGTGCCGGTAAGTCCGGTGCAGATTTTTTTATGCCGAAATGACGTAACAAATCGCCTGCCGCATGGTTTATTTGATGGTTGCGCTCTCTTTTGGGAAAAGGGAAAACTGCCGAAAATAAAGGAAAGATTTTTCTTTTAATTGTGGTGGTTGAGCCGCTTGAGAAGATTTTTTATGTGGTTTTCATGCATGATTTTGAAAATCGCCAAGGGGAAACTAAAGTGAAATTTAATATGAAGAAAAAAATCAGTCTTGTCCTTTCGCTGCTCGCATTCCTTGCCTTTTCTGCAGGAGCCGAGACTTACGACACATCGGGAGGACCCGTCACGTTCAGGTTTAAATTTCAGGACGGCGACTCCTACCGCATTCTCTCCACTGTGAACGAGGATGTCTACGTGAACATGAGGCTCAATCACCGTGCGGAAATCATCAACAGAATCTCCACGCAGGTTCTTTCGGTTGAGCCGGATGGAAGCGCCCGGCATCAGTCCTCCTTTATGACCACCGAAAGCTCAGTCTCCGCAGTCGGTACAGGCTCCTTTTCCTGGGGCGAGGAGTACCTGAGCATTTTTAACCGGAGTCCGCTCGGAGTTTATACCATTGACGACCAGTATTTTATGCCCACCGTGCGTGACGTTCCCATTTTCCCCGACCATCCCGTAAAGCCCGGAGACACATGGACAGCCGAGGGACATGAGGCGCACGACCTAAGGATGAATTTCGGAATCCAGACCCCGTACAAGGTTCCTTTCACGGCGACATACACATACCTTGGAACCGTGGACCGCGAGCAGAAAAAAGTCCGTCAGTACAGCTATGCGGCGTCATCCTACATGAAAAAGCCCAACAATCAGGTTCTTTCAAAGGAAGGAAACAAGCTGCATGTTTTCCGCGTAAAATATTCAATGTACATGGAGACTCCATACCGAAATCCACGTGCAGTGGCAGATCCATACGCCGACTATCCTCAGGCCACCATGGGATTCAGCGACGAGCTTGTCTACTGGGACGCTGAGAAAGGAGCGATTGACCACTACACCGAAAATTTCCGGATCCTGATTGAGACCGCTTACGGAAGGATGTATGAGTTCCGGGGAACAGCCCATGCCGAGGTAACGGATTTTGTCCGCACCGCCACCGAGGAAAACGTGGAGGAAGTCAAAAAGCAGATTGACGACCTGGGACTCGAGAACGTGAACGTAATCAAGAGCGACAAGGGACTCACCCTTTCCATAGAGAACATTCAGTTCAAGCCGGACAGCCCGGAACTGCTTGAGGGAGAAATTGACAAGCTTGAGAGAATCGCGCAGATTCTGTCCCTTTTCCCCGACAACGACCTGCTCATCAGCGGACACACAGCCGTGGCGAACAACGGTGTTGACTCAAAGCAGCTCAGCGCGGACCGTGCACAGACCGTCGCGGATTATCTAATCAACCTTGGAGTGCGCGAGAGACAGGAAGTTTTCACGCTCGGATTCGGAGACACACTCCCCATCGCCCCAAACTCAACCGAGGAAGGAAGGGCCAAAAACCGCCGCGTCGAAATCACCATCATGGACAAGTGATTGAATGGAGGTTCAGATGTCATACGATTCGGTTTGTGAGCAGGTCAAAGCGTTGCCGGAAAATTGTCTTGAGGACGCCTCAAAATATTTGGCCTTTTTGTTATATCAGTATAATCAGCCCGAATGTCGAGTTTCACATT
>DFKI01000171.1 GCA_002373325.1 Treponema sp. UBA3649
CATAAGGCACGTGGGATTCTCTTCGGACGGCTCCCTGCTTGTAAGTACATACGAGGTGCTCGGTCAGCTCAAGATGAGTGAGGGCGGAATCACGTCATGGACTGAGGAGA
Source organism: Treponema sp. UBA3649 (assembly GCA_002373325.1). Lineage (GTDB taxonomy): Bacteria > Spirochaetota > Spirochaetia > Treponematales > Treponemataceae > Treponema_D. The sequence goes on from DFKI01000171.1 coordinate 111, forward strand.
ACGGTCTTGTGGGAAACAAAGTGCGCGTTTGCATAGAGAGCAGCGACGGAAAGTTTTATGTGGGAACCACACAGGGACTCAGCATAATCAGCCCGGACGGAAGCATAGAGAACATGACGATTGACCAGGGACTTCCGAACAGCTACGTGATGTGCCTTTACGAGGACGACAATGGGCTTATCTGGGGCGGCACTGACGGAGGAGGAGTCTTTACTTTGAGGGACGGCAAGGTTCAGGACTGCTACACTACGGAGGACGGTCTTTCCGGCAACGTGATTTTCAAAATCTCCGAGATGGGAGACACCGGGGAAATTTGGGTTTCGACGGGATCGGGAATCTCCTGCTTCAAGAACAGAAAATTCGTTTCGGTCAATTTCATAAACGGTCTCGGAACCGACGCTGTTTTCCAGATGATTACTGATTACACGGGTTCTGTCTGGTATCTTTCGAACAGGGGAATCGGATCGGCGAAACTCGATGACCTTCTGAAGATTGTTGACGGCGAGTCGAATTACCTCACGTCCAAATTCTACGGAAATTCTGACGGCATTCAGTCGAAGGGTGTCACATCCACGGCTCTTTCCATGGAGGATTCGCAGGGAAGAATCTGGTTTACCATGGTGGACGGATTCACAATCTACAATCCGCTTAAGATAAAGAACTCCACCAAGCCCGAGGTTGCCATTGATTCCGTCATGGTCGGTTCGGAAAAGGTGAGCCACAGCTCGGGAAAGGTTGTCGTTTCGCCGGAGATTTCCAGAATCAGCATCAAGTTTACGGGGCTGAGTTTCATTTCGTCCGACCAGATGCAGTTCCGCTACATGCTCGAGGGCTTTGACAATGATTTTTCATCATGGAGTCCCGAGAGGACCGTTTCCTATACGAACTTGAAGCCCGGAACATATCGTTTCAGGGTACAGACTGAAAATGAGGATGAGGTTCAGAGCGAGCTTTCCGAGGAGATTGTCATCGTGAAGGAGCCCTATATCTGGCAGCTGTGGTGGTTCTGGATGATAATCGGCCTGATTGTGATTGGAACCGTAGCCCTCATAATCCTGAGCAGGTACAGGCAGATGAAGCGTTATCAGAGGAAACTTGAGCATGAGGTGGCGGAGCAGACTAAGGAGTTGCAAGCTCAGACTGTCGAATTGCAGCGTCAGGCAGAGGCACTTGCTACGACAAATGCTCATCTGGAGGAGGCTAACCAAAAGTCGGAGAAGCTGCTTCTGAACATACTTCCCAGGTCCATTGCACAGGAGCTTACCGACAAGCCGAATGAGATTATAGCCAAGCAGTACCCCGAGGTGAGCGTGCTTTTTGCTGATTTGGTGGGATTCACACGTCTTTCATCCGGATTCAACGCCCGTGAGATTGTGCGTATGCTAAACAAGATTTTCTGTCGCTTTGACGGTGTGCTCACTGAGTACGGCGTGGAAAAAATCAAGACGATTGGAGACGCTTATATGGTTGCGGCAGGATTGAGCGAGACCGTGGATCCGACATGCGCCGAAAGAATGATAAGGCTTGCCGCCCGTATGTACCGTGAGATGGCCGATTTCAACAAGACCTCCGCAATCGAGCTTCAGATGAGAATCGGAGTCAACTCAGGAAACCTTGTGGCGGGAGTCATCGGAAAGACCAAATTCATCTACGACATCTGGGGTGACACGGTGAACGTCGCAAGCCGCATGGAATCCACCGGAAAAGCCGGGAAAATCCACGTGACCGACCATGTTTACGAGATGACGAAGGATGTCTTTGACTACGGGGAGCCTGTTGAGATGGAAGTGAAGGGCAAGGGACTTATGAAGACATATTTCCTGGACCTTGAGAAGATTGGGGAACATGCTTGAAAAGGTCGAAGTTGGTGCTAATTTATAAAATTTCTCTTCCATTCTGCCGATAATATGGTATAATATTGTCTGTTACCGCATGGGAAATTTTTTGTTTCCCGTGGTCAAACCGGAAATATCAGAGGAAGAGGTGCGTATGTTCAAGCAAAAGCGTTATGCCGTGATGATGGTCACAAATATCCTGCTGGTTACCGTTGTGGTTTTCCTTGTGAGCGGAATCATTCCAGAAAACTTCAGCAACCAGAAGGGACGGCAGATTTTTATGTGGGGAGTTGTATTCGTCGTCTTCACCGCCGTATCGCTTCTTTTTCATAAGGTCAGTTTTCTCCTTGTGGACAAACTTCGCAAAAGGACTTTTTTCAGCGGAGAGAACTCAATCATCTCCGAATTCCTTGACAAGCTGCGTTTGTGCTATTCCCTGGATGATTTCTATGAGATAATCGGGACAGTTCTTGAGGAAAAGGGGGACTGCTCGGTTCTCTTCATCGACAAGCGGAAGGATTTTGTTCTATATAATAGTCCAGACAAGCTCACCTGCAAAAAGGAGGTGCTCCGTATCCTGGACCAGAATTTCCCCGACTCATGGCCTGAGGGATGTCACTTCCTTGGAGACAATTTCGGTATTGTTTCCGATGAGAAGACCGCACGTGGATTTTTCTTCGTGTACGATCACAGGCAGTTTTACGTTTTCTGCCGGTACACAAAGCTTTTCGATCCCTTCCTCTACGACCCGCTCTACAGGGAATTCACCAGATTTTTCCGTCGCGCGCGCACAATCGATGACCTTGCCGAAATCTCCGAGCTCTCGTCAGAATGGAATCAGCTTGCCGACACACAACGCTCATTCCTTCCGCCTGTCATGCCCACGATTGAAAAACTTTCGGTCGCAGCCTATTACCGCCCTCTCGTGAATGTTTCGGGAGACTATTATTCCGTGCTCCCCATTTCAAGGACAAAGACACTTCTCATGCTCGGTGACGTTTCCGGAAAGGGACTTGCAGCCGCTCTGGTCATGGGTCTTGTGATGAACACCGTAAAAATCCTTGACAACAAGGAAGATTTGCCGAACATGATTCGCTCTGTTGACAAGGCTATCAAGGGCATGAAACTGCAGGACAAATACACGGTTCTTTTCCTGGGCATCGTGGACACTGCCAACATGACGATCCGCTATGTGAACGCGTCAATGTCTGACCCGCTCATCATCTCTCGGTCCGCCGACGGATACAAAATCAAGCCGCTGACCTCAAACTGTTCTCTTGTAGGAATCATTGAGCTCGATGACGTGACAGTTGCCGAGCAGAGACTCTTCCGGGGCGACGTGATTCTCATGGCATCCGACGGTGTTTCCGAGGTTATGGACGAGAGCGGAGAGGAGCTTGGAAATACGAAGCTTTATGAAGATACAATCAAGAGCAGTGCCGCCAAGGGACCGCAGGAGTTTATCGATGATGTCGTAAATCTCGTTTTCTCTTACAACGGCGGCAGAAAACTTAGGGATGACCTGACGATGATGGTCGCAAAGGTGGAGGGATAAGCTATGGTTTTTATAATTTTGAATGCAGCGATTGGTGCCTCACTCATCGCCTTTTCGTTTTCAGTTGATTCAGTCCGCAAGAACACCTACGAGGGAAATGCTCTCACCAACATGACTCTTTTCCTTTCGGCCATTTTCATAATCAACACTGTTTCTCTGATTTCCATTGTGTTCGGTGCTCCGAGGCCTCTGTGCAAGCTTCTGACCCGCATAACCTACATGCTCCTTGCATGGTACAACGTGTCATACTGTGATTTCATCCTCACTTACAACGTGGAGAAAAAGCCAAAATTCCTTGCCGTAATACGATGGATAATCAACATAAGCGCTCTGATTGCACTGTTCTTCGTTTCCGGATTCATAAGCGGAGTGAGCATGGGAAAGTTTTCGTACACAATCGCTTCGAAGACTGTTTTCGACAAGGTTCTCTTCGGTATGTTCCCGCTGACCATGCTTTCAGTTTTCACGGCTTTTTTCATCGTGATTCTGCCTCTGTTCTGCACCCTGATGGTCTTGGTCCGCGCTGAGAACACAAAGTCAAGGCTCCTGCACCAGAATCTCCTCATGCTCTGTCTTGCCACTCTCGGAACTGCTTTTTGCTATGCCCTTTTTTCAGTCGCCAAGCTCTATCAGCCGCTGATTGGTACTCTCACGCTTGTGGTTATGATTCCAGGTCTGATGCTCGCCTCAAAGATTTCATCGAACAGCGAGGTGTGGGGAAAATCACTTGCATTCAGGACCCTTATCCGGTACTTCGTCATTTACTTTGTTCCGGCCCTTGTCGAGGGACTTATCTATCTTGGACTCCGCGAGATTTTGGGAAATTCCGTCGCTTTCTACGTGCTTTTTGTGATTGCGACATGCGGTGTGGTTGTCGGATGGGTCTTTACCGGACGCTACTTTACGAAGATGGACATAATGAGGGACAGCCGCTATGGAGATGCGTTTGAGGAAAGCATAACGAGCATTGATTTTACCGACGAGCCTTCGAACATCAACAAAGCTCTTGTAAGCACTTTCAAAAAATATGTGGACTGCTCTTCGTTCAGGATGGCCATTGACGCGGGAACTGGATACCTTGAGTCCATCTTTGACGGTGATGATGATGAGAAAATCGCCATACCTGCAGACAACAAGGCTTTTGACGTGCTCCTCAATTTAAAGCATCCAGTGGTCTTCAGAAAATTCGCGGAGAAAGATTACAGCATTCAGTCGGTCAGGGCGGAGGTCCTTGAGCTTTTGGACAGCACTAAATCCGACGCTTTTATCATGCTGAACGAGGGAAGGCGCATTGTCGGTATCATCTTCCTGGGACCGAAATCCAGCGGAAACATGTTCACTCCCTATGACTACAGTGTCTTTACAAAGCTCTACTCAAACTTCTTCGTCGTGGGCTATTACATGAAGAACATCATGAACGAGTCCGTCGTCGGTACTGTCAACCGTGAAATCCGTATGTCCAGCCAGATAATCACGTCAATCCAGGAAAACATGGACTACATCACCAATCCCAAGATTGACTGCGGATATCGCATGGTTCCCGCACACAACATCGGAGGTGAGTTCATCGACCTTATCCGCCTGAACGACCACAGACACATGTTCATAATCGGAGCCCTGAACGGAAAGGGTATAGCCGCTTCCATGAGCATGGTCATTTTGAAATCGATTATCCGAACTGACCTTGCCGAGACTCCTGATTTCAAGGTGCTTGTCCAGAAAATCAACTACTTCATCCGCACCAGCTTGCCAAAGGGAACCTTCTTCGCGGGTACTTTCGGACTCATTGATTTTTCAACCGACACCATGTACTACATCAACTGCGGCTCTCCGGCGCTTTTCATGTACAACAGCATCTACAACAACGTGATTGAGATTCAGGGTGAGGGACATGTTCTCGGATTCGTAAAGGATGTGAGCAAACTTATCCGCGTGAAAAAAGTTAAGCTTTCCCCGAACGACATCGTGCTTGCATGTACCGACGGACTGATTGAGGCCCGCTCGCTCAGGGGTGAGACATTCGGAAAGACAAGGGTTCAGTCCCAGATGCTCGAAAACTCATCTTTCCCCGCTGACAAGATGGCTCAGTTCACTTATGAAAATCTTGTGCAGTTCTCTTCACGTGCGCTTGAGGACGACATTACGGTTCTCATCTTGAAATACAAGGGAGCCGGAAATAAGCAGAAAAATGACGCTGGAAGCAACGGAGGTGTCTGATGGTACAGCTTACAATAACCGAAAAGGTCGGCGCGAACTATAAACTTCTTGAATTGACCGGGGCAATCAACGCGTACACTATTGCAGAATTTCAGGAAAAAGTGTATTCTTATATTCTGGAATCCAATATTGTGCTTGACATGTCTCAGGTGATTTCGATTGATTCTGCCGGTGTAGGAGTAATCCTTGCCGGATATAATGACGGTGAGGAAAACGGCACCCAGCTGTTTATTATGAACCCTTCGGAAGCGGCCAGGCATGCTTTGGAACGTACAGGATTCCTTGATACTTTCAACATTATTCATGCCGTTACCGAGGTTTCCGATGTCTCATAGACTTACACCATTTGTTTTTGTTTTGACCGCCGCAGCCCTTGTTTCCTGTGGCAAAAAAAGTGCTACCTACGAAAATCCGGGAGTTCCCATCGCAGAGTCAAATTTGAATGCTCCGAAAGATGAGACTCCCGCTCCTTCCGTTGAGTCAAAATCCGAGGTTGTTCCCGTCGCATTGAATCCTGAGCACCAGATTCTCCGCGAGGTTCTTGATTCCATGAGTGACCGTTTCAAGGGTGACATCCAGATTGAGGACTCGCAGATGGACGAGTTCCTTTTTGATTTGACCAAAGTCCTTGAAGCAGAAAAATCTTTCCCTGAGGATGATCTTAGCCTTTACTATCTGATTGACAAAAAGCACAAGGTTGGAAAAGACTATGTTCCAAAGGGACTCAAGCCTGTAAAGACGAACAACTATTGGAACGTGAGCCGGAACGATCTTTCCCTTCGACCTGATGTTTACGAAGCATTGAAAAAAATGGCGCTCGGGGCAAAGGATGACGGAATCACGTTGATGGTCTCATCCACATACCGCTCCTACGAGTATCAGAAGAATCTTTTTAACCGCTACGTGAAGCAGGACGGAGAGGCCGAGGCAGACAGATATTCAGCCCGACCGGGTACAAGTCAGCATCAGCTCGGAACCGCCATTGACTTTGGAAGCATTGACGAAGCGTTTGCCGAAACAAAGATGGGAAGATGGCTCAACGAACATTCAGAGGAATACGGATGGTCCCTTTCTTTCCCCAAGGAATATGAGGATGTGACCGGGTTCATGTGGGAGTGCTGGCATTTCCGCTACATCGGTGTGGATGCCTGTCTTTTCCAAAACAAATGGTTCTGTGACGTTCAGCAGTACATGATGGAATTCATTGACGCATGGAAGACCAAAAAGGGAATGGACAAATCACGCGACCAGAAGATTGCCTTTGATTCCGCCCCGGAAAAGATAGAGGAGACTGTGCCTTCGAAAAGTGAAGAGCCTGTCCTTGCAAAAGAAGAGAAGCCTGATTCTGATCAAAAGACCGAAATCGCTTATGAGAAAAGTGGCAAAGATGAACTTCCCGTTGCCATAGCTCCATCTTCCACAGGCGAATATGTTGAAGAGGACGATGACCTTGGGGATGTGGTTGAGTAAAAAATCCAGACCGGTTGATTCTTACAAAATAGGGATTAGCTGGTCTTTTTTATTTTAGTAGCCCCAATTTCGACTTTTCAACATGCCTGTCATTGCCGGGCTTGATACGATGTGTCAGTACTAGTGTCATGTCATTGCCGGACTGGTCCTATGTCATTGCCGGACTTGATCCGGCAATCTCTCCTGCACAAGGGATTCCCGCGTCGGGGCGCGGGAATGACATTGTTTCGTATAAGTCGAAATTAGAGCTAGATCAGTGATTCACTATTATTTACAAAGTAGGGAAAATTTTATATGTTAGTATCTATCAAAAGTCATTGGAAATGCGTTTTTATAGAACCCCATGGAGTAAAAAAATGAAAAAAGCGATTTTATTTTTTCTTATGCTGCCGATTTTTGCATCTTGTTTTGGCAGGACACTTTCTGCGGAATTTTCAGATCCCTACAATCTTCCCGACGGAATCATCGTGTGTGACGGACATTTTGAGCGGACGAACAAAATCTTTTTGAAACTCCAGGATTACTCGAGCTCCTATTCAAAAATTGTGGAGTACGACGCGGAGGAACTTGAGATTTCGAAAACGATTTTTTCATGCGAAAAGGGATTTTCTATCCGCGACTTCAACAGCACCAAAAACGGATTTGTTTTTTCTGTCACGTCGTTCGGAGGTGGAGAAGAAAATCATGTCTACTTTTCCGACATCTACCATTACGACTGTCTTTCGGGGGAACTTGCAAAAATCAATGAGAAGCCGATTTCGGAATCAACACGCGGGTATTATCCTTGCGAACCTCACCTGAACGAAAAATGCGCCCTTTATTTGCGGCATGATTTTGAAAGCGAAAAGTCGGAAATCGTGATGTATGATTTTGCGACAAAAAAATCAGATGTGATTGCGGAGGAAAAATTTCCCGAAAACACCACGGGCATTACATTCCTTGATATGGACGGAGAAAAGATGCTCTACAATTCATTCAATCAGGAAAAGCCCGAGCTGCATGTTTTTGATTTGTCGACGATGGAAAAAATCAAGACCGTGAGCGGACTTAAGACCTCCTACGTTCACTACAACGGATGCCTTGATTATGAGTCGGGCACTATGGTTCTTTACGCCGCAAGCAGCAGGTTCGGAGATTTGATTTACATGATTGATTTGGATTCCGGGAAAAGCAAAAAGCTCGTCGGTTTCCGGGATTACTCGCTTATAAAAAACGACCAGATGTATTTCGACGGACGGAACATTATGTACACGGTCCAGATGGATGTCTCAGGATATATTTCGGACCATTACTATGCGGAAATCTATGACACGCAGAAATTACAGAGCAGTCAAAAGCCCCACACTGCCTTTTGTTTTTTGACGAAGGACTGGAAGGGGTTTTTGATTTATGATTCGAAGGCGCGGACGAACAAAATCCACATGCAGCTTGTGAAAAAAGGAGCCTCCGATTAAGAAGACTCCCTTTCCAATTTAACTAAAGGCTAAATTATTTCTTTGTCACACCGGCCATTTCTTCGGGGTGGAATACCTCGTCGAATTTTTCTGCGGTAAGGAATCCGAGCTGCACGCAGGCATCCTTGAGGGAGATGTTTTCCTCGTAGGCCTTATGGCTGGTCTTTGCCGCGTTCTCGTATCCGATGTAGGGATTCAATGCGGTCACAAGCATGAGCGAGTTGTAGAGGTTGTGGTGCATCTTTTCCTTGTTCGCGGTGATTCCGACGGCACAGTTGTTGTTGAAGCTTACGATTACCTCTGCGAGCAGACGTACTGACTGGAGGAAATTGTATGCGATTACCGGCATGAAAACATTCAGCTCGAAGTTACCCTGGCTAGCTGCCATTCCCACGGCTGCGTCATTTCCCATGACCTGAACGGCAACCATCGTCATTGCCTCACACTGGGTGGGATTAACCTTTCCCGGCATGATTGATGAACCCGGCTCGTTTTCCGGAATGTGAATCTCACCAAGTCCGTCCCTCGGTCCTGAGGCAAGCCATCTCACGTCGTTCGCAATCTTCATGCAGTCCGCGGCAAGTGCTTTGAGTGCTCCGTGTGCGAAGACAATCTCATCCTTGCTTGTAAGGGCGTGGAATTTATTCGGTGCTGTGACGAAATCTTTTCCGGTAAGCTCGCTCACTTTTTTGGCGACGAGAGTGTCGAATCCCTTGGGTGCGTTAAGACCTGTACCGACGGCAGTTCCACCGAGGGCAAGCTGCTTGAGGTAGGGAAGTGAGGAGACCAGCATTTCCTTGTCACGCTCAAGGGACGTTCTCCATCCGCTGATTTCCTGAGTGAACTGAATGGGAACAGCATCCTGAAGGTGAGTGCGTCCTGACTTTACGATTCCCTCGTTTTCTTTCTCAAGCTTTTTGAACGTGTCAACCAAAAGGTCAATCGCGGGGAAAAGTTTGTCCTCCACCTCAACTACGGCCGCAATGTGCATGGCTGTGGGGAATGTGTCGTTTGAGGACTGGCTCATGTTGATGTCATCGTTCGGATGGCAGAGCTTCTTTCCCGCAATCTCATTTGCACGGTTTGCAATGACCTCGTTGGTGTTCATGTTGCTCTGAGTACCGCTTCCTGTCTGCCAAACGACAAGAGGGAAGTTTTCGTTCAAGGCACCTGAAATCACTTCGTCACAAGCCTTGGTGATTGCCGCGACTTTTTCCGCCGTCATCTTCTCGGGCTTGAGCTCGTTGTTTGCGAGTGCTGCTGCCTTTTTCAAGTAACCGAATGCCTTTGTGATTTCCCTCGGCATGGTCTCGATTCCAACGCCAATCAAAAAGTTCTCATGGCTTCTTTCGGTCTGGGCTCCCCACAATTTGTCTGCGGGAACCTTTACCTCGCCCATCGAGTCGTGTTCAATTCTGTATTCCATTTATCCAATCTCCTAGAAGTGCAGCTGTGCGATGATGTCCTTGAGTGTGTCCGCGCTCTTTTTGAGAGAGACAATCTCAGAGTCGGTAAGAGGAGCGACCATGCGGTTCTTGATTCCGTTTCCTCCGACCTCAGTAAGGATGCTGAGGCATACATCGCTGATTCCGTACTCACCGGTGAGCATAGTTGAGACAGTGAGGAGTGAATCCTTTCCGGCTGTGAGACAGTTGCAGAGCTGTGTGACTGTAGCGCCGATTCCGTAGTTCGTGCATCCCTTTGCCTTGATGATGATTCCGCCTGACTTGCGAACGTATTCCTCAATCTCGTCGTGGTTGAGCTTTGGAAGATTGCGTCCCTCGGCACACTCGGCATACTTGTCCACGGGAATGGTTCCGATGTTTGCAAGGGACCACGGAACGAAGGATGAATCACCGTGCTCACCGAAAACATAGGCATGTACGTTTACCGGAGCCACATTGTAGGTGTCCGCGAGCTTTGTTCTGAGACGTGCCGTGTCGAGCATGGTTCCGGTTCCGAAAATGCGGTTTGCAGGGATTCCAGAATACTTCACGAACTGATATGTAAGGATGTCAACCGGATTTGCCACGATGATGTAGTTTGCGTTTGGGGCAACCTTTGTAATCTGGCTCATGACGCTCTTTGTGATGTCCACGTTAATCTGAGCGAGGTCAAGACGTGTCTGTCCTGGTTTGCGGGCCACACCGGATGTAAGGATAACCACGTCGGAGTCCTTTGCGTCCTCATAATCTCCGTCATGAATGTTGATGGCTTTCGTGTATGGGGTACCCTGCCTCATGTCCATGGCCTCTCCCATCGCACGCTCCTTGTTGATGTCGATGAGCACAATTTCAGATGCCACACCCTTGACAATAAGTGCATAGGCAACGGTTGAACCAACCTGTCCCGCTCCGATAATGGTAATCTTGTTAGCCATTTTTTTCTCCTCTAAAACAGCCGATGTATTGTGTTTTTCTAAAAAAAATCTTGTCCGAAGACATGCCTCGGATGCACCAACGGTACTTTATGATATTATAGAACAAAATTAAAAAATTGTTAAGAGCTAGTTGAAAAAAATTGCATAAATCCCGAAAATCTTTTTAGGGGCTTTTGATTTCTTCCATAAATTTAAAATAAAATGGATAAAGCACTAGTTTTTTTTTCTAAAAAACTGTATAATTTAGGAGAGAAGTCTTTTTACTGACGTACTGGAGACGGACGGACAGTGTGGAGGGATTGTGAAGGTAAAATTCTGGGGTGTCAGAGGGTCTTTGCCAACGCCCATTACACCCGAACAGGTTCAAGCGAAAATTTATGCGATTATAGAAAGAATTACGCCGAAAGACATTGAATCAGAGGATGCGAAGACTAGGTTCATTGAAACCCTTCCGCCATGGCTTTTTGGTACGGTTGGAGGAAATACCCCTTGTCTTGAGCTTACAACGGATAATGGTTCGAAATTTCTTCTTGATTGCGGTACTGGACTGAGGGTCTATGGTGTAAACGGGCAGCATCCGGCAGACGAGCATTATCATATTTTCATGTCGCATTTTCACTGGGATCACATACAGGGGCTTCCTTTTTTCGGACCAATTTTCAATCCCAAGGCCAAAATCGATTTTTATTCCACATTCCCGGCGGCTGAGCGTGTGCTTTCCGAGCAGAACCGGCTTCCTTATCTTCCGCCCAACTGTTCCTGGGAAAAAGTGAAGAAAGGATTTACTTTCCATCAAATCAACGAGATTGAGCCTTTTTATGTGGAGGGAGTGAAAGTTACCTGCAAAAAAATGAAGCATCCGGGAAATTCCTACGCGTATTCTTTTGAGGAGAACGGAAAAAAATTCATCTATGCGACTGACGTTGAGCTCAGGGCATGTGATTGCGACAGGGACAGACCCGAGAATCAATTTTTTGACAATGCCGACGTTCTTGTTCTTGACAGCCAGTATACCGGGGAGGAGGCCATCGCAAAGGCTAACTGGGGACACAGCATTTTCTGCTATGCGGTTGATTTTGCGAACACATGGAACGCGAAGCATCTTTATTTTTTCCATCACGAGCCGACCTACAGCGACAAAAAGATTTATTCAATCCTGAAGGCTGCTAAATGGTACGAGGATTACTCCGCCAAATACGACATAGACTTGCACATCGCCATTGAAGGCGAGGAGATTGATATTTAGCCATGGGACGAGCTGAGAAAAAAAATTCAGGACGCAAAAAGAGAAGCGTTCTCAAGGTGATTTTGACCATTTTTTTAATCCTCATCCTCTTGATTTTAGCCGCGTGCGGAGGTGCCGTCGCATATTTCTTCCATATAACGTCGCCGATGTCCAAGGAACCTGAGGGCAAGGTCGAGTACAGGATTCCATCCGGGAAAACGGTCTATCAGGTCGCTCAGGATTTGGAGGGGCTGGGACTTATCCGCTCATGGAAGATTTTTTACTACGGGGTTCGTCTCCATGTTTTCGGTGATGATGGTGGAAATCCAGTAAAAACCGGCTTCTACAATCTGGACAAATCCATGTCGGTGCAGAAAATAGCAAGTATGATTCGTACCGGGGCTCCCGAATATCTTACGCTGACCATTCCCGAGGGACTTACCGTGCGAAAAGTCGCGAATCTGCTCGGGGAACACAATGTCTGCGACACCGAGGAGTTTAAGGAAAAATGCAAGGATCCTGATCTGCTCGCCGAATACGGAATCCCCATGGACACTTTTGAAGGCTTCCTCTATCCCGATACCTATTATTTTGTAGAGGGAAGTCCTGCCGAGGTCGTCCTCAGAAAGCTCGTGGACACGTTCTTCATCAAGGCGAATGACATTCCCAATCTTGCAGGAAAATCCGCGGAGGAAATCTACGACACGGTGATTCTCGCGTCCATCGTTGAAAGGGAGTACAAGGTTGATTCCGAGGCTCCACTGATTGCGGGAGTCTTTGCCAACAGACTTAAGGCTCACATGGGACTTGAATCCTGCGCCACGATTGAGTACATCCTCACGGAAATCCAGGGAAGGCCTCATCCGGAGCGCATTTACTACGTCTATCTGAAAATCGACAGTCCTTACAATACTTACATGTGGGACAGGCTTCCTCCCACGCCCATCTCAAATCCGGGCTTTGTCGCTTTGAAGGCAGCCGCATCCCCTGCCGACACTGACTGCTACTATTTTGTGGTGAAGGATCCCGACGCTGGGACCCACACTTTCTCAAAGACGCTTTCGGAGCATAATTCCGCTAAATCAGCCTATCTTTTGCTGAAGGACTAGAATGGCTGGCTTTATTTCGCAGGAATCCATTGACGAGGTTGCGGCCCGCACGGATATCGTTCAGGTAATCAGCGAGTATGTGCCGCTTACCCAAAGAGGAAATGATTTTTCAGGCTGCTGTCCCTTTCATCACGAAAAAACACCCTCATTTCATGTCTCTGCGGATAAAAAACTGTACCACTGTTTTGGATGCGGGGTCGGAGGAACCGTCTTCAATTTTGTCATGGAGATGGAAAAAATCACCTTTCCTGCCGCAATCGAGATGCTTGCAAAAAAAGCCGGCGTGCAGCTTCACTATACGGATTCAGGAAATCAGGCTTACAAGGAAGATCCCGACGCAAAGTTAAAGGAAGAAATCATCGCGCTTTACAACCGCACTGCAAATCTCTTCAACTATATGCTCACTCAGACCGAGGCCGGAAACTTTGCGCTGGAATATATCATGAAAAGGGGCATTACAAAGGAAACCGTGGAAAAATTTAAGCTGGGATATTCTCCGTCTGACAGAAAATTCCTGCACCGTTTTCTTGTGAAAAAGAATTTCAGCCCTGAGTTTCTTGCCAAGACGGGCCTTTTCAGCAAAAAATATCCTGATTTCGCATTTTTTTCCGACAGACTGATGTTTCCGATTTTTGACCGGAAGGGTGATGTCGTTGCCATGGGAGGACGTTTTTTGCGCGGGGATGCTGAAAAATCACCCAAGTACCTGAACTCCGGCGACCTGATTCAGTACAAAAAGGGGAGCACCCTCTACGCGTTCAATTTTGCCAAGCAGAGCATAAGGGAAAACAAGAGGGTCATTTTCTGCGAGGGATACATGGACTGCATTGCCTACCATCAGTGCGGAATCCAATATGCGGTGGCTCCTCTTGGAACGGCTCTTACCGAGGAACAGATTGTCATGGTCAAGCCTTTTGTGGACTGCATCTATCTTTCGTTTGACAGCGACGGTGCGGGACAGAAGGCGACGAAAAGAGCCATTTTGATGTGCAGAAATGCTGGAATTTCAGTCAAGGTCATAAATCTGAGCGGCGGAAAAGATCCTGCGGAAATTATGCTAAAATATGGTCCGGAAGCCTTGACGAAAGTAATAAACGATGCTATATTAGATAATGACTATCTGTTATCTAAACTGCTGGAAATATACCCAAAGGACTCACCGGAAGGCAAATCAAAGGCCTGTCTTGAGTTTTTTTCGTATCTGGATGTCCTGCAGTCCGACGTGCAGAGGGAAGCGTGCCTGGAAAATTTGTGTCAGGCATACGAGATAGACCTGGAGGCCGCAAGGAAGGACTATTCCAACAGGGAAAGACTCACTCGGAACATCAGACAAAATACGGGAGCCACACAATATTCGCCGGAAAAGCCGCAGCAGGAAAAGATTCGTGTCACTGCAGAGTTGCGGGCTGTTATAACGGCGGTGTCGAATAATGCCGATTATTTTAATAAGATGTCCCAGGAAATTTCTCTGGAGGAACTTACGGATTCTCAGGCAAAGGCTTTGTTCATCATAATGGATGAATGTAGCAAAAACGGATCCTTTTCCGTCAGCAATATACTGAACCGATGTGAGAGCGAAGAGATGAAGCGGCTGATTATTCAGTCCATGGACGAATATTCTTCGAATGTTGGAAAAGCGGTTTCGGACAGCATATTGCTCATCAAGCGGAATGCTCTGGAAAGGAAATGTCAGGCAATACTGCAGGAGATGCGCAGGCTTGAAAAAAGTCCGGTACCGGAGGATATGGAGAACGTAAAGAAGCTGCTTCAGCAGAAGATGGATTTAGACCGTCAGATTGCTTTAATGAAAGGATAAAACATGGCTAAAATTAAGTCATCTACCCCAAAAAAGGCAGAAAGTGAAAGTGAAAAGACCGCTGTGAAAAAAACTGCGGCGAAATCAGCTGAAAAAAAAGTATCTAAGGATGATGCGGAAGTGAAATCCAAGGAAAAAAATCAGACCTCAAAAAGTGCCTCAAAAAGCTCCGTGCAAAAAGTTGTGAAGGCTTCCGTAAAAGCCTGTGGAGAAGATCCGGACGAGGATTTGCAGAAAAATGCTTCTGATGCTGTGGGTGATGCGGTCTCCAAAAAGGAAGGGGCATCGCAGGGTGGGACACGTTCCGAATCCAAAAAAAAGAAGGAAAAGGCCGCGAGTGTATCTGAGATGGATGACGGCGACGATGGAGATGACGAGGATGAGTCTCTTTCACCTGTCGTGCAGAAACTTCTTGATTACGCGAGGACAAAACAGGTCGTCTCATGGGATGAGATAACCGAGATTCTTACCCCGGAATTCGTGAATTCCCCGAAAATGGACGATGTTCTCCAGCTTTTGACGAAGAACAACATTCAGGTCATGGAGGAGGCTGAGCCTTTCTATGATGACGAGGATGCGGATGACGAGGATGCCGCTCTTGACGATGATGTTGATGACGATCTTCCGGTTGAGGCGAAGATTGATGAGACTGGAGCGCAGAGACTTGTAAACGCCGGTGACAAGGACGTGAACATCGACGATCCCATCCGTCTCTATCTGCGTGAGATAGGAAAAGAGAAGCTTCTCACGGCTGAGCAGGAGGTCTCCCTTTCAAAGGATATGGAGGAGGGGCAGAACATCATCAAGGATGTAATCAAGAATTCCGGCATGATGATTCCTGAATTCTACGCTGTTTCCCAGAAAGCCTTCATGAAGATTGACATACACGAGCAGGGAAGGGCCAGAAAGGAAATCAACGAGGAGATGGCGGAGAAAAGAAGGCTCAAAAGCTCCTACAGCTCCATCTTGAAGCCTCTCAAGGAAGAGATGAAGCAGTACATGCTGCTCAAAAAACAGCTGAATGAGAACGATCAGTCCATGGCCATTTTCGAGGTTCCTGAACTTGTCGCTCTCCGTGAAAAAATCCTCCCCGAGCTCAAGAAGATTGAGATTCAGACCGAGGAAATCGAGCGTTTCAGTACCAAATTCATAGAGACCTCCGAAAGAATAGAAGACTTCCACAGAAAGCAGGAGAAGCGTATGAGCGAGCTGCGGATATCCGATACTGCAGGGCTTCGTTCAATCGGAAGACGGCTTGCGACACACTCAGAAAGTGTCAAGTTGGAAAAAGATCTCGGTATGGATGCCGATGCTATCCGTGAAATTTACACTCAGATTCAGAAAATCGACCGTAAGCTCAGACGCTTGGAATATGAGTTCGAGAACACTGTCGATGAAATCCTTGCGGAGACGAAGGAAATCCAGCGCGGAAAACTGAAGATGGAGCAGGCAAAGAACCGTCTTATCAATGCGAACCTTCGTCTTGTGGTTTCCATCGCGAAGAAATACACGAACCGTGGACTCCAGCTCTTTGACCTGATTCAGGAGGGCAACATCGGTCTGATAAAGGCTGTCGAGAAATTCGAGTACAGAAAGGGATATAAATTCTCAACCTACGCGACATGGTGGATCAGGCAGGCCATAACAAGGTCCATCTCAGATCAGGCACGTACAATCCGTGTTCCGGTCCACATGATTGAGCAGATTAACAAGGTTGTGCGTGAAAGCAGGCAGCTTGTTCAGAAACTGGGACGCGAGCCAACCGATGAGGAAATAGCACAGCAGCTCTCATGGCCGGTCAGCCGTGTAAAGCAGGTAAAGAACGTGGCCAGGGAACCGATTTCCCTTGAGACTCCAATTGGAGAGGAGGAGGACAGTTCTCTCGGTGATTTCATCGAGGACAAGGAGGTGGAGAATCCCGCGAGCCACACCTCATACAAGCTTCTTCAGGAGCAGCTCAGGTCTGTGCTTGGAACTCTTCCGAAAAGGGAGCAGGAGGTTCTGAAGATGCGTTTCGGCCTTGAGGACGGATATTCGCTCACGCTTGAGGAGGTAGGTCTCTACTTCAACGTGACGAGGGAGAGAATCAGGCAGATAGAGGCAAAGGCACTCCGTCGTCTGCGCCATCCAAGAAGGGCATCCGGTCTCAGGGATTACATTGACTGAGAATTGAGGGCACGCTTTCCTTAAAATCGGGGATTTCGTGCCCTAAACCTATAGACACATTTTTCAAAATGCGTTATAGTCTGTAGATAGAGCATTTTGGACTTATTGGTCCAGAATCGATAATAGTGGAGTTGTGTACCGATGCAGATGTCTATGATAAAGGAACGCCTGGAGAGTCTTCAGGATGTTCTTGCTCAGAAGTATGACTATGAAAAACAGATAGAGGAGCTGCCAAGAAATTTCGAGGGCAAAAAAGAGTATCTCGAGTCGATGAAGCACTCTTTTATAGAAAAAAATGCTGAATTTGAGGCACAGAAAGCCAAAGTTCTTGCTCTCAGAGCCGAGTATGATACCGCCGAGCGGACAAAAGAAGCCGGTGAGAAGAGCATGGATGAGATTACTAATCACAGGGACTTTGAAATCCTTGAGAAGCAGATTAACGATGCCAAGGCAAAAAGCGACGAGATTAAGGGTAAGCTTCATTCTGAGGAAAGAAAACTTGGTGAGCTTGAGGATGAGCTTTCCACCTATGAGGAAGACATCAAGCAGACTGAGATGGAGAATTCTGACTCCGAGGCTGAGCTTAAGGCAAAACTTGATGAGTATAAGGAAAAGATTGAGTCTCTCACAAAGGAAGAAAAGAGCATAACGGAAGCAATTGCGGATGATGAGGTGGTCTCGAAGTTCCAGAGAATCATCAGGCGTAATGCCCACGGAATCGTTGCTCTCAGGGGAACAGTTTGTACTGGATGCAACATGATGCTTCCGAAGCAGTTCGCAAACAATGTGAGACACAGTTTCGACCAGGATGACGGCAATATTTTCTTCTGTCCATATTGCAGCCGTGTACTCTATTATGAAAAGGCCGATGAGGATGAGGACGAGATGGAGGCAGCCGGATATCTTGCGGAAGCACTTGAGGATTACGATAAGGAAAACTCAGATCCTGAGTCCCAGGAGCACGATGGCGAGGAAAATCTTGCGGATGAAGGCTACAACGAGTAGTCTGTACTGAAAGAGAATATTTAAGGATATATGGTCGCGCGCATTTTCCTGATGATAGGATTTGTGCGTGAGGTAAAGTCCGGGCTCCACCGGAAAAGATGCCGGGTAATAACCGGGCAAGGGGTGATAGTTGTCTTTTCGGAGCAATCCGTCAGGGCATAACTCATCGCTTGACAGAAAGTGCTACAGAAAATTACCGCCCGAAAGGGTAAGGGTGAAAAGGCAGGG
>DFKI01000047.1 GCA_002373325.1 Treponema sp. UBA3649
CGGGATTATGAGAGAGTTGAAATGTCCATTCATCTTTTTCAACGATCCCTTTCCCGAGCTCCCTGAGTTGTACGACCATTGGATGAGAATCCTGCATGAGTATTCGCTCGGACTTTACCGGGAGGCTCCCATGATTCAGACTGTGCATAATCTCCGTGAATGTGTGGCCGCAGAAAGACATAGCCGCGAGAGAAAATCACATGCGGAAAAAATGACTTCGAACGAGCTGATTAAAAAGATGGATTCGCTTTGCAGGATTCCTCCTTCGAAAAAGAGTCTGCTTTCATTGCTTGTGGAGAACCGTGGAGACTGCATTGACGGAGAGGACATTTGCCTGAAATTGTGGGGGAGTTCCGAAAAACTGATGACGGACCGGCTTCATTCATACATCTCATGGCTCAGAAAAAATGTGCTTTCTGTAATGAGGGAGCCTTATGCGCAGATTCTTTCTGATGGGAACGGGTCCTACCTTTTCAGGACTTGTGAGTTTCCAAGGAAAATTCTGCCAGAAGATTGAGTCTGTAACAAAGTTTGCGGATATGTGTTTAAAAACGTGAGACCCGTAAAGGCTGATTTTCGTCGGATTTGGAGAGAGCTTTTCGGGACCCAAGTTATATAAGGAGATTTAAAATGAAAAAAATCGTATGTGCGGCTCTTTTTGCCGTTTCTGTCCTGTCATTGATTGCGAATCTTTCCGGATGCAAGACTACCGAAGTGAACATGAAGGAACACATGCCGGTTGCCATCGCCAGCGTTTACTGCAATCCGTCGGTCCCATGGTATTCAAGCGACCCAAGTTCGCCCGATGACCCCGGAACCGGAGCCGTGACCAATATGATTAACAAGGCCCTGAACTCGAACAATCCGGAGCTCATCACACTCAACTCTAGGATTGACGGAGCAGCTGAGACTTTGTGCCATGTGCTTGAGGAAAATGGAATTGAAGTACTTGACGCGGAAAAACTTGCCGAGTCAAAATCCTACCAGAAAGCGTCGATCGCATGGCTTGAGGTTTTGAGCACTGATGTTCCCGCATCTGGATACAAGGCACTTGATTACAATGGAAAATCCAGGAACCGACGAATTGCGCAGGAGTGTGGTGCTGAAAGTCTCATCTTCGCCGAGTTTGTATTCGAGAAACAGAAAATTCCGGTGGGGCTTTTTGACATGTCTGCCGCGGCAAGGGTCACTTTGAAAATCTACGTGTGCGATTCCATGGGGAAAAAACTCCTTTTCAAGACATATTCCGCAATCTCACCTGAGACTACAGAATATAACAACGGAAGCTGGGACAGACAGGCCGTGTGCGACGCATTTCCTTCTGCCATTGAGTCGGTTGTGAATCAGTTCGTAATGGATTATGCGCTTTTTGATTCCGTATCTCCTTCAGAAAGCGACGGCTCGGTGGATGACGGAGAAACCGATGGTGATAAATCATCTTCAGGAGCTTCGGTGCAGTCCACTTCTATCTCACTTCCTAGACCTGCAAAATCAAGCGATGTAAATGAAGCTGAATCTGAGTCAAAATCAAGCGATGTCGATTCGGAAAAATCTGATGACGCGGAATCAGACGGAGAGTAGGCCCATCGTGAAAAGAGTGATAATCGTTACGGGTGCGTCAAGCGGGATGGGTGTGTGTTTTGCCAATCAGCTCGCAAGGGAAAGTGCGGAGTATGCATCGTCCGAAAAAGAGAGTCTTAGAAAAAAGGCAAGTGATGAACTTTGGCTCATCGCGCGCAGGGAGGACCGTCTTCAGGAGGTGAGGGAAAAAATCATCTTGGAGGCGGCTGAGGCGGAGAAATCTCACGGGAAGAATTTTTATCCTGAAATCAAGATTCTTCCTTTGGACATAAGCGGCAGGGACGGGGCGTTGAAATTCAAGTCCGAGCTCGATAAAAAACATGCGTCGGAAGACTTTGAGATTTCCGTTCTCGTAAACAACGCTGGATTTGGAACCTACGGAGAATTTGCCGAAACGGATACTGTCCGCGAGATGGAGATGGTAGATTTGGACTGCACGTCTCTTACGGGATTAACGGGATTTTCTCTGCCATACATGAAAAAGGGCGGAAGGATAATCAACACTGCGTCTCTTGCTTCTTTTATGCCCCTTGGAAATTTCGCGGTCTATGGTGCGTGCAAAGCCTATGTCCTGAGTTTTTCCGTGGCTCTGGCTGCCGAACTGAAGCACAAGGGAATTTCTGTCACAGCTCTTTGTCCCGGTCCCGTAAGCACTGAATTTGCGAATGTCGCGTCAAAGGGAGCGAGAAAAGAAGTTCGACATGGACTTTCTCCTGAAAAGACTGTGGAACATTGCATCAAATGTTCGAGAAAAGGAAAGCTCTATTCGATGTGGGCTTTCAAATGGAAATTCAAGGCAGCCGCAAGCCGTTTCGTTGGAAGATATGCGGGCGCATGGTTCACATACAAATTCTGCAAGCGACCGAGCAATTGATTTTAAATGGCGTGAATGTTGATTTTCCAAAAAGGGATTTCAGAAAGTTTTGAAATGTTTTGCATGTAAAAAATGCGGAGGAAAAAAGTGAAGATAGGAAATCAAGAGGTAAGCCTGAAACTTCTTTTTGCGGGGATTGCCATGAATGCGGCGGGCTTCGGTTTGCTTGAGACACCTTTTGCAACAAAAGATTCGAGCCTGTTGGCAAAAATTTGCGGAGTGATTTTCGGAGCTCTGCTTCTCTTTGCTGGATGGACGGTGCTCATCATGGAATTCAAAGTTATAAAGGAGGGCATACGCGAAAAAAAAGATGAGTTGAAAAAAAGTCTTGAAAATGCAGAAACGGAACCGATGGACAGGCTTTCAAAATTCCGAAAGGACTATGCGCTTTTCCTTCAATCTGGCTCACAACAAGAAAATCCTGAAGTTCAAAATGACGTTACTCAGATTTATGAAAATATTTTGGAGCTCAGGCGCAGACGACTTTCCAGTTTGAATGTTCGCTTTGCATTCAAGTCAATCAGGACAAGTCACAGCAAGTTTTTGCCACCCGTTGATTCCGTGCATTTTTCCGACGGCAAGTATGAAATAGAAGATGTTAAGGAAGACATTGCGGCTACAAGCGAATATTTTAAAAACGAGAAATTGCTTTATTCCAAAACTGACAACGACATTGCACATTATACTATTGCAAGCGCGAGACACATTTCTGCAAATGAGATTGCCTGTCCGAATTGTGGAGCCACTCAAACCAAAGAGCAGCTTTTGGACGGTTGCGATTACTGCAAGACAAAATTCATGGTGGAGGATTTGTCCGAGAAGATTACGGATTTTGCATTGCGCAGAGATTACGAACTTCAGTATGCGAGGTACAAGAGCGTAAGAAAAAGATTTACTCCCTACGTTGGTTTTGGCACTGAGGCTGTAGTCTGTGTTTTTTATATCATCTATTTGCTTTTCAATTTTAAGAATCTTACGGCAGAAATGGAGACCGGAATTCTTGCATATCTGAGCATAGGACTTTTTACAGCCATAATTGCGGCCATCCCTTTTGCTTTTATTGCAATTGCCATATTCAACACTTTTATTTTTCCGTTTATCCAGCTCGGAGCTTCGTTAAACTATGTTTCAAACAAGATTCTCGACAAACAAAAAAAGGCGGAGTCAAACAACAGGCGGATGCAGGATCTTGTAAAACATACGGATCCAAATTTCTCAATCTCCGCGTTTTATTCAAACATACAGAACAAGCTTGCCACCGTATTCTTCGCGGAAACTAACGCACAAATCAACGCATTTGCCGTTAGCGACCTGAGCGGACTCAAGGAAAAATACAAGAATGTGATTGATTTTGAAACCGAGTATATCTGCATGAAGGATTATTCCGTGAAGGACAATCTGCAAAGGGCAAGGCTTGAGGTTGCGGTAAAACTCGTTTCGTTGGACGGTGACAAATCTTCCGTGAAAAAAGAAAACCTGGAAATGCTCGTTACAAAATCTGCTGACTGCAAGACTCAGGTTGTGTGCCCTCCGTCTCTTTTGATATGCAAGGGATGCGGCGCGAGCCTGTCTCTTTTGGAAGGAAAGAAATGCTCTTACTGCGGAAATGAAATTGATTTGGAAAAACATGACTGGGTTATCCGTGAGTATAAGGAGATAGGAGAGTGAAAATGCTGAAAATCAAAAAAATAAATCTTGTCGCAGTCATTCTGTTTGTGCTTGTGTTCTTGTCATGCGCTAAAAAAAATGATTCGCCTGATGCCGGGAACGATGAAAAAAATCAAAATGTCACCAAGGAAAATTACTTGGATATAAAACTAAATGCGTATCTTTCTGAATACCCTGATTTTCCCGGATTCTACACTGACGGACTCGGCAAGATAAATGAAGTTCGGCCTGAGGAGGGAAAGCTTTACTACATAGAATATGCGTTTGAAAATGATGAATATGTGGAGGCGGAAAAAAGTGAAATCTTCATGGGATATTACAGCTATCCTGAAGAGCATTGGGAGCCTTCCATTTACCTTGGTCCTGGTGAGAAAAACATGAACGCCCTGAAGGTGAAGGGCAAGCGTTATGAGAATATGGAAGAAGCTGTCATGGCGAATTACAAGCACAATTACGGTCCCTATGTCGCAATAAAATCCGTGACGGCAAGCTCATCGCTCGGTGAGAAATATCCGGCGGAAAATCTGATTGACCGCACTTACAAGTCCTGGGCGGAAGGAGAAGAGGGAAGCGGGATCGGATGCAAGATTGAGATTGAGTTCAAGAGACCGCATTTTTTTGATGAGTACACGAACTATGCATGCATTGACATTGTGAACGGATTCGGGGACGTGAAGTATTTTCATCAGAACAACCGCGTGAAGGACATGAACCTGTGGATTGACGATGAGCCTGAGCCCGTGAAAATCACTTTGTATGACCGGCACAGAGAGCAGACCATTGTTCTCAGAAAATATCTTGGAAACAGGTTTGTAAAAAAACTTACCTTTGAAATTCTTTCGGTTTATCCCGGAACGAAATACGACGACACATGCATTGCGGAGATTCACATAGGACCTTTTGATTGGAACTCTGAAACCATGCCGCTCGATCCGTATGAGGCAGAGCTGCTTTTTGCCTATTACAGGGATTTTGAAAATGCAGAGGAGCTTTATCGCTTTAAAAATGGAGTGCTGGAATATCATGATGTTGAAGGACGTGATCCGACGGGTGAATGGGTGACGCTTCCCATGATGCCCGGAAATTACAGACAGGTGGAATTTGATTTCGACGGTGACACTCCAATCCTCATAAAGCCGGGCAAGGTTCAGAATCAGGATGACATTGACGCGAACTGGACTGACGGTGAGGAGATGGGGCAATACTCATGCGAGCCTTTTTTCTCTGATTACAAACTTTACGCATACAAAAACGGCGGATGGAAGGAATATAAGAATCCTGAGCTCACGGCTGAAATTGACAAAGCCTTTGCCGAGCGGTCTGGAAAATATTTTACCTTCAGCGAACAGGACAGGTGGTCCGATCTTTACAGCGGCGTGAATGACGGTGAGGATCCGAATTATTCGACAGACAGACTCTGGTTTCAAAAAAACATCTGCTTTAACTTTTATGATGAGAAGCATGTGATTTTCAAAAATCAGAAAGATTCGTTTGAAGGTCTTGAGTCGTGGTGGTATAAGTTTTCCTATGACGGAAAAAAATATGTTTTGGAAAAGTCTGAGTAAATAAGTTTTGCAGGGAGTATGATATGAAAAAAGGTTTGCGTATATTTTTTTTGATTTTGGACATTTTGGGGCTGATTGTTTTTCTGGGACTTTTGGTTTACAAAAATTTCATCGACACGACTTTGTTTCCATCGCTACAAAACAAGCATCTCATAACACTGACCGTAGCCTTTGTCGCCGCACTGATAAAACTTTTTACGCGTCAGTCCCCAAGTCGCTCGCTTTCGTACTACAAGAATTTTTATGCGGAGATAATCGGGGACGCGTTTTCGGATGATAAAAAAAATCTGCGTAAATTTTTGGAAGCCGTGCGTTATTACAATCAGGATAAATTTGAAAAAGCCACCGTTGGGTTAAATGCAATCAAAAACTCGTGCAGGTCCAGGGCTGAGAAATATTGCGTGAATCTTTTTCTTGCTCTGAATTACACGGACTGCGGTGACAGCGATAATGCCGAAAAAATCTACGAGGAGATGATTAACTCAGGTATTGCGGACACCCGTGTGTTCTCGAATCTTTCGGATTTGTACAAGGATTCCGGGGATTTTGAAAAAGCACTTTCCGTTGGTAAGCGGGCCGTTGATTATGACAGGGACAACTACATTGCGCATAACAATCTTGCGAGCGCATATTTCAAAAATGGGGATTTCGAAAATGCCGCTGAGTCTGCGAAAAAATGTCTTGAGCTCAAAAACAATTTTCTTCCTTCAATCAAACTGCTCTACCTGATTTACACTTTGGAAGGCAACAAGGAGCAGGCCGAGATTTACGAAAGAAAGTCCATTGCGAACGGATTTTCAAAAAAAGATTTGGAGGAAGTCCTGCAGTACTATCTGGGCGGAGACGAGTGATTTCTATGGACTGTCAAACCTCGATTCCAAGATCTGTCATTACCCGATTCTAAGATCTGTCATTACCCGGCTTGACCTGGTAATCTATAATTTGGATTGATTTGAGATTGCCGTGTCAAGCACGGCAATGACAGGTGAAAAGCACGGCAATGACAGGTGATAAGCACGGCAATGACAGGTAATAAGCTCTGTAATGACAGGAATGTTTTAGTCTAAATGAAAATTATCCAAATCAGTTTGGAGATTAAGTGGGCTCCGAAGTGGGCGAGCATGGCGTAATGAATTCCGTGTTTTCTGTAGAGCCATCCGAAGGCAATGCCGAACGCTCCGTTCATAAGGAAGCAGCGGAAAAGAATCAGTGCGTTAACGTAACCGAATGTTTGTATGGTGGCCGGAATGTGACCTGCCGCAAAGAGTAGGGCGGAGATTATATTGGCGGTTGCAAAAACTCCGATCGGGATTGTTTCTTTTTTTCTGAAAAAGATTTTTGCGATAATCCAGGAAAGAAGTGACATGACGAAAAGCCTTAGCATAACTTCCTCGCAGACACCTCCGTATGTGAATGACGCGATGATGTATTCAATGGTGGGCTTTGTTTCGTAACTTTGACGCACCGGCTCAATCATGCTTCCGAAAACATATCTGTCAAAAACGCTCAGAGCCAATCCTCCGGCAAGAGAAATGATGATGACCGCGATAAATGCATTTTTCTTCGCTATGAATTTTTTCCAGAGTCCTGTTGCGTTGGACAATATCAATCCAAGAATGCAGTAGATGACGGAGAAGAAGACGCTTTGCACGGTTGAGATTATGACGGCGATTTTTTCGGAGCCGAATTTTTCCAGAACTGTCTCAAGCATTTCCGGGGGCAGACTTTGGAATGAAATCATTGTTGTAAAATATCCGCCGATGATGCTGGCCAAGATGACAAAAATTAAAAACTTCCAATTTTCCTTGATGTATTTCATTATGTTTTCCTCCTGCATTAAGTGCTGAATCTTTAGTCTTTGCTCATCGCTTTTTTTGCCCAGCTGTATTTCTTGCACTCGGGACATTTCATGAATCTGGTTGTGTTGATGTGCGGCGCAAACATAAGCGTAAAACAATTTTTTGGAACGAATCTGTGGTGACACTTCGAGCATTCGTAGTATCCAGCGTCGAATTCAAGTTTGAGTCCATAGAAGCCGACAAAGACCAGCAAGGCGGTTGCGGCACAGATTATCGCACCCAGAACGGGACCATTTTTTAATGTAAAACTTGCGAGCGTCATAATGCCGATGTAGAAAATCACTGCGCTTCCTGTCATAATGTACATGCTTGTTATGAGCTTTTTGTTTTTGACTTGCTCCTGTTTCGCCATCTCAAGCAAGAGGTCCTCGGATTTTTTGTTCATGTCTTCCATCTCAATCTTCTCTCCATTTAAAAGTTCATTGACGTTGATTTCCAAAATGCCGCACAAGTCAAGCATTTTCCCTGCATCGGGCAAAGACAGACCCCTTTCCCATTTTGAAACAGCACGGTCGGTGACAAAAAGTTTTTCCGCAAGCTGCTCCTGGGTCAGATTTTTGTCTTTACGACGGCAAGCTATAAACTTTCCGATTTTGATTAAATCCATAAGTTTTGCCTCCTTTTCTGATTGAGATTATAGGATGAGTCAATGAAAATTTAAACAAACCAATGGTTGAGTTGGTGATTTTTGGGAGATTGTGCTTTAAAATCTATCCCTGTACCTTGAACAGATCGGACTTGATAAATTTCTCAAGGCTTTCTTCCCACGAAGGAATCTTTATCTTCATGGACGAAGAGATTTTTGCTGTACTCAGCACGGAATATACCGGTCGCTTTGCTTTCAATGACAAATCTGCACTTGATATGGGATTTATGTTGCAGTTGTTTGAAATCCGCTTGTATTTTTTTGCGAGCGCGTAGATTTTTTCGGCAAAGGAGCACCATGTGGCTTCTCCGGAATCAGCATAGTGATAGACACCGTAAGGAACCGCGGCATTTTTTCCGAAAAGGTGATGCGCGTTTATGGATGTCTGCATGATTTTGATGGCGACATTTGCAAGGTTTCCAGCGAACGTGGGACTTCCTTTTTGATCTGCGACTGCTTGAACCGAGTCGTTTGTGCTCATTTCGGAAATCATCTTGTAGACAAAATTGGGACGGTCGAATCCGTAGAGCCATGAGGAGCGGATGATGTAATACTGGGTCATTTCTTTTTGTATGGCATCCTCACCCGCGAGTTTTGATTTTCCGTACTCGTTCACAGGATTTTTTGGATTGTCTTCGGAATATGGTGATTTTGCCATTCCGTCAAAAACGTAATCGGTCGAGAAATGGATGAACTTTGCTCCGATTTTTCTTGTGGCACGGGCGATGTTCAGGGCTCCCTCGGCGTTTACCTTCATGGCTTTCTCAGGCTCGTCCTCAGCTCCTTCCACGTCGGTATAGGCGGCACAGTTGATTACCCACTCGATTTTTGCGGGAACCTTCTTTTTTGCCACGGAATATCCTGTACGGTTTGCTGACTGGTCGTGTGACTGCGTGAATGTCTCAAGGTCGTCCACTTTTGTGATGTCAACCTCAGAGCCGCTTCCAATCCAAGTCATGCCGATTTGCGTAAGCTGCCTGCACAATTCCTGTCCGAGCATTCCGTTAGCACCGATAACCCATACCATATTTTTACTCCTGCCTTTGTGCTCCCATTATAAATCAGAAAGGCGGTCTTGTTCAAGTGATTTTTTTGCGATTTTTTTACGTAGCTTACAGAGGAATGTCATTCCCGCGCACCGACGCTGAGCACTGAAGCGTGAATCCCTTTTTTGATAGAGATTGCCGGGTCACGCCCGGCAATGACACGAGCGTCCGACCCGGCAATGACACGAGCGTCCGACCCGGCAATGACACGAGCGTTCGACCCGGCAATGACACGAATATCCGACCCGGCAATGACACGAATATCCGACCCGGCAATGACACAAAGCGACGGACCCTGCGAGTCTAGAATTTTACGTGCGTGGAGAAAGCTCCGCTGTAGATAAAATCCTCGTAGTTGGTTTTGTCGAAGAAACTTCTCATGTCGGCACATCCGCTCAGAGTAAACTGGAAGAGTCCTGCGTTGAAGCTCAGACCAAGGTAGACCTGAGGCTGAATGCCCTTGAGGTTCCACAGTCCAGTCTTGATTTCATCGTAACTTTGAGATGCCTTTTCCGCAATCACGTAGCCCTCATCGCTGTCGGAAAAAACTGGGGCGGTTTTTGACTCGTAGTTCCATGCGTAGGTGGTCTTTGTGTTGGAGAGCAGAGCCCTTGCACCGATGAACGGAGTGACAACACCGAAGTTCTTTGAAATTTGTGTCTGAACGTAGAAAAGGTGGGTCTCAAATCCCAGTGCCATGTTCGAATCGATTTCATCATTTTGGACTCCAATCTTGAAGTTGCCCTTTGTGAATGTGTAGCCGAGACCGACCGAAATCATGGGCATGACAAGGCTTCCCTCGTAGAACCGGTAGCGGAGGTCTGCACCGAGAGTCAGATAATCCATGGAGCCGTTGAATCCCAGCAGGTTGAAGTTTATGGCCTGGCTCATGTCGTACACGGATTGCGGATTGTCAAGCTTAACCTTAAAAATGGCAGGGTTCGTCATCATGGCGCAGAGTCCTAAATCAAACGGGAAAACCAATCCTCCGATGCGAACGTCAAGGGATGCCGTGGGAAGGATGAATTTTTCCGGAATCTTTCCGAAATCCAGTTTCTTATCCTCACCCAAAAGCGGTATTGCGAATGCGTTGTAGCCTTCCATCAGACTGTCGGCGGCTTTTTTGAATCCGGTCATGTCAAGTGACGTGCCTCCGAGCGAAAGACCGAATCCGAAATGCTTGTTGATGTTAGGATAGATGTTTCCGATGTAAGCGTCGGACCAAACGTTCTGCTGTGTGGATGCTTCCGGAACCGTAAAAAGAAGAACTTCGGCGAATTCCTTCAATCCGTCTGAAATTTCCTCTTTTTTTGCCGAGTCGAGCGCGAAAGTCCTGAATGAGACGGCGGAAATCAACAGCAATAATATGATTTTTTTTGAATTTTTCATAGCAACCTCCCGTTGGTTCTTAACCTGCAAATGGCGATGGAATGTCAAAAAATGGCATTTCTTCCTGGGTGGTTAAAATTCCCACAGGCTTGAGACTAGCTGATAAATCCCTTCAAAAAAAACATTGATGCATTCCCATAGTTACTATGATAATGCATGTTTGCCAAAAAAACAAGGAGAAAATGATTTTTTTTTAAGGCATCCGAAAACACTGGGTATGTCTTTGGATGCCAGCGTTTTAAGCAAGTCTTAAATCTGATTCAGAAACATTTTTGCCCAAAGTGAACAATGCTTTTTTACCGCCTGCGGAAATCTCGTACTTTCCACGGAATCCGCTCAGGTCAATGAATCCATGCTCGTCGCTTGTGGTCTCAAACTCGGTGTGCCATTCTTCCTTAATCAGCTTGTGGAGTGCCTCGTAGGATGGTTTTAGCGAGCCGTCCTTTCTGATAACTCCGCTCGGTGCGTTGAGCCATGCCCCGTCCCCGAAGTCCCAGTTTGTGATTGCCGTGACCAGCGGGTGATTTTCAAAGAGCCGTCTGTACATCGCCACAAGGGACTCCGCCTGCTTCTGCTCGTATTCCGGGGTCGCCGCATCGTCGTCGTAGTGTGCGTCCTGAAGGTCGTCGATTGAAGGATCCACCAGGGGACCTGCGACAATGGTGTTTTCCGTAAAGTGGATGGGAAGACCGAAATGCTCGAAGCGTGAAAGAATCTCGTTGGTCTTTTCCTCGCTCCACACTCCCTGATGCTGGTGTGATTGCAGTCCGATTGTCTTGATTGGAACTCCCGCGTTAAGGCATCCGTCAATCAGAATTTCGTAGTTGGTGGAGAGATTGAAATCATTTATAAGGAAGATTCCGTCGGGATTGCTTTCTTGAGCCGCATTGAAAACTTCCTTTACCAAAGCGACGCGTCCCTTTTCCTTGCAGATTCTGGTAACAGCGTTATCATATTTGTCGTAGATTGGCATGATGACCACTTCGTTTATAACGTCCCACATGTCAATCAGACCCTTGAAGCCGGAGACCTCGCGGTGGATTCTTTCAATCTGCTTTTTGAGGATTGTCGCATTGTCATATTTCATGAGCCAGGGAACGCAAGCTGTGTGCCAGCAGAGAGGATGTCCCTTGATTGCCACGCCCTTTGATTTCAAAAACTCCGCCGCTTTTTTAAGGACCTCAGTGTTGGGCTTTCCTTCCTCGGGTTCAAATCCGCCCCAGTAAAAGGGAAGGGTACCGTAATTGAAAAGCCCCAGCCACTTTTGCATTCTGTCTTCCTGCTTTTTTCGGAACTCTTCTTTTTTGTCGTCGGGAAGATTAAGTTCCTTTGGAATGAATCCGCTTGTGTATGGAATTGTCTCAAACGCACCGCATCCGAAAAGAAACTCGTGTCCAATCTGGTTGACTTTGATTTTTGTACCGGCAAGCGCTTTTCCGTCCGCACCAAGGAGTCTCAATCTGCACGATGCCTTTCTGTGATTATAATCTGCCATAGAGTTCTCCGTCGCTTTACATTTTGTAGCCGGGCTGGATGATTGTGTCGGGATCTTTCAAAACCTTGTCGTAAACTTTTTCCTTCCACTCGTCCTGTGGCACGTCCTTTATGCTCACGGAAAAATGCTCCTTCTCACGTGCGAGTGCCTTTGACGCTGCTTCGAGCAATGCCTCCGCGACCTTTTTCTTTGTTTCCCCATCACGACCTGGGTACATCTGGATTGTAATGTGCGGCATAAAAATCTCCTTCCTTGCCTTGATTTCTTCAATACGATTGTATGACAAAGTGGCGTTAAGTTCAAGACGTTCTTTTCTAAGACCTTTTGAAAATGCGATGTTTTAAAGCCGGTGATTTTGGGATTGCATAATCTTACGGCATAATCGGTTCCAGTATTTTTTTGAGCTCTGGCAAACTCCATTTAGCATAAGATTTCTTTTTCTTTTTGTACAGCTTAATCAGATACTCATTGATTGACTTGTCATTTAGCGAAACCAGATGCTTGTATATTTGTCGCTGAGCAAATCAATCAGCTCTTTGTCATCGCAAAGATTTACCAGCTCTTGGGCCGTTTTATATAATTCGGATTCTTCCGGGGAATATCCGATGACATTATATTCAAAGCTGTTTGCATTCCGCAGTTTTTCCAACAGATTTTCTTTTGATTGTGCAGAACCATTTACGCAAGAGATAATTAAAATATGAAAAAACAAAAAGAGTGAAACAAATTTTTTTTTTCATAAATGTCCGGCCTCCACAAATACGCGTTGCAGCTAATCTAAAACATCACATTTTCAGAATTTTATTATACTATAGAATCATATTCTGAACAATATGTGTTTTCTTGCGCTTTTAAAAATAACAGGCTGGTTGTTTGTCATTGTCTGGCTGGTTGTCTGTCATCATCAGACAGATTGTTTGTCATCATCAGACTGATTGTTTGTCATTATCGGGCTGATTGTTTGTCATTATCGTGGCGGTCGCCTGTCATTATCGGGCGTGACCCGATAATCCCTTGTGCTAGAGATTGCCG
>DFKI01000094.1 GCA_002373325.1 Treponema sp. UBA3649
GTTTGAACACCGATTCTGAGAGATCCCCGATGATTCCAGCCGCCGCCATGCAGATTGAGACGACGATGATTTTGACTACCGACCCCGCGAAAATCTCTGGCCAGATAAAATAGCCCAAAAGTCCTGCGAGAACAGAGCCTATGAAACCGCCGATGAATCCCGCCACGCTTTTGTTCGGACTTGCCTTGATGAGACCCTTGTTGTTTTTTCCAAGAAGCACGCCGAAAAACCATGCCAGGCTGTCACAGAGAAAGACCATCATCAGAAAGACCGTTATGATTTGGCTTGAGCAAGGTCCCGAGGCACAAACCGATGATGTCATGCGCGAGATGAATGTAATCAAAAAACCTGCGTACATCACGATGAATGCCGAGGCTGAAATGCGTCTGTTCGAATGTGTGAAGTCCGTCTGGCAAAGAACCTCCGTCATCAATATAATCAGGATGGAAATAATGAAAGAGTAGGTGATTACTTCAAGGCTGAACGGAAATCTGATTTGAACAAAGGCGGGCAGAACCTGATAAAGCGCCGCAACAAGTGGTGGAAGAGACGAAAGAATTATGACAAGCGGTTTTGGAAGCAGGGGACCCTGGATTTTGAACATGTCATACAGTTCGTTCGCGGCAAGCACAGAGGCGAGAACAAGGACAATGTGCAGCGGAAGATGATTGAAAAGCGGCCATAAGGCAAGTGCTATGACCAGTGGAAGTCCTATAAAAAAAATCAAAAGTCTCAGAATAAGTTTTTTCATAACGGCACTGCTCCAAATCTGCGGTTCCTTTTCTGAAAGTCCGAGATGTCTTTCTTAAATTCCTCCGTACCGTAATCAGGCCAAAGCGTGTCTGTGAACATAAGTTCCGCGTATGCCGCCTTCCAAAGCAAAAAATTGCTGAGTCGCAGTTCACCGCCGGTACGAATGAGCAAATCAAGGTCCGGAAGTTCTGCAATGTCAAAGCTCCCGGATATTGACTCCTCATTGATTGACTCCAAATCGATTTTTCCGTTCTTTTCCGCCTCAGAAACAATCTTCCTGACTCCACGAACAATCTCATCCCGTCCTCCGTAGTTGATTGCAAGACATATCGTAAGGCCGGTAAAGTCCGCCGTGTCGCGCTCCGATGCCTCAATATCATCCTGAACCTCTTTGGGAAGCCTTGACCTGTCGCCCAGAATTCTCACGCGGATTTTGTTCTCCCGGTAAAAATCAAGCTCCTGTCTGAGGTGAGAGTGAATCAGGGACATCAAAAAACCTACCTCCTGCTGCGTTCTCTTCCAGTTCTCGGTGGAAAAAACATAGAGCGTCAGGTATTTGATTCCCAAATCAGAGGCTGCTTTTGCAATCTCCTTCGCTCGTTTCAGTCCTTCACTGTGTCCGCTTGTACGAGGCAAATTCCTGTTTTTGGCCCATCTGCCGTTACCGTCCATGATGATTGCAACATGAGCAGGCACAGCAGATTCATTTTTACTCAAGTCCACGAAATCAGTCCATTATTTCTTTTTCTTTTGCTTCATAGACCTTGTTGATTTCTTCTATATACTTGTCGGTCAGTTTCTGAAGCTTGTCTGTTTCCTGCTTGAGCTGGTCCTCGGTGATTTCTCCCGCCTTCTGTTGCTTTTTCAAATCATCGTTTCCGTCTCTGCGGATGTTTCTGATTGTGGTGCGATAATTTTCAGCGGTAGATTTTGCCTGCTTTACGAGTTCCTTTCTTCGGTCTGCCGTCAGCGGAGGAATGGCAATTCTGATTACCTTGCCGTCATTGCTGGGGTTCAGTCCAAGCTCTGCTTTTTGGATTGCCTTTTCAATGGCTGAAATTGTAGACTTGTCAAACGGAGATATAACCACCGTGCGTGCTTCCGGGATGGAAATTGTTCCCACCTGATTCAGCGGAGTGGGAGTTCCGTAGTAGTCAACACGTACTTTGTCGAAAATTGCAGCGCTGGCTCTTCCAGTTCTGATTGTGTTGTACTCTTCCTTCAGTGCGTTTACAGTCTTTTCCATACGGCTCTCATTGTCGCCTGCCATATTTTTCCCCCTAAGATACGGTTAAAATTTTAGCAGCCCGCCGGATGATTGCATGATGCAAACATGATTCAATCTCACTTCAATTATGCTTATGCTGATCAACCGAACGGACCACCTTGTGTTTTATTTTCCAAGAATCAGAAGAGCGATGTCACCGAACTCAAGTTTGGCTCCAACTTCCTTTCCAACCTCGTCGAGCTTTGCGGCCACTGTCTTTTTGTCGTCCTTAACGAACATCTGGTCAACAAAGCAGATTTCAGAAAGGTGCTTCTTGATTTTTCCTGCAAGGATTCCTTCCTTCACATTGTCGGGCTTTGAGGCTACCTTCTCGTCGTTGCTCATCTGAACGCGGAAAATCTCCTTCTGCTCCTCAATGTAAGCTGCGGGAACGTCGCTCTGCTTGATGTATGCGGGTGTGAATGCCGCAAGGTGCATACAGCAGTCCTTTGCAAACTCCTTTACCTTGTCATCTGTTGAGCCCTTTACGATTGTAACGGCGGCAGACTTTTTGTCAGAGTGGATGTAGATTCCAGAAACGGCATTTTCGGGAATGTTGAAAACCTGAACCTTGCTTACGGACATATTCTCTCTTGTTCTTGTGGCGAAATCAAGGAGAACGTCTGAAAGCTCCTTTTCCACTGATGTGTAGTTCTTCTCAAAAATGAGGTCAAGAATCTTCTCACCAGCGGCAACGAATTCCTCGTTATTTGCAACGAAGTCAGTCTCACACACCAACTCTGCTACGGCAATCTTGTTTCCAACCTGCCTGATGAAAATGCGTCCCTCGCTGGTTGCCCTTTCTGAGCGTTTTGCGACGGCTGCAAGTCCCTTTTCCTTCAAAAGCTTTGCGGCTTCCTCGAAATTTCCATCGGTCTCTACAAGTGCCTTCTTGCAGTCCATCATTCCGGCACCGGTTGCCTCACGCAACTCTTTTACCTGAGCAGCTGAAATAGCCATTTTATATACTCCAGTTAATTTGAATTTTATTTTGAGTAAACCTTGTCCTCGTCGATAAGGTCATCCTCGTCATTCCTGTTAGCTTCCAAATCCTCTTCCTTGATCTCGGTGGGAGTGTAGTTGGAATAATCAACAATCTCCTCGTCCTCGCTCTTTGTGGAAGCGTCAGTGGTAACTTCATCCTCATCACCCAAAGTCTCGATGATTTTGAGTCCCTGCTCGTTGTCAGCTTCGATTACGGCATTTGCAATGATTGATGTAAAGAGGCTGATTGCACGGATTGCATCGTCGTTTCCTGGAATGGGGAAGTCGATTCCTTCGGGATTGCAGTTTGTGTCAACAATAGCGATAATCGGGATACCCATGCGGTGGGCTTCCTTAACGGCAATCTGCTCCTTGTGAGTGTCGATGATAAAGATTGCTCCCGGCAGCTCCTTCATTTCCTTGATTCCGCCGTAGTTCTTCTGGAGCTTTTCCTTTTCCTTGAGGAGAGACGCGACTTCCTTCTTTGTGAGGTTGTCGAATGTTCCGTCCACTTCCATCTTCTCAATCTTCTTGAGGCGAAGCAATGATTTTTTGATTGTTGCGAAATTGGTGAGAGTACCACCAAGCCAGCGGTTGTTTACATAGAACTGTCCGCAGCGCTCCGCTTCCTTCTGGATTGCCTGCTGTGCCTGCTTTTTTGTTCCTACGAAAAGAACTGACTTGCCAGCTGAGGCTACCTTGCGAATTTCATCATAGCTGTCTTTGATTGCTGTGATTGTCTTCTGCAAGTCGATGATGTGAATACCGTTGCGCTCTGCGAAGATATACTTCTTCATGCGCGGGTCCCAACGTTTTACCTGATGTCCGAAATGTACTCCAGACTCCAGGAGACTCTTCATGGTTACTACTGCCATGACAAACTCCTTCACCGGAAACCAAGGCTTTCCCCATAGATTTTCTATGGATTTCCCCGTTTCCACCTGACCTTTTACTCGTGACCTGATTTCAGGCCCGGAAGATTTCGTAACAGAGGACTCATGCACACGGCACGTCCAATGCCCGGCAATGACTATTCGATGAGAGAATACCCTTGCTCTTTGAGCATATCATATAATTCAAATAATGGCAAGCCCATAATGCTGCTTTCTGTACCTTCGATTTTGGAAATAAAACAGGATGCGAGCCCCTGAATTTTGTATGCCCCTGCTGCCCCGTGCCATTCACCAGTGCTGATGTACCAGTCTATTTCTTCATCAGACATAGAATTAAAATGAACGATGTTTTTTGATGTGCGGGATATGATGCTACGTTTTCTTCCATTATATAATGCGATTCCCGTTGTTACAATGTGACTTTTTCCCTGAAATTTTTTTATGAAATCAAATGCCTCATCCTGATTCGCCGGTTTTCCGTAGATTTTACCCTCAAAAATGATGGATGTGTCGGCTCCGAGAATCCAAGGTGTCTCATTTCCTTCTGGAAGTCCGTCCAATGTCGCCTGGACTTTTTTTTCTGCTATGTACTCAGAGTTTTTTTCGCTCTCAATTTCAGGAGGAGTCTCCTCGTTGATGTCAGCCGGCATGACGATGAATGGGATGTTCAGCATTTTGAGTATTTCCTGCCTGCGCGGTGATGCTGACGCAAGAATTATCGGTTCCATTTTTCCTCCGTTTAGGGATGCGCTTATCTCGAAAACTGATTTTTGAGATTCACGTCTAAAATAATTTTTTTTTTCATTGTTGACAAACTCTTCGATTGTGGATATTATAAAAAGAACCATTTGTTGTAGAACTAATACATCATCTGGTCTGGGAGATTAGCTCAATTGGATAGAGTGTTGGCCTCCGGAGCCGAAGGTTGTGGGTTCGAGTCCCGTATCTCCCGTGTTTGGAAGCATTATGGAAAACGGACATCTCTTTGCGGATGCCCGTTTTTTTGTTTCGCGACACATTTTAGAATCAGGACAGGCTGTCCAGCGTGTGTGGAAATCAGCCTTGTGT
The DNA here is from genome assembly GCA_002373325.1 of Treponema sp. UBA3649. GTDB lineage: Bacteria > Spirochaetota > Spirochaetia > Treponematales > Treponemataceae > Treponema_D. The sequence continues at coordinate 4,966 of DFKI01000094.1, forward strand.
CCCGAAAGTTGATTTAGCGTGCCTGAAGCTGGCGGAGAAGGTCGTATGCCTTTGTGCGCACAGTTGTGGCGAAGCGGTAGTTTGCTGCGATCGCGGCGATTGACTCAATCATCGGAGCGCGGTCAGTTACTGTGTCTGCAAGCTTTTCGTATGCAAAAAGAATTTCCAATGCAAGTGAGCTAGACGGATTCAATGCGGCATATCTTCTCTGCACGAACTCAATGGCTCCGACAACCTCATCACCTTCGTTCAGTCCGATGTCTCCAAGAGCGTGTACGGCTGCGGAAACAACCATCGGCTCAGTGTCATCCTGGATAATCTGTACAAGAGTGTCTTTTGCCTCTTCTGTCGCAACCTGTCCGAGCAACTCACAAGCCTTCTTGCGGATGTCCGGGTAGTTGTTCATAAGACGACCGTTTGTGCGGGATTTCTTTGTGACTCCCTCTCCTGCAAGGCTTCTCATGGCGGCAATCATATCCGGGGTAGAGCGTCCCTCGCCGAGAGCGTTCTCCAGATACTGAAGTGCAATCACCTTGTTGTCATACTCCGGAGATGCGCTGAGTTCCGTGATGATTACATCCTCCACGCTGCTCATGTACTCATCTTCGACTGTTGTTTCTGTCCTTGACTGTGCGAATGCAGCTCCTGCCATAGCCAGACACAATACTCCGGCTGTGAAAACCTTTGATACTTTCATTTATAGTTCCTCCTGGTTTATACATGGGAAACGATTTCCTGCGTCTGCAGGGACTGCGTAAGAGCCGGATTTCCGTTCCCCATTCAATATTCTAATACATTATCAATAAAAAATCAATCTGAAATTGGCGGTAAATGCAATTTCCACGTATCATCAGACGATTTTTTAAAGTAATAGTATACGGTGTCAACATCGCCATTTACCTGAACGGCTTTTATGGTCTTGCTGTTTTCGTAGCGAATCTCATCAATCCGGCGTCCGTTCCTAGCTGGAATGAACACATACTTGAAATAATCTTCAAGAGTTCGGAGTGTGAGACCTTTGACGGGAAGACGGTTCTCCGCTTTCTGGAGGTTCGCCTTTTTTGTCCAGTATTGAGCGCTGGCTCCGTCAACATATTTCAGCCACGACTTGTAATCACGGTTTTTCATTACGTCATTAAGCTTGTCGATTATGGCCAAAATATCCTTTTTGTCCTCTTCAAAAACCTCCTTGGAAATATCTGTTGCGGCAGTACCGACGGATCTTGCGTATTCAGCTTCTTTGGCCTCGTCCACAGGTTTCTCCTCTTTTACAGGCTCAACCTTTTTTTCGGGTTCTTTCGGCGGCTCAACGGGCTTGGGGTCAGGCTTTACTTCAGGCTCCTTAGGTTTTGGTGGCTCAGGTTCCTTGACCTTTGGCGGTTCCTTAGGTTTTGGGGCTTCCTTCCATGTCGCATTTTTTGGCGGAGGAGGCAAATCTGGTACCTGAACACCTGCTTTTGGTGAAGTCTCAATCTCGGCTGGCTCTGGAGCTGCTGGTCCTTCTCCCGGCAGAGGTGAAATTTCATTTACGTAAGCTGCCGGAACCTTTTCATCCGGGGTCTTTTTTGCTTGTTCCGCGGATTTGTCTTTTGATTTTCGGCTTAAAATGTCGTATTTGTCATAGGAATTTACGGAAGCGCCCATTCCCGACGAATTCTGTGCGGCCACGATATGATGCGGACAACATACCATAAGGAAGAAAACTGAGGCACAAAAATGTCTGTAAAGAAAAAATCTCTTTGCCATAGTGCTATTTTACTCCATTTTGCGGTCCTTAGTCAAACGGAATCCTGAAAATATTCCTGTTCTCAAGCCAATCTCTAAAAACTATCAGTTGAGGTTGCGTTTCAAGATGCCCAAACTCATTTTGTAAACAATGCTGGTCCGTTTTCAGTTACACATTGATTTTGACTTTTTCGGGAAGATTGTGATATAATTTTTTGCATATGGTCGGGACAATTAATCTTTCAGAGCGTGACATAATAACAAAATATATTCTTCCTGCAATTGAATCCTCAGGCTGGAACAAGCAGACTCAATTACGTGAGGAACTTAGTTTTACCGCAGGCCGCATTTTTGTAAAAGGATGCCAAACAAAGCGTGGTGAAAAGAAACGAGCGGATATTGTTTTGTATTATAAGCCGAATATTCCGGTAGCGGTAATTGAAGCTAAGGACGGCACACATTCGGTCGGATCCGGATTGCAGCAGGCCCTTGGTTATGCGGAGACTCTTGATATTCCGGTCGCAATCAGCTCAAATGGAAGTGGATTTGTAATTCAATATAGGAAAAACTGCGGTGGATTCAATTCCGCTCAGCAATCGGTGATTACTCGGGAGTTGGATTTGAATGATTTCCCGACCCCGGAAGATTTATGGGCCTGTTACAAACGTTATAACGGACTTAATGATGAAATAAGTGAGCGGACAGCACTTTCTCAATACTTTTTCGGAACTGGCTGCCACACTCCGCGCTACTATCAGAGGATTGCAATCAACAGGACGGTGGAAGCGATTGCCCGCGGACAAAAACGTATTCTTCTTGTAATGGCAACAGGAACCGGAAAGACCTATACGGCATTTCAAATCATTTACAGACTCTGGAAATCCGGCGTAAAAAAGAGGATTCTGTATCTTGCCGACCGTAACAATCTGATTGTTCAGACAAAGAAAGGCGACTTTAAGCACTTCAAGGATAAGCTTACCATCATAAAAAACAAGAAAATCGACAAATCTTATGAAATCTATCTTGCGCTGTATCAAGGACTTACGAATTATGATGAGGAAACAGACGCATTCCGAAAATTCAGCCCGAACTTTTTTGACCTTATTATCGTTGATGAGTGTCACCGAGGATCTGTTGACGAGGACAAAGCGTGGCATAAAATCCTCTCTTATTTTTCAAATGCGACGCAAATTGGTATGACGGCCACTCCAAAAGAGACAAAGGCACTTTCCAACATTGAATATTTCGGCGAGCCGATTTACACATATTCTCTCAAACAAGGAATCGATGACGGATTCCTGGCTCCTTACAAAGTGCTTCGCGTGGGAATGAATGTCGATTTGGAAGGCTACAGACCGGAGCAGAACAAGACCGACATTGACGGTGAGCTTATAGAGGACAGGCTTTATAATACAAAGGATTTCGACCGGACAATAATCATAGATGAGCGGACTTCTTTAGTCGCAAAGAAGATTATGGAGTATCTTAAGAACTCAAATCCTTATGACAAAACGATTGTTTTCTGCGTTGATATTGAACATGCAGAGCGAATGAGACGAGCTTTGCTGGAATATGCACCGCGCGAAATCACCGGAAAGACTGACAAATATATCGTGCGAATTACTGGTGATGACAAAGATGCGAAAGCTTACTTGGAGGATTTTATAAATCCAGAAAAACAGTTTCCTGTGATTGCCACGACATCGAAACTGATGACGACTGGAACCGATGCCAAGACATGCAAGCTGATTTGTTTGGATTCCAACATTGGAAGTATGACGGAGTTCAAGCAGATAATCGGACGGGGTACACGTATTGAGGAAGACTTTGATAAGCTGTATTTTACAATAATAGACTTCCGAAATGTTACTGATAAGTTTGCAGACAAAGATTTTGACGGCGCACCTGTCCGCATAAAAGAGACAACGCAGGATGAAGTCCTTTCAGAACAGACCATTGATGATGGGGAGGAAGAGTTTCAGATTGATCCTGTGACTGGTGAAGAGATTGCCTTTCCAGAATATCGCATGAATGACGGATTTGGAAATTGCGTGGTAGAACTCCCGGAGCCGGAAATGGCTGAAAAACGTGGGAAGGTCCGCATAGCTGGTGTTGATGTTTACATTCTGAGCGAACGGCGGGAATTTTTGGATGAAAACGGAAAGCTGATAACAACAAGCCTCAAAGAGTATACCAGAAACGGCATTCTAACCTCATACCGCTCGCTTGACAAGTTCTTGCAGACCTGGAATGATGCCGAAAAGAAACATGCCATTATAGAAGAACTTGAAAAGAAGGGAATAATCTTTGAAGAGCTGAAGGAAGAAATAAAATCAGATTTAGACATTTTTGATCTGATTTGTCATATCGCCTGGGATGCTCCAGCCCTTACCAGACGTGAGCGTGCGGAAAATGTGCGCAAGCGGAATTATTGGACGAAATATGGTGAACAGGTTCGTGCCGTCCTTGCTGCATTGCTTGAAAAATACGCCGAGACTGGCATTGAAGAAATAGAGGATATGAAAGTTCTTACCGTTGCTCCTCTCAAAGACTATGGCACTCCGGCAGAAATTGTAAAGTTGTTCGGTGGCAAGGCACAATACCTCTCTGCCCTCCGTGAGCTGGAAGCCGAGATTTACAGGGTGGCGTAGGAACAATCCATTTGTGGGGATTGATATTTTTTTTACTTTTTGTTACAATATGTAACATTTTTGTTGGTTTATGTGTTATAATGATGAAAGGAAGGATAGACTATGAATTTTAATTTACAGAAATTTTCAGCTGATGTCAAAGAATTCCGCAAGGCAAATAAACTGACACAGTCAGAGTTTGCTAGTAAATTGGAATTGGACAACCACACTTTAGTTTCTCTTTTTGAGCAGGGCAAACGGGCTCCTTCAAAAGAAGTGTTTGCAAATTATTGCAGAATTACAGGTCGTCGTTCAGAAGAATACTGGGAAGCAACAAATGATATGCCGTCGGCTTATTTGATGGGAAAGATTCAGCCAACAGATAAAAAAGCGCTGGAATCGGTTCTTGAAAAAATCGGTATGCGTGAATATCTGTTTGCGCTTTATGACAGGGTGAATAAATGAGTTCAAAAAACGACATCGATTCTATAATCAATAATTTGTCTCAAAGCAATTATACCTTTGATGGAAAACTTCTTGTAAAAGATGAAATTGAACTCCTTAAAAACAGGGCAAGAGATTCAAGGGCTATATACG